>JAQBGW010000059.1:0-15090 GCA_032128415.1 Betaproteobacteria bacterium | reverse complement strand
AGTGCGATGGCCACCACCATGTTGAAGGCTATGATCACGCCGCCGATACGCGCATAAAATCCGGAAATCACCAACAGCGGAGCAAGAACTTCGCCGATGAACACACCATAGGCAAGAAATCCCGGCAGACCGTGGTTTTGTAGCATGCCTTCGATGCCACTCACGCCATAGCGCATCTTGGCGATGCCGTGGAACAGCATCAGGATGCCCAGCGTCAGTCGCAGCAGCAGTTTGCCTATATCGTCATTCATGGTGATGCTCCTTACGAGTTATTACCAGCCGGTAGTCTGCGCGCCTTCGGTGGCGAGCAATATATAAGCCATGATGCAGGGTTCCTTGCCGCGGTTTTCCCAGTTGTGATTGGTGGCGCGCTGGATGATCACGGTGCCCGGCGTCAGGTGAACTTCTTCACCGTTGTCCAGTTGCATCCACAATTCGCCCGACAGGCAGATCGCGTAATCCACGGAGTCAGTACGATGCCAGCGCTTGGCCACACCCGGTTCGTACTTCGCCAGCCGAAACA
Organism: Betaproteobacteria bacterium; assembly: GCA_032128415.1. GTDB lineage: Bacteria > Pseudomonadota > Gammaproteobacteria > Burkholderiales > SG8-41. The sequence continues at coordinate 14,567 of JAQBGW010000059.1, read as the reverse complement.
CGGAGCCGCCGGCGAGACTGGTGCCCAGATCCCAGGTGTTAGGATCTTCTTCAGTCATTTCCGCGGGCAGTTTTTTCGTGGCCCACATCGGAATGTTGCCGAAGCCTGTGCGCAACGGAATGGGTTCGATGCTGGTATCCCACTTGATGCAGGATTTGCCTTCTTTGTTGTTGCCGGTGACGACTCTGCGGAATTTCATGATCTCTTGCTCTCCGTAAAAATGCAGGCATTGCCTGTTTTAAAAATCCCGGCGGAGACGCAGACGGTCTGCACAGGGTGTGCTGTTAAACAGCGCGCAATTGTAACGCGTCCGTCGAGCTCAGCCGAATGCGATGCCCGGCTGCGCCTGCAGCAATGCATAGTTGGATTCATCCATGGGGAGCTCTCCGGTGTTGATTTGCCGGTCGATGGCGACCACCGCGTCGTTGGCCGGCGTAGGAATGCCGAGTCGGCGGCCTTCACGTGATACCACGCCACTGATAAATTCAATTTCGCTGGTGCGTCCCTTGAGGTGATCGTGAATGGGCGCGGTGCGACCGCCGCCGACATGCGAGAGCAGCGTTTTCATGGTGGTGACCAGATTTTCGTCACTGGAACCGGCGAATTCATCAGCGCGTAGTCCGAAGATCGGCTCGATGCGGTAACCAAGTGCGGCGCCGATTGCCATCGATTCACGCCCGAGCTTCACAGAAATGTCGAACATGCCGGGCAGCGCTGCCGCCTCGAAATTGTGCAGTCCAAGCAGGCTGAACGGGCCCATGGTCATGGTGTTGGCGATCAGCTTTGTCCACTTTGCGCCGTAGATGTTGTTGGTGACGTCGCAACGTCCCACTTTGGCCATAGTCGCGGCGATTTCCTTGATCCGCGCCGTATAGCTGCCGTCAGACTCGCCGACCGTGAACCAGGACCCTTTGCGCGTGGTGTTGCGCTGGATCTGCCCCGGTGTGAACAACTCTGCCTGCAACTCGACTACGCAGCCAATCACGCGTTCTCGACCGATTATCGAAGAGATCACGTCATCGTTCATGCCGTTTTGTGTGCCTACCAGCACGCCGTCGGGCTTCAGGTAAGGCTTGATGAATTCCGCCAGCCAGCGCGCGTCGTTGGATTTGGCGGCGAGAAACACGATGTCGAATTTCGTGTTCGTCGCGGCCAGGTCACACAGATGCAGAGCCTGTACCGGCACCTGAAATTGGGATTCCTTGAATTGCACCTGCAGGCCGTTAGTCTGCATGGCCGCGACATGCGCCGGCCACTGGTCAATCAGCGTGACATCAAGACCTGCCTGAGTCAGATCAGCGCCGATGCTGCTGCCAATAGCCCCGGTGCCCAGTACAGCAATTTTGCGTTTCATGCGATTTTGGCTTGTTACGAAAATCAGGTGTTGCGCTGCGCCGTCAGCTCCAACAATTCACGCACACTGTGGTTCTCGATATCCAGGGCGATCTTGGCGATGGCGTCAACCGGCAACTGTGGATTAATGCCGCGGAATTTTTCGGTGACACCTTTCGCATCCACCGGATTGTCGATGGAGCCGGTGGGATTGAGTATGTCCTCGCGCACCCACTGGCCGTTGTGTTCCGCGGCGACCCAGCCGGCGAAATGCTTTGGATACAGCGCGTCGAGTTTTGGATCATGCTCGCAGTCGAGTTGGGCGGCGAGTTTGACCAGCGCTGGATCGCGCATGCGTTCGTCGGTGAATTGCGGCGGCAGGACCTTGCCGTCCACCAGCGCTGCGGCAATGATGTAGCGCAGGCTCATCTGCGCGTTCAGCGCACTGCCTGGCGCATAGGCAAAGCCGCATTGCACATCGACCACTTTCGACAGACCGACCTTCACGCGGCGTTGCAGGTCCCACGGTGCGCCAATTTTTCGGCGCACGGCCAGCGCGGAATCGATGTAGGCATGCGTGCTGCCGCAGCAGGAGTAGGGCTTGATCGAATTGGTATCGGTATGCCAGACGCGGCCCAGATCGCGGGTGAGTTGCGTGACATCGCTGTCGTCGGAATGCGCTTTCAACACGCCGCCGTCTTCAAATTCGTAAATCTGCATCGGGCCGGTGAATCCCATTGCAGCAAGTTCCGCGGCGAGTACGCCGGAATGCGCGGCTTTGCCGGCATGCAGACGCTTGCTCATGGTGCCATCTGCGTTGAAAGCCCAGGTGCCGGCGCCCTGAGTGCCGGCAAGGCCCAGCGCCCACCCGGTCTGTTCCGGGTTCAATTTCAGCAGTGACGCGCACGCCGCTGCAGCGGCGAACGGGCCGTAGATGCCGGTGATGTGCCAGCCGCGCAGCCGTGTCGCCGACGGATTTGAGGCGAGGCTCGAACGGATCATGGTTTCGTAACCGGCGGCAATGGCGGTGATGAGTGCCTTGCCGTCGGAGCCGAGTTTTTCGGCCATTGCCAGTGCAGCGGGCACGGCTACCGCACCGGCGTGCAGCTTGGCGTTGTGATAATCATCGAGTTCGAAGGCATGCGTAGCGGTGCCGTTGACCAGTGCTGCGTCGGCAACCCGCAGTGTCGGGTTTTTTTCGCCCCAAACCGTGGCGTCGCCTTCGCCACTGCCGCCCGTGCGTGCCCATTTCAGCAACATGTCCGCCCACGGTGTGCGGTAGCCGTAAACGCCGCAGCCGAGGGTGTCAAGTATGGCGATCCGCACCACTTCGCGGGTGCGTGCGGGTATGTCTTCGTATTTCAGGTTGCTGATCCACGCAGCAATTTCGCGGGTTGGCGCTGCCGCAGCGCGACGGTCGTCACTCATGGGCGGTTCTCCTCTGGAGATGCCGGCAGTTTACCCGACTGCGGCGGAATGTCCGCAAGCAAACCGGTCGCTAATTCCATATATTGTCAGCGCAAGCGCCGCCGCATACTTGAAACGCCGGCGGAATCTCATTCATTTTCCGTGACGGTGAAGTAAGAGAGATTATTTGGCGTTATTGCGCCAGTACTCGGGCCATATCCAGCAGCGCAATGTCGATGGGCCGCGTGTTACCGACAATCTCACTTAGCGGTGTGGCGACGATATCGCTGCCGCGCATGCCGAGCAGTACGCCTGCCGTGTCGCGCGCCAGCCAGTCGATGGCCGCTGCGCCCAGCCGGGTGGCGAGCACGCGATCGAATGCCGACGGGATGCCACCCCGCACCACGTGTCCGAGCGTGGTGACGCGCAGCTCGAAACCGATTTTGGCCTTGTGCTTTTCGAAATAGCGCATCATGGATTGCGCACCGTGGCGCGCGCCTTCGGCGACGACCACGATGGCGTGGGTCTTGCCGCGCTGATACGCAGCCCCCAGGCGTTCTGCAACTTCCTGGGGCATGACCTCACGCTCCGGAATTGCAATCACTTCAGCGCCGCCGGCAATTCCCGCAAGCAGCGCGATATGACCGCAACTGCGGCCCATGGTTTCAACCAGGAACGCGCGCTGGTGCGACGCACCGGTGGTGCGCAGGCGATCAATGGCCTCAAGGGTGACGTTGACGGCGGTATCGACGCCGATCGACACGTCTGTGCCGAACACATCATTATCGATGGTCGACGCGAGGCCGATAACCGGGAAGCCGGTGGCGGCGAGCAGGGCCGAGCCGGTCTGCGAGCCATTGCCGCCGATCACCACCAGCGCATTGATTTCACGTCGCGCGAGATTGTGCAGCGCCTTGGCGCGGCCCGCTTCTTCGCGGAATTCTGCGCAGCGCGCGCTGCCCAGCACGGTGCCGCCGCGCTGAATGATGCCGCCAACGTCGCGCGCGCGCAGCGGCTCCATGCTGTCGGCGATCAATCCGGCGTAGCCATTGCGCACGCCGTAGATCTCCCACCCCTGGGCCAGGGCCGCGCGCGTGGCTGCGCGTACCGCGGCGTTCATGCCGGGCGCATCGCCTCCGCTGGTCAGTATCGCAATACGTCTCATCATGGCAGTTTACCCCAAGGGGTAGAGCTCGATTGAGCTGAGTAAAGTACTCGCATGATGCAAATCAGTTGCTTATCGTGGCCGATTCATTCGACTAAATGACCAGAATGCGATGGTGCTCATGCTCTAAGAAGTTTATATTCAGACAGTCGGTAAGATGAATAATGTGTCCGCCCTGAAGCGGCCCTCGTTATGAGGGTGTATCGAGGCGCGAGCAGCGCGACGCTAATGGCTTTGCCGATGGTCAAATAACGCGCCGAATTGCGAGGAGTTCAACATGGTGCGAGCGATCTTGAGGAAACACTCGAAACGCGCGCCGAAGCCGGCAGGTCGCGGAGGGCGGCGGTTGGTAATCGTATCAAACCGCTTGCCGTTTCAGTTCAGTCGCAACAAGAAGGGCGTTTGGCATGCTGAGCCCGCGGGCGGAGGTCTCGTTACGGCGCTGCTACCGGTGCTGCGTAATCGCGGTGGCATCTGGATTGGCTGGCCTGGCGCGACCGGCAATCCACAAGAACTGTCTGCAGCACTTGCCGAGAGCGGGGAGAATGCCGGTTTTTCGTTCGGTGCCGTGGACCTTACGGCCGAGCAAATCCACAATTTCTATCTCGGTTTCTCCAACGAGATCATCTGGCCGCTGTTCCACGACATGCAGGGGTTGTGCAATTTCGACCCTAATTTCTGGCGTACCTATTGCGAGGTCAATCGCAAGTACGCCGAAGTAATCCACGCGCAGTCTCAACCGGGCGATTTTATCTGGATTCATGACTACCACCTGATGAACGTGGCCCTCGAATTGCGCAGGCTGCAAGTCACCTCCCGCATCGGTTTCTTCCTCCATATACCGTTTCCGCCTCCTGATATTTTTCTCACGTTACCGTGGCGGGAGTCACTGCTGCGCGCGCTGCTCGAGTATGATTTGATCGGATTCCAGACTTTGCGCGACCAGCGTAATTTCGTGCGCTGTGCACGCATGCTGGTAGGCGACTTTGAGATCGAGCAGCGTTCATCAGTGGCACGAATCGGGAAGCGCAAAATCCGCATCGGCAACTTTCCCATCAGTATCGACTACAAGGCTTTTGTGGAAGGAGCCGAGGCGCCGGCTGTCCAAAACAAGGCGCAGGAGCTGCAGCAGCTGATGCACGAGCGCAAGCTGATGCTTGGCATCGATCGGCTGGACTACACCAAGGGGATTCCTTTGCGGCTCAAGGCGTTTGAGAATCTGCTTACACGCTATCCGGAAATGCGCGAAAAGATCTCCCTCATGCAGGTTGTAGTGCCGAGCCGGGAGGACATCCCTGAGTACCACAAGTTGCGTCAGAAAATCGAACAGCTGGTCGGTCAGATCAACGGCACTTTCGCGCGCCCCGGTGTCTGGGTGCCGGTCTATTACGAGTACCGCAGTCTGTCGCGTATCGAGTTGTTGGCGTACTACCGGGCTGCCGACATCGCGTTAGTTACCCCGCTCAAGGACGGCATGAATCTGGTTGCGAAGGAATACTGCGCCTGCAGCATCGAGGAAAATTGTGTACTGATTTTATCGGAATTTGCAGGAGCGGCATCCCAGCTAGCCCGCGGCGCGTTGCTGGTCAATCCGCACGATATCGAGTCTGTCGCAGATGCAATTAACACTGCGTGCATCATGGATCCAGAAGAGCGCTGCACCAGGATGCGACGTATGCGTGCCTCGATCCGGGATTACGACGTTTTCAGGTGGGTGGATGCGTTCCTGCATGCTGCGATCTCCAAGGATCTGAGCGCTTTCCCGCGACCCCAAGGGTTGTCGGCGGAGCCAGTGCTCGAATTCCAGGATCCATATTAACGCGCGATATCAGTGGGTGATGATCAGTCACAACGATAAATCGGTGGCGAATTCTTCCTTCGAGCATAAGGCCTTAAATCGCCTTGTTTTGCCGGTCAGGAGTCTCTCAGAACGCCTGATCCCAGCGTATCGATAGCCGAATTGCAGAATTAATCAAGCCGACCATGCTATAGGTCTGCGCAAAGTTTCCCCACTGTTCGCCGCTCTGTGGATCAATGTGTTCCGCCAGCAGGCCGTGGCTGTTGCGGCAGGTCAACAGTCTCTCGAAGAGTTCGCGCGCCTCCTCACGCCGATTCAGCGCGGCCAGCGCATTCACATACCAGAATGAGCACACCAGAAAGGCATTCTCAGGTTCGCCGAAGTCGTCATGCTCGATGTAGCGGAAAATAAAATCGCCGCGGCGCAAATCCTTTTCAACGGCGGCGACCGTGGCAGCAAATCGCGGGTCGGCCGCATCCAGAAATCCGACCTCGGAGAGCAGCAGCAGGCTTGCATCCATCGCCCCACCCTCAAACGTGGAGACGAAGGCGCCACGCTTGGCGTTCCAGGCACGCCGGCAGATGGTTTCATGTATTTGCCGCGCCTGTTCCTGCCAGTAGGCCGCGCGTTCCGTCAGCGCAACCCGGCTGGCGATTTTGGCCAGACGATCGCAGGCTGCCCAACACATCACGGCGGAGAACGTATGCACGCGCGCGCTGCCGCGCAATTCCCAGAGTCCTGCATCCGGCTGGTCATGGCAGCGCCTGGCCTGCTCGCCCAAGGGTTCGAGGCGACGGAACAATGCTTCGTCGCCGCGGCGCGTCAGACGTTGATCGAAGAACATGTGGGTTACCGCGAGGATGGCTGATCCATAGACATCGTGCTGTACCTGGCGGTAGGCGAGGTTGCCGATGCGCACCGGCCCCATGCCGCGATAGCCCGCCAGTGCCGGGATCTCCTGTTCATCCAATTCAGCGCGGCCGTCAATGCCGTACACCGGCTGCAGCGGACCGCCGCCAGCATTGGCAGCGATATTCACGATATAGGCAAGGTAGCGCTCCATGGTCCGGGTCGCACCCAGCCGATTCAGTGCGTTTACCACGAAATACCCATCACGCAGCCAGCAGTAGCGGTAATCCCAATTGCGACCGCTGCCCGCTGCCTCGGGGATGGAGCTGGTCATCGCGGCGACAATGGCACCAGTGTCGTCGTAGGCATTGAGCTTGAGCGTGATGGTGGCGCGGATCACCGCTTCCTGCCATTCGTAGGGGACGGCGAGGGCGCGTACCCACTCGCGCCAGTACTGAGCGGTTTCCTCGAGAAGGCGACGGCCCGCTTCGCCGGCGGGCTCGTGCAGGGTTTCATCTGCGCCCAGCAACAGTGTCACAGTGTCCTCAATAAAGAAGGGCGTTTCCTGAAGAATCGAGGTCAGTGAGGCGTTCGTGGTCAGCCGTAGCGTGAGCGTCGACATCACATAGCGGATGTGATTGCTGCCCCAAGTTACCTCCGGGCGGCCTGCTCCATTGGCGCAGGCCGGGCGCAGTCGCAAGGTTAAACGCGGGCTACCGTCCAGCCGTCGGATGCAGCGGACCAGCATCATGGGCCGGAACATACGGCCGTATTGACCGAAGCGGGGCGCGAAGTCCGTGACTTCCACCGCACCCCCATGACGGTCGTAGAGTCGCGTTACGAGGATCGCCGTATTTTCCAGATAATGTTGTTCGCTGCGTTCGAAGTCCAGCAGCTCAACGGTAAAAAATCCGTAGTCGTCGGCTGGCTTGAGCAGGGAGCAGAACACGGGGTCGCTATCGAAGCGCGGGAAGCAGCCCCAAATGATGCTCGCGCGCGTGTCAACCAGCGCTCCGATGCTGCAATTGCCAATCAAGGCCAGATCGAGATTTTTCATGTGTTGCCTTTCAATGCATCCTCCAGCCAGTACCGTACTGCCGTCGTGTCGGGCAGGCGGAAGCGCGCACAGCTGCGGCCTTTCCCGACTTTGATGGAAATCCCGTCCATCTTGTTCACCTTGGCGAAGCCGTGTTCGTCGTTGAGGTCGTCTCCGATGAATACCGGCCGCCGATCCCTGAAGGGCGACTCTTTCAAGTATTCAGCAACCGCTGTGCCTTTGTCTACGCCGGAAGGCTTGATCTCTGCTACGCACTTGCCGTACTGCACTTCGAGATCTGCGCCGGCGTTGCGCGCCAGCCCGGCCATCAGGCGACGCGCGTAGGCCGCCAGATGGGGCGCCCGTCGATAATGCAGTGCCAGAGTTAGCCCCTTGTCTTCCAGCAGCAGACCTGGGTGACTCGCCATGACCGGAGCCAACGCCTCCTGGATTGTATGCTTGGCCGCTGGCGGTGCGGCGTGCATCCACAGCCGCCCGGCGACATCACGTCGCTCCAGCCCGTGTTGTCCCGCCACCGGCAGGCGCACAGTGCCGAGCCGATCTTCCAGGTCCGATAGTGCGCGTCCGCTGATCAGTGCTACCGCGCCGCCAGTTGCGCGGTGCAGACGCGCGATCAGGTCGAGCAGCGCGGTATCGACGTGGACGTCGTCGGGAGTGCCGGCGATTTCGATCAGCGTGCCATCGACATCGAGAAAAAAACACCAGTTGACGCTGGGGGCGGGCGGAAAATGTTGTTGTCTTGACGCGTTCATGCGGCCGATTCAGGATGGAGAGAGACCAGTGTGGAGAGAGACCAGTATAAGGCAGGTCGCGAGGCTGAACAGGCGTTGTGCCAGACGGCAATGCTGATTTTATTTTTCTGCTGCCTGGCCTTCTCTCCATTGTCCGCGTGCAACGATCGTTGATATTCCATCTCAAGGCGCTTCGGGCGATCATGATTCGTGATAGGCTCAATTCAGGAAATTACCTAACATCCCTTGTCGCTAATGAACATGATCCTTGCTGGTGATGTCGGGGGCACCAAGACGCTGCTCGAAGTGGGAACAATGATCGATGGACGCTGGCAGCCGGCGTTTGGCGCGCGTTACGCTGCCGCCGACCATCCGACGCTCGAACATTTGCTGCAGCGTTTCCTCCAGGATTGGCGCGCTGCAGGCCGTACGTGGGTACCAGTCACCCACGCCTGCTTTGGCGTCGCCGGCCCCATGTTCGACAACCGCGTTCAAATGACCAATCTGTCATGGAAGGTCGACGGTCATTCCATTAGTGCTGAGTTCAATATACCGTCCGTACGGGTGGTCAACGATTTTTCTGCCGCCGCGAGCGGGGTCGAATTATTACAGGATGCCGACCTGGTTGTCCTGCAAGCAGGGGAGCCATTGGCTGCAGCGCCGCGGTTGGTGATCGGCGCGGGGACGGGGCTCGGTGTCGCGTATCTGGTGCGCGGGGAGGCCGGATATCGGGTGATTTCCGGAGAGGGTGGGCACGCTGCTTTTTCGCCGACGACGCTGGAACAGATGGAATTGTGGCGCGACCTTTATGAGCGACAAGGCCGGGTGACTATCGAAGATGTGGTGTCAGGCCCGGGGTTGGTGCGCATCTGTGAATTCATCGAACGCACGCAGGGCGGCGCGGCAGCGCTCGCGGATATTACGCCCGCCGCGATTACCGAGGCCGCGTTTCAGTCAGGTCATCCAACGTGCTTGCGCGCGCTTGATTTATTTATCGCGTGTTATGGCGAGGCCGCGGGCAACTATGCACTTGCAGCCCTGGCGCGCGGTGGTGTCTATGTGGCGGGTGGCATTGCGCCGCGCATTATGTCGCGTTTGCTTCCCGGTGGATTTCTCGATGCATTTAATGCCAAGGGCGTTTACGGCGATATGCTGCGCAAAATTCCGGTATCTGTAGTAACCAATGAGCGGCTGGGGTTGTTGGGATGTGCACTGATCGCCGCACGCGGGCAGGGCGATCAGACCTCAGTAGATTCTAAACTGGCGCTTTGAGTATGGAGGAGCTTTAAATGACGACAACTGATATTACAGGCAGGCTTGCTCGCTACATGGTGGCGGCACGGACGCGGAAGCTCGCGCCGAACGTGGCGCGCGATGCAAAGCATCGCGTTCTCGACTCGCTTGCCGCAATGGTGTCGGGAGCCCATCTTAAGCCGGGCGTGATGGCGATCAAGTATGCGCGGGCGCAGGGCGGGGTCGCTGAGTCCAGCGTCGTCACCACTGATATCCGCACCACGGCAGTCAACGCCGCGCTGGCCAATGCGATGTTTGCCCACGCCGACGAGACTGATGATTTCCATCCGGCGACCAAGGCCCATCCCGGGTGTTCCGTCGTACCCGCTGCGCTGGCGATGGCTGAGCGCGAGGGCAGCTCAGGCACGGCGCTGCTCAACGCGGTCACGCTCGGCTATGATTTGTGTTGCCGCTTTCTGCTGGCGCTCGGTGCGGATCAGGTCCGCGCGTCTCATCGCAGTGCCGAGGGCACCAGTTCGACCATGGGCAGCGTAGGCGCCGCTGCGGCACTGGCCCGGCTCGATGAGAAGGGCATGCGCCATGCACTGTCCTACGCTGCTCAGCAGGTTTCGGGGGTGTGGAGTTGGGTGCGCGATGCCGAGCATGTCGAAAAAGCTTTCGATTTTTCCGGCATGGGTGCGCGTAACGGCGTGACTGCGGCGATCATGGCACAGATGGGGTTCAGCGGCGTTTGGGATGTGCTTGATGGCGAGCACAATGTGCTGATAGCGCTATCTGCCAATCCGGACCCGGAGGAAATGGTGGCGGGACTGGGTAGCCGCTATTTCATTACCGAAACCGCGATCAAGCCGTTCTCGGTGGGCTATCCGATCCAGTCACCACTCGATGCATTTCTCAGACTCCATCGCGAGCACGGGCTCAGCGTCGACAACGTGGAGAAAATCGTCGTGAGTGTGCCGGAGGACGGCGCGCGGGTCGTTAACGATCGCGCGATGCCCGACGTCAACTGCCAGCACATCATCGCGGTGGCGCTGGTGGAGGGCACCGTCTCGTTCGAGGATAGTCACTCCTATGCGCGGATGAAAGATCCGCAGGTGCGTGCCGCCAAGGCACGCGTGCAACTGGTGGCCGACAAGTCGCTGATGGATCCCGCCGCACCGCGCAGCGGCCGTGTCGAAGTCACTCTCAAGAATGGCCACACCGTCAGCCACTTCACCCGCCATGCGCCGGGCACTCCGGAAAATCCGATGAATACCGAAAGCGTCAACGCCAAGGCTCGGGTGCTAATGACGCCGGTACTGGGGGCGAAGAATACGGAGGCTGTCATTCAGCGGATCAACGCGCTGGAATCACTCAAGGATGTGCGCGAACTGCGGCCGTTTCTGGCGCATGCGGGTCGTGCGTCATCCGGTGGTCGCAGGACGGCCGGCGACAGATCTGTGTCGAAGAAGAAGACGAAGTCAGCGCAGAAAAGGGCGGCGAAGAAAAAAACGATCAGTAAGAAATAACGCCGGCTGCGGTCCAACTCAAGTTCGGGGGTTTACCCGGGCCAAGGGATTAACCTGCCCAGCGACGTGCCATCGCATCCAGTCTCAGATGATGCGACTCCATGCGGTCCGCATGTTGTGCGGTGATGGTCAGAATGCGTCGCCGGATTTTACAAACGCCAACTCGTGAGAAAATGTTCCAGGCGCCTGCATATTGGCTTGTGCGAGGTTGGTGTTTTCTTGATCGGTGAGCGCGACCTGCACGGACCCCGTACTGCCGACTACCACCTGAATAAGGGGTCGCTGGCGACGCGACGTTAAACCTGCGGGTCGCGCGGGACATTATATCTTAACCTGTTGATTCTAATTATGTTTATCTAATTTTATGCTATGGGGTGAACCCCTTTGCGCTGATCGCTGATCTAGACACTGAAATTCTGCATAACGCATTGCGAGCAGCCCTGGTGGCGGCGTATATCGCGAATGCCGGGCAGAAAACGCTGCCCGGTACTGATGCGGATTTTCTCGAAGCCTTCAGGGTGCTGGTGAAAGGTGATTCGACCTGGAATGCGATCCGTGAAAATTGCCGGGAACTTGTGTACTACCGCAACTGTATTAATATGGGGCGCAGGGACGCATTGCCGAAGGTCCCGGAGAAAATGGCCGTGCGCACGGCATGTTTACCTCTACATCAAGTGATGTTGTGTCCTTGAAGGCAACTTTACGAATTAGCCGATTGGGCTGCCGTGATTTTTTGGATTTGATTCTGGAGTGCTGATGAAGACTGCAACAAGCCGCGTGCGCGGTGTGGAACACGATATCGTGCAGATGCCGCAGGCCGGCGACAAGGCGCCGTATTACGAGCCGCAGGCCAATGAAGTGGCAGTTTTCGAGGCGGCTTACAAGCGCCGGTTGCCGATCATGCTCAAAGGCCCGACGGGCTGCGGCAAGACGCGGTTTCTCGAATTCATGGCGTTTCAGTTGAAGCGTTCACTGGTGACGGTGTCCTGCCACGAAGATCTGACGAGTTCCGATCTGGTCGGCCGCTTTCTGCTCGAAGGTTCTGAAACCGTGTGGCACGATGGCCCGCTGACGCGCGCCGTGAAGGTTGGCGCCATTTGCTACCTCGATGAGATCGTCGAAGCGCGCACCGATTCGACCGTGATCATTCATTCACTGACCGACCATCGCCGCAAGCTGACGGTCGAGAAAAAGGGCCAGGAAATCGACGCGCATGAAGACTTCATGCTGGTGATTTCATACAACCCCGGTTATCAGACGGTGCTGAAGGATCTGAAGCCCTCAACCAAGCAGCGCTTCATCGCGATCAATTTCGATTTCCCGCCAGAGGAAGTCGAGCGCAAGATTCTGGTCAAGGAAGTGCCTGGCACCAAGCCGGAAATCGCGCAAAAACTGGTGGCCATCGGCCGCAAGGCGCGGCTGCTGAAGGATCACGGCCTCGAGGAATCAACTTCGACGCGTGCGCTGGTCTATGCGGCAAGCATGATGGCGGCGGGACTCGATCCGGCCACATCCTGTCAGGTGGCGATGGTTAATCCGATCACCGATGACGTCGAACTGGCGGATGCGCTCATGGAAATCGTCCAGGCACACTTTTCATAGCGCCGGTTTCGCGCGCCCTGCATGACTTATACCCCCGCTGTCGAACAGGCGGTCAATCAGCTGAAGGAACTCAGTGCTGTCGCGCACCGCGAAGTTGTAGTGGTGCTGCCGGCCATTGCGCACCACGGCGAGGATATTGCGCTGCAATGGCTCGCCGCCTGCGCCGCGCTGTTCGGTTTTGAGCGCGATGCCGGCCGTGCCTTCATCCGCGGCAGCCTGGAAGCCGAGCAGGTCTCCGAAACCGTGTTGCCGTGGACTGCGCAGGCGCTGGCGTTCATGAAGTGGCGCGCGTCGTGGCGTGCGCTCGAAGGTTTTATGGCCAATGTCGCGCGCGCCTATGGCTCGCTCGGTCATGCCGGTGAACAGCGCTGGGCGGACATCGGTTTTTTCTGGTGCGCGCGCCAGATTGAGAGTGGTGCGGCGTATTTCTCGACGCCGGTGCTGGATCTTGCAGGGCGCCACGGTGGCATTACCGCCATCGAACAACTGGCGGTGCCGGCGGATGAATTGTTCGAGTCGCGCAAGCTGATGCTGTCCACCTATCTGCCGGGCGCGATTCGCGTGCGCAACCTGCTGGGCGCGCAGGCCATACTGCCGTGGGCATCGCGCGGTGCCGACATCATGCAGTCGGGGCGGGCCCGTGGGGAAGCTTACTTTCGGCTGGAGTCCGAAGAAAGCCTGTCACTGCTGCTCGAGCACCTGCCGGGTTACCGGCTGACCGATCGCAACCGGTTGCTGGCAATGCTGCTCGATGTGTGGTTCGGCGGCGCATTTGACTTGAAAGAAAGCACCTGGTCGCCGGAGCAAGGGCGGCCGTTCATCGAGACCGACGGCAAGAGTATTTTCTTTCCGGCGGTGATGGCAGATCGGGAAGAGGCGATCCTCGCCGTGCTGCATACCGCTGCCCACATGCGCTACCGCACCTTTGATCGTGCGGCGATGCAGGACATGTTTGCCGAGGCGAAAGTGGATTTTCCGGCGACAGGCGCGGTGTCCTGGGCGCCGCTGTTCATGCGTTATGGCGACGATGCATTGCGCTTCCAGTTGATTTTCGATTTATGCGAAGACCTGCGTGTGGATTTCCGTGTGCAGCGCGATGTGCCCAACTATCTCAGGCGCATGCTGCGGGCGGCGCATGGACTGATTCGCAGCCACGCCGAAACCCAGGCCTATTACGATTTTGCGGTGGCCAGTCTGGAGAGTGCGCTGGCACACCACAACAACGGTGCGGTGGATGCGCAGTTTTCATCCTTGTTTGATGACCGCGCTACCGTGGCTGATGCTTATCGCGTGGCGGCAAAAATATACAGTGCGTCGTCACTGCCGCCGGTGACTGATCTTGAAGCTTTTCATGCGGCGTACCTGCCGGGGCGCGGGCCGAATGCAACGCGCATGACACATCCGCAGGAGCGTGACGACAACGAGCAGCAAACGCAGGCGGGTGCCGAGCAGCAAAGCCAGCAGCAGGAAGAGGGCGAGGAGCAATCCGAGCAGCCGCAGAACGCCGAATCGGGTGATCAGCGCGACGATGGCGAGAAACAGGAAATGCCGAGTTATGGTGACTCCTCCGGCCAGTCGGCGCGTGCTTCGGGCCAGAGCGACAAGGATCAGCCAGGCCAGGGTAGCAGCGACAAGGGCATTCCATATCCGGAATGGGATTACCGCGAGTCGCGCTACAAACGCAACTGGAGCTGGGTGCAGGAGAAGCGGCTCGCCGAATCGAACATGGGCGAGACCAACCGCCTGATGAAGCAGTACGCGATTGCGCTCAAGCGTTTGAAAAAGGCCATTCAATCGCAGAAGCCGACCCGAGCTGCGCCCCTGACGCAGCAGTTGGACGGCGACGACATGGATCTCAACGCGG
>JAQBGW010000058.1:0-21587 GCA_032128415.1 Betaproteobacteria bacterium | reverse complement strand
GCAGAACTCCGAGAATACCCGTCATGTCGGTAACCCCTTGTTCAAGGTCGGTCGCATGTTGAAGCAGCGCAAGCTTATTCTCGCCGCGGTTGCGGCAGCGGTGCTAGCGATTGCTACGACGGCGCTGCTGACAGCAGGAACGGCGGCACCCGCGGTGACGTTTGTTTCCATCAAAGGCGAGAAGATCGCTACCGCGGATTTGCACGGCAAGGTGGTGTTGGTCAATTTCTGGGCGACAGATTGCGTGGTTTGCGTCAAGGAAATGCCGCAGATCGTCGCCACTTACAACAAGTTCCACGCACAGGGCTTTGAAACCATTGCGGTGGCGATGCGCCATGACCCGCCAAACTATGTTCTGGCCTATGTTGCGCAGAACAAGTTGCCCTTCAAGGTGGCGCTGGATCCCATGGGCGAGTTGGCCAGGGCGTTTGGCGACGTCAAACTGACGCCGACGACTTTTATCATCGATCGGCAGGGCAGAATCATCAAGCGCATCGTCGGCGAACTGGATTTCGCCGATTTGCATGCAGTGCTGGAGGAGAAACTGCGAGTATCCTGAGCAGTGCCTACGTGACGCCGGCTTCATGTGCCTGCTGGTCGGCATGATAGGACGAACGCACCAGCGGCCCGCTGGCGGCATGACTGAAGCCCATGCGTTCCGCCTCTGTGGCGTACATGTCGAATATCGCCGGCTCCACATATCGCAGCACCGGCAGGTGATGCATGGACGGTTGCAGGTACTGGCCGATGGTGAGCATGTTTACGCCATGCGCACGCAGGTCGCGCATGACCTGCAGGATTTCATCGTCGGTTTCGCCGAGGCCTACCATCAAGCCGGATTTCGCCGGAACGTGCGGAAAGCGCACCTTGAAATCCTGCAGCAGTTTCAGCGAGTGCGCGTAGTCCGAGCCGGGGCGCGCCTGCTTGTAGAGCCGCGGTACGGTTTCAAGATTGTGATTCATCACGTCCGGCGGGCAGACGGCCAGTATATCGAGTGCGATATCGAGCCGGCCGCGGAAATCCGGTACCAGGATTTCGATGCGGGTCTGCGGTGAGAGTTCGCGCACCGCGCGGATGCAGTCCTTGAAATGCTGGGCGCCGCCGTCGCGCAGATCGTCGCGATCCACGCTGGTGATCACCACGTATTTCAGTTTCAGTGCAGCGATGGTCTCCGCCAGGTGTCGCGGTTCATCGGCGTCCGGTGACAGGGGGCGGCCATGGGCCACATCACAGAACGGGCAACGTCGAGTACACAGATCGCCGAGGATCATGAATGTCGCGGTACCTTTGCCGAAGCACTCGCCGATGTTCGGACAGGAGGCTTCTTCGCACACGGTATGCAGTTTCTGTGCGCGCAGGATGTCTTTGATCTCCTGAAAGCGCGCGCTGTTGCCGAGCCGCACGCGGATCCAGTCCGGTTTTTTAAGCGGTGTCACCGGCACCACCTTGATGGGGATGCGCGCAGTCTTGGCGCGGCCTTTTTGTTTTTCGCCGATCGTGGTCATGGCAGCACTTCACGGAGTTGCCGGAGCAGGCGGTCGCCGAGTTTTTCCGTGCTGTCGGTGATGCCGAGGTCGCGGGTGCGCGTGACGCGCAGACCGGCGTAGCCGCAGGGATTGATGGCCGCGAAAGGCGCGAGATCGACATCGACGTTGAGCGCGAGGCCGTGATAACAGCAGCCGTTCTTGATGCGCAGCCCGAGCGCTGCAATTTTTGCATCACCGACATAAACACCCGGCGCGTCAGTGCGTCCACGGGCAATGATGTCGTATTCGGCCAGCAGGTTGATGACGGCCTGTTCCATCAGTCTGACCAGCGGGCGGATGGTGAGGCCGCGGCGCCGCATGTCGAGCAGCAGATAGGCGACCAATTGTCCGGGGCCGTGATAGGTGATCTGACCGCCGCGATCGACGCGCACCACCGGGATGCCGTTGTCTACGCGTGGCCAGTGTTCCGGCTTGCCAGCAAGTCCGACGGTATATACGGGAGGATGTTCCAGCAGCCAGAATTCGTCCGGTGTCTGCGCGCCGCGCGTCAGTGTAAACCCGCGCATGCGCTCCAATGTGGGCGCGTACGGCACCAGCCCGAGTCGGTGAATAGCGGTTACCGCTGGAGCCGGGGAAATCGGGTTGGCAGAAATTCGAGGCACTGGGGCGATCTGGTGGTGTGGGCTGTACACCATGATTGAAATGGAATAAGTGAGATAATTCAAGGGATAATTCAACGCATTATAAGACGATCAGGAGACTGTAGTGCGTCCAGGTGTTCTCAAAGCCGGATTGCTGTGCGCCGCATGTTTGGTGGGCCTGCCGGCAGTGGCGGCTGATGCGGCCGGTGATTACGGTACTAATCTGAGCGCGGTTTATTTTGCACATCAGCGCCTGTTGGCGCTGCGCGAAGCCTGCGATGCGGCGCTACCCGCGCAGGCGCAGGCCAATGTGAAGGCGTATGCGTCGTGGCAGGCTCGCCACAAAGCGCTGCTCAACGAGCTTGATGCACGACTGACGTTGATGATGCGCGGCGCGTCAAAAGATGAGAAAGAGTACATGCGCAGCGTCAGGGAGTACGAAGGCTCGATACTCGAATACCGCAAAGAGCAGCGCGAGCAGATACTGGCCCAGCCGCGCGACGGCATCGAGCAGGGCTGCGGCGATTACCGCAACTACCTGACCGGTTCAGGCTCGGATTTTCACAAAGAATACGCCGACGAGCTGCGCGAATTGCGCAAGCGCAAGCTGCCGAAGTGAGGGTAAATGAGCGCTATTGACGAACCAGGAAAATCTTACAGCACCATCACGATCGACGGCTGATCGCACAACTCCTGATATAGCGCGTCGAGCTGCGCGCGCGAGGTGGCGCGAATCACGCAGGTCAGACTGAGATACTTGCCCTTTTTGCTGGTTTTCATTGCCAGCGACGCGTCATCAAAATCCGGCGCGTGGCGCTTGACCACCGTAAGCACCGCTTGGGCGAAGCCAGGTTGCGTGTGGCCCATTATTTTCAGCGGAAAATCGCAGGGATACTCGATCAGCGATTCCAAGTCTGGCGATGAAATGTCCGGTAATGCGGGTGGCGTGCTCACGCCTTCTTTCTCATATGTTCCAGTTTGAATTGCTGGTACAGCGCGTGCATGCGGCGAAACAGCTGGCCCGGTTTGCCGTCGCCCACGGGCTTGCCATCGAGCGCGGTCACTGCCAGCACTTCTTTGGTCGATGAGGTGAGCCAGATTTCGTCGGCGCCGCGCAACTCGGCTTCGGTAACCGCACGCACTTCAAGCTGGAATTCGCGTGCGCGGGCAATTTCAATGACCACATCGTAAGTGATGCCGGGCAGCACCAGATTGTTTTTGGGCGGCACCAGTACTACGCCGTCTTTGACGACAAACACGTTGCAGGCAGACGCTTCAGTCAACTGCCCATCGCGCAGCAGTATGGTTTCGGCCGCGCCGACATCGACCGACAACTGGCGCAGCAGGCAATTGCCGAGCAGTGCAATGGATTTCACATCACAGTTGAGCCAACGGAAATCCTGTGCGGTGATGCAGGGGACGCCGGACTCCACCAGAGCCGGCGTTGGCGTCACCAGCGGATAGCTCATCATGAATACGGTCGGTTTGACCCCTTTGGGAAACGCATGGTCGCGTTTAGCCACACCGCGAGTCACCTGCAGATACACGGATTGATCGTCGCCACCGTTGCGCTCGATGATCTCGCGGATGAGTTGCGTCCACCCCGCGCTGTCATGCGGGTTTTCGATCCTGATCTTGTCGAGGCTGTACTGCAGCCGCTGCAGGTGTTCGGCAAGCCGGAACGGATGGCGGGAATAGGCGGGGATTACTTCATAGATGCCGTCGCCGAAGATGAAGCCGCGGTCGAGGACGGGAATGCGCGCGTTCTCCAGGGGCATGAATTCGCCGTTCAAATAAACAATGTCGCTCATTGCTGATGTGCCGGTTGGTGGTTGCGGTTCAAAGTCTAAGGCAAGGCTGTTATTTAAACAGCAGCAGCAGCGTATCCCATCCACGGCCGAAAATACCGGAGAGGGGCACTGCTTCCAGCGCTACGACCGGTAGCTCGCGGTACGGTTTGCCGTCAATTTCGAGTTTCAGTGTCGCTACTTTTTGGCCAGAACTGATCGGCGCCAACAGCGGCTGCAGGCTTTCAACAGTGGCCTTGAGCTTGTCGCGCTGGCCCTTGGGCAGCGCCACGTAGGTATCCGCAGTGAACCCGACCTTCACCACGCCGGATGAGCCTTTCCAGACGCGCAGGCTGGTGACCGGCTGATGGCCGGAATAGAGCTTGACGCTGTCATAAAACTGAAAGCCCCAGTTCAGCAGTTTTATACTCTCAGCTGCACGCGCGGATTCGGAGGCCGTACCCAGCACGACGGACAGCAGGCGGCGGTCGCTGCGCTTGGCCGACGTGATCAGGCAGTAACCGGCATTCTCGGTGTATCCGGTTTTTACACCGTCAACGCTAGGATCCAGCCACAGCAGCCGGTTGCGGTTTGACTGGGTGATGTTGTTGTAGCGGAATTGCTTTTGTGAGTACATCGCGTAATGCTCGGGGTAATCACGGATCAGTGCGACGGCAAGCTGCGCCAGATCCTGCGCGGTAGTTTGCAGCTGCGGATCAGGCAGACCGGTGGCATTGGTGAAGTTGGTGTTGACCAGGCCCAGGCGTTTGGCCTCGCGGTTCATCATTTGCGCGAATACTTCTTCGGTGCCGCCGATGGCTTCGGCGAGCGCAATGCTGGCATCGTTGCCCGACTGGATGATCATGCCGTGCAACAGTTCATCAACGGTGACGGGTTTTTTGGGTTCGATGAACATGCGCGAACCCTCTGCTTTCCAGGCGCGGGTTGATACCGGTATGACCTGATCAGGTATCAGTGATTTTTGCTTCAGCGCGCCAAAGGCGAGATAAGCCGTCATCAGCTTGGTCAGCGACGCGGGCTCGAAGCGGTCGCCGGCATTCTGGCTGGTCAGTATCTGGCCGCTGTTGACGTCGAGCAACAGCCAGGCCTTGGCTTGGATGGCGGGAGCAGGCGGTGCCTCCAGTGCGGGTGCCTGAGCGTACGCCTGAGTGAACGCCAATACGGCGGCGCACGTAAGGAATAGAGCGTAGAGGCAGGAGCAGAAGCGGGAGTAGAGTCGTTTCATCGGCGGAAAAAGCGTGATTATAACCGCGCGCCGTCGGAACGCCGACGCAAAACCCGTTGCTTGCAGAAGATCGGCGTGTGCGGCGCCCGGATTACCGGTCGTCGCGGTAGCAACGCACCGCTGTGCGCAGGAATTCGAGCTGGCTCTTGAAATTGCGGCAGGCGTTGCACATCATCAGATGCACACGCAGGCGGATACGCTCGTTCCAGCGCAACGGCCGGTCCTGTCCCTGGGACAGCATTTCCGATACATCTTTGCAGGAAGGGATCATGGTGTAGACTTTCCGAACCACTGTAATTCGAGGCATGCGCGCAGGGTCAGCCGCGCCCGATGCAGCATGACCCAACAGTTGGTCGGAGTAATCTGCAGTGCCTTACAGATCTCGTCCGTGGGGACTTCCATGACCTCACGCATCGCGAATGCCTGCGCCGTGCGCGCCGGCAGCCGCTGCAGACACATTTCGAATGCCGCCTGGAAACGACTGTCCTCCAGCGCGGCGGCAGGGTTGCCCCAGCGCGCGGGAAATTCACGCCAGTGGCCATCATCCGCGAACAACGCATCAACGGCGTCAGATTCACTCCGATCGTCGTTTGCCCCCGTCAGCGGCTGTTCGCGTCCGGACCGGCGCAGGTGGTCGATGATCTTGTGCTTGAGGATGCCGGTCAGCCAGGTGCGCGCCGTTGATTTGCCCGAGAAGCGCGCGGCGCCTTCCATCGCAGCCAGCAGGGTTTCCTGAACGACATCTTCTGCCTGCGTCGGGTTACGCAGATTCATCAACGCGTAACGCAACAGGTAATCGCGCTGGGCGGCAATGGTCGACGGAGTCAGGCCGGCATCACTATCAGAGGACAATAAAATAATCCTTTAAAAACAATAAGATATATCACTTATCCGGTGGCCGGCAGCGCCGGCAGACTCTTGAAAATACTCGGGCAGCACCCATCTTGGTTACAACGGCGCAGTGCGACACCCGCAGTTCGCCATCACTTACTGAAGGAGATTGATGATGCTCAATGTTACCCGTTTCAACCCGCTCGACGACACGTTTGATGAACTGCTGCGTGGCTTTTTTGTGCGCCCAATGGCACTCGAGGGCGCACCGGCACCGGCGCAGGCGATTCGCATTGACGTTGCCGAAGATGAAGCTGCCTACACCGTCCATGCCGAGATTCCGGGCGTCAAGAAGGACGAAATACACGTCACCATCAACGATGACCTGGTATCCATCAGCGCGGAGACCCGCAACGAGCGCGCAGTGAAGGAAGGCGAGCGAGTGCTGCGTTCCGAGCGCCATTACGGCAAGGTCTACCGGGCTTTTACGCTGGGTCAGGCCGTTGATGAGAGCAAGGCGGTTGCGAAATACGCCGACGGTGTGCTGGAACTGACGTTGCCGAAAAAAGCTGTGGTTACGGCGAAGCGCCTGTCGATTAATTGATCGATCAGGTAGCGGGAAAGCCAGGGGCGGCGGGCGACTAAGCCTGCCGCCCTTTTAATTGCTCATGTAGAATGAGTGAACCCTCACATTCTCATTCATAGCGCCCATTCGTTCCATGTCACTGACAGCCATAACCGCCGCGAGTAAAGCCAGGACCCTGGCCGAGGCGCTGCCCTACATCCAGCGCTTCCACGGCAAGACCATAGTCATCAAGTATGGTGGCAGCGCCATGACCGATGCCGCCCTCAAGGAAGGTTTTGCGCGGGATGTGGTGTTGCTGAAGGTGGTCGGCATGAATCCGGTGATCGTCCACGGCGGCGGCCCGCAGATCGATGAATTGCTCAAGCGTGTCGGCAAAAAGGGCGAGTTTATCCAGGGCATGCGCGTGACCGACGCCGAGACCATGGATGTGGTCGAGATGGTGCTTGGCGGCCAGGTCAACAAGGGCATCGTCAATCTGATCAATCGCCACGGCGGCAAAGCCGTAGGACTGACCGGCAAGGACGGCGGCCTCATCCGGGCACGCAAGATGAAGTTGCTCAGCGCTCCGGGCAGCGACGAACTGGTCGACATCGGCCAGGTCGGCGAAGTAGAGAGCATCGATCCGGCAATCGTCAATCTGCTGCACACCGAGAATTTCATACCGGTGATCGCGCCGGTCGGCGTCGGCGCCAAAGGCGAGTCCTACAACATCAACGCTGATCTGGTGGCGGGCAAGGTCGCGGAAATTCTCAAGGCCGAAAAACTGATCGTGCTGACCAATACGCCAGGCGTTCTCGACAAGAGCGGCAAACTGCTGACGGGGTTGACCGCGCGCAAGGTGGATGAGTTGTTCGCCGACGGCACCATCCACGGCGGCATGCTCCCGAAAATCAGTTCTGCGCTTGACGCAGTCAAAAACGGCGTCAATGCCTGCCACATCATCGATGGGCGGGTGGAGCACGCGTTGCTGCTGGAAATACTGACCGATGAGGGTGTCGGCACGCTGATCCGCCGGCGCTGAATGCGCGTTTTCGTTTCATGACCGGCGCTTATGCGTGGATTTTTGATCTCGACAACACTCTGCACAATGCGACGCCGCATATTTTTCCGCAAATCAACCGCGCGATGAACGCTTACCTGCAGCAGCATCTGCAACTCGACGAAGCAGCGGCGGGCGCATTGCGGCGCCACTACTGGCAGCGTTACGGCGCGACGCTGCTCGGCCTGATCCGCCATCACAATACGGATCCACAACATTTTCTGTGGCATACCCACCAATTCCCGGACCTCAAACGCATGGTGGTGGGCGAACCCTTACTGCGCCATACGCTGCGCCGTTTGCCGGGGCGCAAGTTCGTGTTTTCCAATGCACCAGTGCACTATGCGCGAGCAGTGCTGCGCATACTGAATGTCGCCGACCTGTTTAACGCCGTGTTTTCCATCGAACGTGTACGATTCCGGCCCAAGCCCGACGCTTTTGGTTTTCTGCGGTTGTGCCGCGCGCATCATCTCCAGCCGCGGCGCTGTATCATGGTCGAAGACTCGCTGGAGAATCTGCGCACGGCGAAAAAGCTGGGCATGAAAACGGTGTGGATTTCGGGTGCCGAGAGGGCGCCGGGCTACGTGGATCTGCGAGTCAGCGGCGTTGCCCGTCTTGCGGAACAGGCGGGCAGGCTGTACTGAGAGTCTTGAATAAGAGATTTTACTGAGCGTTTTAACTGAGAACCACATGGCACGCAGCGGCGAACGGAAAACCCAGATACTGCAGACTCTCGCGCAAATGCTCGAAGGCCCGGCGGCGGAACGCATCACCACGGCGGCGCTTGCCGCCCGCATTGAAGTGTCGGAAGCGGCGCTGTACCGGCATTTCAAGGGCAAGGCCGACATGTTTGCCGGACTGATCGACTTTACCGAGCAGACGCTGTTTTCGCTGATCAACAAAATTACCAGTGAAGAGCAAAATGGGTTGCGCCAGACCGAAGCGGTCATCAACATGCTGCTTGGCTTCGCGCAAAAAAACCGCGGCATGACGCGGGTATTGATCGGTGATGCGCTGGTTAACGAAGATGAAGCCCTGCAGGCGCGCATCAACCAGATTCATGACCGTCTTGAAGCGGCACTGAAGCAGGCGCTGCGCTTCGCGATCACCCAAAAAGAAATTGCCGAGGATGTTGATCCTGCAGCGCAGGCCAATGCGTTGATGAGTTTTGTCGCGGGCCGGTGGCATCAGTATGCAAAGAGCGGGTTCCGGCGCGACCCGATGGAGCACTGGCAGAAACAGTGGAAGCAGTTGATGGAAGGCGTGCTCGCCTAGAACCCATTGCATGATTGCCTGTGCTTGTTTATGAATGAATTTCTGGTGTTATGAGGCATTGACACGAAAACGAGGAGAAACCCATGGCAGATATGACGACACAACAGATGGCCCAACTGATGTTGGGCGTAGCGCGCTCGCAGCTCGCGATGCTCGACGCCATCGAAAATACCAAGGCAGGATTCAAGGCAACGCATGTGCGCGGCATCCTCGAGAGCGCGTCGCGCATCCGTTCCAACTCGCCGGAGACGTTGTCTGATTTTCCGTCACGGCTGCTGCTGCAGATGCTGGGGCGCAATCCGCCGGTGCTGGAGCGTGTCGCGCATGATCTTGAGGCTCTCGTCAGCAACAGGAGTACCGCACCTCCTGCTCCGTTCGTTGCAGAAGCAGCAGGCGGAGACGCGGCAGACGGCGACTCGCTGGATATGACACGAACCTAAGAGCTGCTGAAAATCGTTGCACAATGAACCTTGCGGCAAAAGGTTCACTGGATTGAAACCGTAGCGCGCTCACTCAGCGTGCGGCGCAGACCGCGCAGGCAGGATCCCGTTTCAGGCGCACGGTGCGCACATCCATGGTGAGCGCATCGAGCAGCAGCAGCCGGCCGCTCAGCGGCTCGCCGGTGCCGGCGAGTATTTTCAGGGCTTCAGCGGCCTGCATGGCGCCGATGATGCCCACCAGCGGCGCAAAAACCCCCATCACCGCGCAGCGCATTTCCTCGTTTTCACCGGCCTCCGGGAACAGGCAGGCGTAGCAGGGCGAGTCCGGCGTACGCATGTCGAATACGGCGAGCTGACCGTCGAAACGCACGCCCGCTCCCGATACCAGCGGTTTGCGCGCGGCGACGCAGGCGCGGTTCACCGCGTGGCGTGTCGCAAAGTTGTCGCTGCCGTCGAGCACGACATCTGCTGCAGCTACCAGTGCGTCCAGCCGCGTACCGGCCACCCGCTCCGCTACGGCATGTATGGTCACGCGCGGGTTGATGGCCAGCAGCGTGGTGCGCGCCGAATCAACCTTGTTCGTGCCGACTGCGTCTCCGCGATGGACAATCTGGCGTTGCAGATTGGTGAGGTCCACGGTGTCGCCGTCGCAAATGGTCAACGTGCCCACACCCGCCGACGCCAGATATAACGCCGCCGGCGAACCGAGCCCACCGGCGCCGATCAACAGCGCATGCGCATTCAGCAGGCGCTGTTGGCCCTCAATGCCGATTTCCGGCAACAGGATGTGCCGGCTGTAGCGCAGCAGTTGGTCGTCGTCCATGGCGTCAATCTAGCGGTAAGAGGTTCCGAAAACAACAACGCCCGGCAGCGCCGGGCGTTGTGATGACTGGGATTGTGCTTAATTGACCGTTACACCACTGCGGCTCTTGAGGAACGCCACAGCCTGATTGAGTTCGTAATCATTGGGAGACACGATCTCTCCGGGCGCTGGGCGCAGCGTTTTCTCGTCTTCGACCTTCGGCCGCGGCGCCGGTGTGAAATTGTACTTTAGCGTGGATTTTGCCGCTGCCTCCGCCTTGCTCGACGGTTTTTCTGCCGGCGTGGTTTCGGTCAGGTGTTTGGTCAGGTCCGCCTCGCGCAGCTTCAGTGCTGCGCCGCGCCCATTACTGCCGTCATCGAGCAGAATATCCGGCGTGATGCCTTTTGCCTGAATCGAGCGGCCTTTGGGCGTGTAATAGCGTGCCGTGGTCAGCTTGATGGCGGTGCTGTTACCCAGTGGCAATATGGTCTGCACCGAACCTTTGCCGAAGGTCTGCTGGCCCATGATGACGGCACGTTCGTGATCCTGTAGTGCGCCGGCAACAATCTCCGATGCTGATGCAGAGCCGCCATTGACCAACACCACCATGGGCAGGGTTTTGGCGCCATCCGGCATATTCCTGAGGAAATCCTGCTTGTTGCGGCCGCCACGTACATAGTGCTCCGGGCTGGCGTTGAGTTTCATTTTCGCGTCATCCGTGCGCCCGTCGGTATAAACCACCAGCACATCCTTGGGCAGAAATGCGGCAGATACGGCGACCGCGCCGTTCAGCAGGCCGCCGGGATCGTTGCGCAGGTCGAGCACGATGCCTTTCATCGGGCCCTGGTTTTCCTTGAACATGCGCTCAATGGCACGCGCCAGTGTGTCACCGGTGTGTTCCTGGAACTGGGAGACGCGGACATAGGCGTAACCCGGCTCCAGCAGTTTCGACTTGACGCTCTGGATCTTGATGACTGCGCGCGTCAGCGTGACCACGATGGGTTGGGGCTCACCCTTGCGCACAATGGTGAGAACGATCTGGGTATCGGGTTTGCCGCGCATGCGCTTGACGGCATCATTCAGCGTCATGCCCTTGACTGAAGTGTCGTCGAGTTTGACGATGAGATCGCCGGCCTTGATGTCGGCGCGAGAGGCGGGCGAATCGTCGATCGGCGAGATCACCCGCACGAATCCGTCTTCCATACCGACTTCGATGCCGAGTCCGCCGAATACACCCTGGGTGCCGACTTGCAGTTCCTTGAAGGCTTCCTTGTCAAGATAGGCGGAATGCGGATCGAGCCCGGTCAACATGCCGTTGATGGCTTCGGTAATCAGCTTCTTGTCGGTGACCGGTTCAACATAGTCGCTCTTCACGCGGCCGAACACCTCAGTGAAGGCGCGCAAGTCCTCGATCGGCAGCGGTGTTGATGCCGTTTCGCGCTGGGCGTTGGCCGAATAATTCAGGCTGATCGCGACGCCGATCAGAACACCGACAATGACCAATCCGAACTGGTTGAATCTGCTACCCATGAAATGCTCCTGCCGTGAGTGACGGCTAATATTGCGGCAAATTGTAACGACTATCTGAAACGACTATCGTAACTTGACCCAGTCGAGGGGGTCGAAAGGCCTGCCTTCGTGACGCATCTCAAAGTATAAACCCGATTCCGTGTTGCCGCCGCTGTTGCCTACGGTGGCCACAGTCTCGCCGCCACGTATGACCTCGCCCACCCGCTTCAACAGCGCCTCGGCATTCGCATACAGTGTCATATAGCTTTCGCCGTGGTCGATGATCAGCAGGTTGCCGAAACCGCGCAGCCAGTCGGCATAGACCACGCGGCCGGCGGCAACTGCCCGCACTTCATCGCCGCTTTTGGCAGCGATGAACAACCCTTTCCACGTAACCCCGCCATCAGCACGTTGACCGCCAAAACGGCTACCTAGTTCCCCGCGCACCGGCAGCGCGAGCAATCCGCGCAGATCGCTGAAGATAGCGCCATCGCCCGGCGCGGTCGGTACGGCCTCATTCCGTAGCCGCGGTCGGGTTGTCGTTGCCGGTTTGCGCGCGACCAGCCGCGCCAGTTGATCGACCAGCCGGGTGAGGCGGTTTTCGTTGGCGCGCATGCCGCGGATTTCGCGCTGCTGGGCACTAATTTGCTGCGAAACTTTTGCCAGCACCCCAGTGCGGGCCCGTTGTTCCCGTTCGAGCTGCTTTTTCTGCGTCGTTTGTTCTGCGGCGATGCGGGCGATGGCCGCGGCTTCGACAGCAATGTCATCCCGTAAGCGGTCAATCTCGCGCAGATTCGCGCGCAATCCTTCCAGCAATTGCGCCCTTGCCCGCGCGACGTAACCCAAATAGTGCAGTTGCCGTGCCATTTCGCTGGGATGCTGGCCGCCCAGCACCAGCCGCAGGGTCTCGGGTTCGCCTCGCATATACTGGTGGCGCAGCATCCGGCCCAGCAGATCCTGCTGAGCATTCAAAGCAGTACGGGTTTCCCGTGAAGATTTGCGCAGCATCTGGAGTTTGGTGTTGGTATCGCGTGCCTGTCGATTCAGCGCGTGAAGTTCGCGTTTGGCTTCGGAAATGGCACGCTCCGATTCGCGCAGCGCGTCAGACGCTTCGTTTTTGGTTTCTTCCGTTGCGTCGAGTTTTTTCTGCAGCGCGCCGATGCGGTTGCGCAACTCGCGTAACTCCGTCTCGGCCCGGGTGGCATTGGCCGCTGCCAGTACGGCGCCCGGGAGCAGCATGAGCGCAATGATGAGTAGCAGCGGCCGGGCGCGAAGAATCACGTGAATTCGAGCAGGGAGCGGCCAGTCATTGCCGCGGGTTGCGGTAATCCCATGATGGCGAGCAGGGTCGGCGCCACGTCCTGCAGCGCACCGCCCTTCGCCATGCGTGCTTTGCGCCCGACATACAGCAGTGGCACCAGATTCAGCGTGTGGGCAGTGTGTGGTTGCTGCGTTTTGGGATCGTGCATGGTTTCGGCGTTGCCGTGATCAGCGGTGATCAGCACTTCACCTCCGATTTCACGCATGGCATCAACCACCCGCCCGATGCACTCGTCGAGTACTTCGATGGCGCGGATCGCGGCATCAAGCTTGCCGGTGTGGCCGACCATGTCGCCATTGGCAAAGTTGCAGATGATGGCATCGTATTTTTTCTCGCGGATCGCCGCCACCAGCTTGTCGGTCACTTCGCGCGCGCTCATCTCCGGCTGCAGGTCGTAGGTTGCTACCTGCGGCGAGGGTACCAGGATACGATCTTCCCCGGGGTATGGTGCTTCCACGCCGCCGTTGAAGAAATAAGTGACATGCGCGTATTTTTCGGTTTCGGCGATACGCAATTGCCGCAGCCCCTGCACAGAGAGGTATTCACCGAAGCCTTCGCGGATCTGCTGCGGGCCGAATGCGGCGGGGATGTGACTGAAGTCGCCGCCGTATCCGGTCAGCGTGCAGTAATAGCCGAGCTGCGGCACGCGTTTACGTTGGAACTTGATGAACGCGGTATCGGTCAGCGCGGATGTCAGTTGCCGTGCGCGATCTGAGCGAAAATTCATGAACACCACGGCATCGCCGTTGCTCATCCGCACCGGCTGCGTGCTGGCCGGTACGATAGTTGTAGCTTTAACGAATTCGTCGTTTTCACCGCGGGCGTATGCCGCCCGCAATCCGGCACGCGCATCGGTTGCCGTATAAGCGGCTGCACCATCGACAATCAGATCATAGGTCGCCTGCAGGCGATCCCAGCGCTGGTCGCGATCCATGGCGAAATAGCGTCCGCAAATCGATGCAATGCGCGCATTACCCAGGGCGCGGCATTTATCCTGCAGCGCGATCAGCGACGCTTCGGCGCTTTGCGGCGGCGTATCGCGGCCATCGAGAAATGCATGCACGTAGATCTGCTGTACACCGTTTTTTGCGGCGAGTTCCAGCAAGGCGTGGATCTGCGATTCATGGCTGTGGACACCGCCGGGCGACAGCAAGCCGAGGACATGCAGTGCGCCGTTGCAAGCTTTGGCGATGGCGGCATTCAGCACGGGGTTTTCGGCGAACTCCCCCGTTTCGATCGCATGTTCGATCTTGGTGTAATCCTGATAGATCACGCGGCCCGCGCCGATGTTCATGTGGCCGACTTCCGAGTTGCCCATTTGTTGCGCCGGCAACCCCACCCATTTCTCGGACGCGTCGATGATGGTGTGCGGGCAACTGCTCCACAGAAAATTCCAATGCGGTTTGCGTGCCTGACAAATGGCGTTGTCTTCGCACTCTTCGCGATGACCGAAGCCGTCGAGGATCACCAGCAGTGCGGGTGTGATTTTCATGACTCTATCTTCATGATTTTAAAAACTTTTTCGGAAAATGATGGTACAGTATAATTCTAAATCATTTCGCCAAGCGTATTTCGACAAGCTTGGGCGTAATCCGGGAGAACCATGACTGATTTAGCGGTAATGCGCGCACAGTTGCTGGAGAACGAAGCACACATAACTCTTGCCTCACGCGCGCTCAAGGCCATGGCGCATCCGCTGCGGCTGAAGATACTGTGCGTACTGGGCGATCAGGAAATCAGCGTACAGGACATCGTCGATTGTGTCGGCACTTCCCAGAGCAACATCTCACAACACCTGGCCATACTCCGTGACAAAGGCGTGCTGCTCACGCGCAAGGACGCCAATCGGGTGTTCTACCGGATCAGCGACGAACGCACACTGACGCTGATCGGCATGCTGCGCGAGGTGTATTGCGGGCCGGACTAATGATCCCTCTGGCGCGCCTCTCCTGAACACCGGTCAGCTCTCCGCATCCACGCCGCAGCCGGGCGTTGCGCGCGGTATGTCGCCGCCATTGTCGCCGTTGACCCGGCTGGGCCTTATCTGCATTGCGCTGCTGTGCGTAGTGCCTTTTTTGCAGCCCTATCATCGTTATCCGCTGACCGGATTTTATTCGGAATGGCTGGCGTTTGTTCTCGGCCTGGGCGTGATGGTGCCGCTGCTCGAGCGGCGCAGTTGGCAGGGGGCCGGCGTGCCCTGGCTGGCGTTCGCGCCGTTTGCACTGGCATTTCTGCTGGTGGTGCATGGCGCACTGGACTGGTCGCCGTATTTCGGACAGGCGCTGACCGGCGCGCTGTATCTGATCTGGGCCGGGATGCTGGTCATTGCCGCGCGCGCACTGGCGCACGCCTGCAGTCCGACGACGGTGTACGCGACGCTCGCCGCGGGTCTGGCGATCGGCGGGCTGCTGAGCACGCTGGTGGGCGTCATTCAGCATTTCAACCTCATCACACCGCTCAACGACTATGTTGCGCGGACGGGGGGTGCCGCCATATTCGGCAACCTCGGGCAAGCCAATCACTTCGCCATGCACGCCACGCTGGGCCTGCTGAGCCTGACTTATCTGTATGCGCTCGGTCGCGTCCCGGTTGCCGCCGGTATTGTCGCCGTGGTGCCGATGCTGTTCGTGCTCGGCTTGTCCGGTTCGCGCAGCGTTCTGCTGTATCTGGTCGCGGCGTTTGCGCTTGCTGCGTGGCTGCGCGCAGGAGATGCAGATCGCAGCGCGAGGCGTTTGTTTATGGCAACCGGCGTGTTCATCGTCGCGTACTACACCATGCAATTGCTGGTCGATGCCGGCTGGTTCAGGGTTGTAAATCGCGACTCCATTACCGCCGTCGAGCGCCTGTTCTCGGGCGCTGCCAGCGTGACGGAGCGGTTCAGCCTGTGGCGGGCCGCTTGGGCGATGACGCTGGAGCATCCGTTCACCGGCGTCGGCTGGGGCGGATTCTCCACGCAATATTTTAATTTCATCACCGCGATAGACGCGCAAGGTTTGTATAGCCTCTATCACCACGCGCATAACATCGTGCTGCAGTTTCTGGCAGAGACTGGCGTTCCCGGGGCGCTGCTGGTCATCGTGCCGGCGGTGGTCTGGCTGCACAATGTGCGAACCGGCGTACGCGGTGCCGCGCAGTGGTGGCTGCTGGCGCTGGCTGCCGTGCTGGGCCTGCACAGCCTGCTGGAGTTTCCACTGTGGTATTCCTATTTTCTCGGTCCCGCCGCGCTGCTGCTCGGCGCCGCACCGGTGCGGGTGTTCCTGCCGCGGCTGGAGCGCATCGGCCCCCTGTTGGCGGCTGCACTGCTGGGCGTGGGCGCTTTCAATCTGGCGACGTTGTGGCTGGATTACCGGGATTTCGAGCGCGTGTTCTTCAGCCGCACGACCCTGTTAAGCGGCGGGAAAATAGCGGTTGAAAGCAAGAGCGAGGACGAAAGCATGGCCGAAACCATGCGTCGGCTGCACCGCAACCCGGTGCTGACCCCGTACATAGAACTGGCCACCGCGTTACCGCTGGCTGCGGATTTTGCGGAACTCGATGCGCGCAGATTCATGACCGAGCGCACGCTGCGTTTTGCGCCGCTGTCCACGCTGGCTTACCGTGAAGTATTGCTGCTGGCGCTGGCCGACCAGCCCCGGGATGCGCTGGCGCTGCTGGTGCGCGCGCGCCGTGCCTATCCGGTGGCACCGCCGGAATTCGCGCGGGACCTCGATCGGCTGGGGCGCGAACATCCGGCGCGGATGCGGCCTCTGGTAGAATCCGGCCTTCTTTCCGCACAGCCTTAGTCACCAACCCGAATACCTGATTCCATGGAAGCCTTTTACATTTTTCTGCAAAAAACCCCGTTTAACATGATGCTGTTGGGCGCCGCCGTGGCGACGGGCGGCATGTTGCTTTGGCCGTTGCTGTCGCGGCCGTTTCGTCCCGGACGTGATGTGAGCGCATTTGAGGCCGTGCAACTGATCAACCGCCAGGAGGCGCTGGTGCTTGATGTGCGCGACACCGGCGAATTCGAGGCAGGCCATATCACCAATGCCAAGCATGTGCCGGAGCGGCAGCTCGCCGAACGACTGAAGGAGTTGGAGAAATACAAGGAGCGGCCGTTGATCGTAACCTGTCGCAGCGGTACGCGGTCCGGCGTTGCGGTCGAAATCCTGCGACGCGGCGGGTTTGCTGCGGCAGTCACTTTGCGCGGCGGCCTCGGCGCCTGGCAGCAGGCAGGAATGCCGCTGGAAAAACGCTAAGTCCTGACCCGCAGGCGAAATCATCATGGCTAAAGTTCGCATGTATTCCACTGCTGTTTGTCCCTACTGCCAGATGGCGGAGCGCCTGTTGCATGAGCGCGGGGTTGCCGAAATTCAAAAAATCCGCATTGACACTGATCCGGTGCAGCGCGCCGAGATGATGGAGAAAACCGGACGACGCACCGTGCCGCAAATCTATATCGGCGATACCCATGTCGGCGGTTATGACGAACTTGCCGCACTCGACCGTGCCGGCAATCTCAATGCGCTGCTGGGCGCGTAGAGCAAACTGATTTGAATTTTTGAGGATTTCCTGTAATGAGCGAGCAACCATCGACACAACCGCATTTCAGCGTTGAAAAGGTTTACCTGAAGGATTTGTCGCTGGAGATCCCCAACGCGCCGCAGGTTTTTCTGGAGCGCGAGAATCCGGAGGTCGAGATCACCGTGCATAACGGTGCGGCAACGCTTGATCAGGCTGGCTTGTACGAGGCTGTGCTGACGGTGACCGTGACCGGCAAAATAAAGGACAAGACGCTGTTTTTGGTCGAGGTCGCTCAAGCGGGTATTTTCCAGATCCTCAATCTGCCGCAGTCGGAGCTCGATGCGGTGCTGGGCGTAATGTGTCCGAACACACTGCTGCCCTACGCGCGCGAGACTGTTTCGAATCTGTTGATTCGCGCGGGCTTTCCGCCGGTGTTGCTGCAGCACATGAATTTTGAGGCGGCTTATCAGGAACGCATCCGCCAAATGCAGCAGGAGCAGGCCGCCGGGGCGGCGGCTCCTGCCAAGGCAACCACTCTTAATTAGTCTGTCATGACCATACGCTCCCGCATTGGTTGGTTGTTCGCGCTGGCGATGATTCCGGCGTGGGCCGGCGCGGCGGATTTCCGCTCAGCTGCTGAACCGGCCACGGTGTTGTACGACGCCCCCTCGGTCAAGGCGCGCAAACTCTACATCGTCAATCGCGGCTATCCGCTGGAAGTAGTAGTGAAAGTAGGGGATTGGATTAAAGTGCGTGACGCCGCAGGTGAATTGACCTGGGCGGAGGCCAAAACGCTCGACACCGCTCGTTATGTACTGGTGAAGCCGGCCACGCTGATCGTACGGCAAAAACCGGCGGAAGATGCGCCGGCGGCGTTTGCAGCGCAGCGCGATGCGTTGCTCGAGACGGTCGATACCGCCAATGCTGGCTGGATCCACGTCAGGCAGCGCGACGGCGTTGCCGGTTACGTGCGCGTGGCTGACGTGTGGGGCGGCTGAGGGCCGCAATCATGACGATTGCTGTGCTGGGCGCCGGCGCGTGGGGCACGGCCATCGCCATTAATCTGGCCGGGCGGCACCGCGTGACGCTGTGGGCGCGTGATGCGACGCAAGCGGCGGCCATGCGCGACGCCGGCACCAATGAACGTTATCTTCCCGGATTCCGCTTTCCTGCAGGCCTGCAGGTGGAGACCGATATCGGGCGGGCCGTCGCAAACTGCGATTACCTGATCCTGGCGATGCCGGTCGGCGGTCTGCGCGATATTCTAAACAAACTGCGCGCGCAGGAAACTCCATTGATTTGGTTGTGCAAAGGGTTCGAGCGGCCGCATGCGCGTCTGCCACATGAAGTTGTTACCGAAGAACTGGGCGCGGTTGCCCGCGGTGCGGTGCTGTCGGGCCCGAGTTTTGCGCAGGAAGTGGCGGCCGGTCTGCCGACGGCATTGACGCTGGCCGCTGCGGACAGCGCCTTCGCGGCTGCTGCGGCACAGGCACTGCATGGTCCCGCATTGCGCGTGTATTCCCATGATGACGTGATCGGTGTCGAGGTGGGCGGCGCCGTGAAAAACGTCATCGCCATCGCGGCCGGGGTCTGCGATGGACTGCAACTGGGGCTCAATGCGCGCGCCGCGTTAATTACCCGCGGCTTGGCTGAAATGACCCGGCTGGGTGTGGCGCTGGGCGGTCGCGCTGAAACGTTTATGGGGCTCGCCGGTGTCGGCGATTTGTTGCTGACCTGTACCGGCGATTTATCGCGCAACCGTCGCGTCGGGCTGGCGCTGGCGCGGGGCGAGAGTGCGGCGCATGCGCAGGCGGGTATGGGCCACGTTGCGGAAGGCGTGTTTACCGCCGGTGAAGTGCTGCGTCGCGCGGGTGAGCGCGGCATCGACATGCCGATTACCGCAGCCGTGTGCAGCGTACTGGAGCGTCCGCAACAGGCGGCCGATGTAGTGCGCGCGCTGCTGGCGCGCGATGCCAAACCGGAGCAGGCGTAGCCGCAGCGCAGGTTACTCAGGCGCCGTTGCGAAATCCGATCTGGCGCCAGGCTTCATAGACGACGACGGCGACCGCGTTCGACAGGTTCAGGCTGCGACTGTCTGTTTGCATGGGCAGCCGCAGCCGTTGATTTGCGGGAAATGATTCGAGCACATTGGCCGGCAAGCCGCGCGTTTCCGGCCCGAAAACCAGTGCATCTTCCGCTGCAAACTGCACCGCATCGTAACGCTTGCCGCCGCGCGTGGTGATCGCGAACAGCCGGCGTTGGCCCAGTGCTGCCAGACACGCGGGCCAGTCGTCATGCACGGTCAGCACCGCGCGCTCGTGATAATCGAGGCCGGCACGTGCCAGCGTGCGATCGTTCAGCGTAAAGCCCAGCGGTCGCACCAGATGCAATTGCGCACCGGTATTGGCAGCGAGGCGGATGATGTTGCCGGTATTTGGTGCGATCTCCGGCTGGTAGAGGACTATTTGGAAGGGCATTTTCGGTCGTTAATGAGTCCGTGGCCTGTTCTCAGTTGTCACTGACCTGAGAACAGGATATCCTTAATTATCAATAACATGCGCAATGAGCCGGTTCCGCGGCTGGTGCGTGCCGATTGCGCGATAGACGCTATTTTGAGTGAGAACTGAATGGGCCGTCCTGAAAAAATTCGCCTCGGCGAAATTCTGGTTCAGCAAAAACTGCTGACCGAAGACCAGTTGAAGACCGCTCTCGTTGAACAGAAGCGCACCGGTCGCCGCCTGGGACATGTGTTCATCGAGCAGCGCTTCATCACCGAGGAACAGATTTCCAAGGCACTGGCCCGGCAATTGGGCGCGCCCTACATCGATCTCAAGCATTACAACATCAAGCGCGAAGTCATCGGCAAGCTGCCGGAAACCCAGGCGCGCCGGTTTCGCGCGATGGTGCTCGAGGACAAGGGCGAAACCTATGCGGTCGGCATGGCCGACCCTACGGATCTGACGGCGTACGACGAAATTGCACGCATCCTCAAACGCGAGATTGAACTCACGGTTGTGACCGAGACGGAACTGCTGCGCGCGATAGACCGCAGCTACCGCCGTACCGAGGAAATCAGCGGCCTTGCGCAGGAATTGAAGGCTGATCTGGGTGACAGCGCCGTCATCGATTTCGGTGCGCTGACGACGTCGCCGGGCGCGGAAGAAGCCCCGGTCGTCAAGCTGCTGCAGAGCGTGTTTGAGGACGCCACGCAGGCGCGCGCATCGGACATCCATATCGAGCCGCAGGAGCGCCGGCTGCAGATCCGCTTCCGCATCGACGGTCTGCTGCATCTGCAGACCGAGGCTGACAGCAAAATTGCTTCCGCCGTGGTGCTGCGCCTGAAATTGATGTCGGGTCTGGATATTTCCGAGAAGCGCATGCCGCAGGACGGGCGCTTTCACGTCAAGGTGCGCAACGCGGCAATCGATGTGCGGATTTCGACCATGCCGACACAGTACGGCGAGTCGGTGGTGATGCGGATGCTGAATCAGGGCAGCGGCATCCTTGGTCTCGACAAAATCGGCATCCCGGAAGACATGCTGGTGAAAGTGCGTGAAGTGATACAGCGCCCCAGCGGCATGGTGCTGGTAACGGGGCCGACCGGCAGCGGCAAGACCACTACGCTGTATGCCGCGCTCAACGAACTCAATACCGACGAGCGCAAGATCATCACCGTCGAGGATCCGGTCGAATACCGGCTCCCCGGCATCAATCAGGTGCAGGTCAACGAAAAGATCGACCTGAGTTTCGAGCGCGTGCTGCGATCCGCCCTGCGCCAGGATCCGGATGTGGTGCTGGTGGGCGAGATGCGCGACGAGAAAACCGTGGAAACGGGTTTGCGCGCCGCGATGACGGGCCACATGGTGTTCTCAACGCTGCATACCAACGATGCGGTCAGCACGCCGGTGCGCCTGCTCGACATGGGTGCGCCGCGTTACATGGTTGCGCTGTCGCTGCACCTGGTGATTGCGCAACGGTTGTTGCGCGTGATCTGCGAGAGCTGCATTGAAGATTATCAGCCGTTGCCGGGCGAGCACGAATGGTTGCACAGCGAGCTGGGCGAACAGGTGGATCAATTCAAGTACAAACAGGGTCGCGGCTGTTCCCATTGCAACGG
>JAQBGW010000057.1:0-5253 GCA_032128415.1 Betaproteobacteria bacterium | reverse complement strand
GAAGTCTACCTCGGCGCCATCCGCCTGCTGGGCTGCGCCCCGCATGAGGTGATGATGGTTGCCGCTCACAACTATGATCTGCGCGCAGCGCGCAGCCACGGCATGCGCACCGCTTTCATCCCTCGTCCCGCGGAATACGGCCCCGGGCAGAAAACCGACCTCGCCGCCGAAGAGCCATGGGACATCGTCGCTGCCGATTTCGACGAACTGGCCTCAGCACTCGGCGCATGAGTGCGCGCGCGATATCACGCCAAGACCGGGATTATTTACCCTGATCTGTCCGGACTCTTGCTGTAGAACTGGATGTTGTTCTTGCCGCGACCTTTGGCCAGGTACATCGCGGTGTCGGCATTCTTCATCTGCGATAGCTCAAGAATGCTGCGCGAGCGCCCAGCCCACATGTTCGCGCACCAGCGCCGATGGGTGGCCGGTCCGGGCCTCCAGTGCAGCAACAACACCCGGTGTGGTCACGGCATTCCCCAGCCCCACCGCCAGATTGCGCAGCCAGCGCTCGTAGCCGATGCGGTAAATAGCACTGCCGGCCAGCCGTGCTGCGAATTCAGACTCTTCCCATGCGAAAAGCTCGACCAGCGCCACGTCATCCAGGCCGTTGCGCACCGCGAAATCGTCTTCCAAAGTCGCTTGCGCAAAGTGGTTCCACGGACAGACGAGCTGGCAATCGTCACACCCATAGACGCGATTGCCGATCAGCGCGCGCAGCGCCTCCGGAATGCTGCCCTTGTGCTCGATGGTCAGATAGGAAATACAGCGTCGCGCATCCAGCTGGTACGGCGCAACGATGGCCTGCGTCGGGCAGACAGCAATGCACTTGCTGCAAGTGCCGCAATGATCAGACTGCGCGGCATCGACCGGCAGCGGCAAATCAGTGTAAATCTCCCCCAAAAAAAATGCCGAGCCGCCCTCGCGATTGAGCAGCAGCGTGTGTTTGCCGCGCCAACCCAATCCGGCCTTTTCGGCGAGCGCGACTTCCATCACCGGCGCGCTGTCGGTGAATACGCGATAACGATAGGGGCCGACCGCCGCTTCAATGCGCTCAGCCAGTTTCTGCAATTTGCCACGCAACACCTTGTGGTAATCGCGCCCGGTGGCGTAGCGGGAAATGAAGGCGCGGGAAGTATCATGAATCACTGACCAACTGTCTCGCGCCGCGGGCGGCGTGTAATCCAGCCGCGCCATGATCACACGCAAGGTGCCCGGCACCAGTTCCGCGGGACGGCTGCGCTTCACGCCATGACGTGCCATATAATCCATGTCGCCGTGCCAGCCGCGGGCCAGCCACTCCGCAAGTTGCGGTTCGGCGTGCGACAGGTCGCAGTCGGCAACAGCGACCTGCTGGAAACCGAGTTCCGCGCCCCAGCGGCGGATGTCACCGAGTAAAGTGGTGTAGTCAGTCATCATCAATTCGCTGCAAATTCAAAATCAAAAACCTTGCCACAGAGTTCACAGAGAAAACTACTCCGCGAGCAGCAATGTTGGTGCGGAAGCCGACGTGGCCGGGCGGGCTGTGTTTTTGATCTTCTCTGTGGCCTCTGTGGCTAAAGCCTTTGCCTTTAAGCGTCCTCATCAACCATGACCAAGACTACCCGCTTTCTGGCAACCGAAGACGACACGCTGGCGCTGGGTCGGGCGCTTGCGCCGTTGCTCGCCCCCGGCATGGTTATCCACCTCCATGGCGACCTCGGTGCCGGCAAAACCACCCTGGCGCGCGGCATCCTCCGCGGCCTCGGCTACCAGGGACACGTCAAAAGCCCCACTTTCACGCTGCTTGAACCTTATGAATTTTCTAGGTTATACTTGTATCACTTTGATTTTTATAGATTCATTGATCCGCAGGAACTCGAGGACAGCGGCTTTCGGGAATACTTCAACCCGGAATCCATATGCCTCGTCGAGTGGCCCGAAAAAGCGCCGGGCCTGCCCGCTGCGGAATTGAGCATCACGCTGAGCGTCGTCGGCACCGGGCGCACAGCGGCAATTACGGCGCACAAGGAGGTTGGCAGGCGTTGTCTCGACAATCTGACACACTGAGTCCTGTCATACGCCGCACGGCACCCCGCCCGTATTTGCTCCGTTTTTTGTCCCGTTTTTCCCTGAACATCCTGCACAGCGCTACCCGCCGCTCAGCATCCGCATGCGCCGCAGCGGTTGCCCTTTTGCTGCTGGCACTGCCCGCCGGCGCTGCCGATGTGCTGGTCACCACAACCCGCGTCTGGCCCGCAGCCGATTACACGCGCGTCACCATCGAATCCCAGCAACCGATCCAACACAAGTTTTTCAGCCTGAACGATCCCGATCGACTGGTGCTCGATCTCGATTATTTGGTCTTGAGCGCATCGCTGAACGAGGTCGCCGGCAAAATCAGCGCGGATGATCCCTACATCAAGGGGGTGCGTATCGCGCGCTTCAAGCAGAGTACGGTGCGTCTGGTGTTCGACCTGAAAACAAAGGTCAAGCCCGAGACCTTCGCCCTGGCGCCGATCGGCGAATACGGTCATCGCCTGGTGCTCGACGTGTATCCGCTGGAACCGCCGGATCCGCTGCTCGCTTTTCTCAAGCAGCACGAGATGCAATCTGCGGATACGGTGCCAGAAGCCGCACCGCCACAGGTCATTGCCAAAAGCGAGCCTTCAGCCATCATCGCCCAACCTGCGCCCCGGACGGCGCGACCACCCTCGGAGCGGCTGATCACCATCGCTATTGACCCCGGGCATGGCGGCGAGGATCCCGGCGCGCGCGGCCGCCGCGGCACGCTGGAAAAGCATGTCACGCTGGCTATCTCGCAAAAACTGAAAGAGCGTATCGACAACGAGCCGAACATGCGCGCTGTGCTGTTGCGCGACGGCGACTACTTTATGCCGCTGCACACCCGCGTCGAAAAGGCACGACGGATACGCGCCGACCTGCTGATTTCCGTGCACGCCGATGCCTTCATCAAGCCTTCGGCCAACGGCTCCTCGGTCTTTGCGCTGTCGGAACGTGGCGCAACCTCCGCCGCGGCGCGCTGGTTGGCCAAGCAGGAAAACGATGCCGACCTGATCGGCGGCGTCAACCTCAGCATCAAGGATCCGTATCTGAAACAGACACTACTCGATCTGTCGCAAACTGCGTCAATCAACGACAGTCTCAAACTCGGCAAGGCGGTGCTCGCCGAGATGGGCGGCATCAACAAACTGCACAAGAACTATGTCGAACAGGCCGGTTTCGCCGTACTCAAGGCGCCGGACATTCCGTCGATCCTGATAGAGACTGCCTTTATCAGCAATCCTGCTGAAGAGAAAAAACTGAAAAACCCGGCCTATCAAAACAAAATGGCCGACGCGATTTTCGCCGGTATCAAACGCTACTTCTCGAAAAATCCGCCACTGGCACCGGATTATATCGCCATCAATCCTTGAACGGCGGCAAGCCGCGACCTGCGACTCGCGCCGGTTGCGTAAACAGGAATAAGATACGCGCCATCAGATGCGCACTCATGCGCACAGACGCGGAGGGGACTCATGCGCAAGGTTTGGGGCGGCATGCTGGCTGCACTACTCGCGCTCAATGCGGGTTGTGCGCTGCTACCCACCGATGCTGCGCCGGATGCTGTAGCGCTGTCTCACGTGAGCAGTTTCTCCGGCCACCCCGAGGGCGAGAAACTCCCGCCGGGCTGGCAGCCGTGGATACTTTCCCCATTCAAGCGACTGACCGAATATCGCCTGACCCACGAACGCGACCGCACCGTGATGCGCGCGCGGGCGCAGAACTCGGCGTCGGGACTGTTGCATCCGCTGCAACTCGATCCTGTCGCCTATCCGCTGCTGCACTGGCAATGGAGGGTTGATGAACTGATCGCCCGCGCCGACAACATGCAGAAACATCTGGAGGATTCTCCGGTACGGCTGATGGTCAGCTTCGACGGCGATATGGACAAAATAGCGCTGCACGACCGCCTGTTCTTTGACAGTATCCGCGTGCTGACCGGACAGCAACTGCCCTACTCCACACTCATCTATATCTGGGAAAACCGCGCGCCGCGCGAGACCGTGATCCCCAACCACCACACCTCACGCATTAAAATGATTGTCGCCGAATCTGGTCGCGACAAACTCGGCGCATGGCAGCAGGTCACGCGCAATATCGTCGAGGACTACCGGCGTGCATTTGGCGAAGCGCCGGGGAAAATTACCGCGGTCGGCATCATGACCGACACCGATAATACCGGCGGCAATGCGCACGCCTGGTATGGCGATATCGCATTTCGCAAAGCGCTGCCGCAGGCCGCTGCCACAGCGCCATGACCGGGGCTGTAATTGACAAGAAGGGCCGCTATTGCGGCCCTGGTCGTTGCTATGCAAGCGGTGAAATCAGCGGAATTTTTCCGCGCAAACGTGGATCGCCTGGTTGGTTTCGTGCTGCAGGCATTCCCGCGCATCGAGGTGGGAGCGCGATGCCATGCGACTGGGCTCGGCTTTCGGCTCAGCCATCTTGGCCATGACGGGTGCGGGTGCTGCAGGCTTCATCGCGGGTTTGGCAGCAGACTTGCCGGTCTGCGCCCCAGCCGTGAGCGACAACCCCAGTGCAGCAGCCAGTATCGTTGCAATCAACATGTTCTTCATTACAAAACTCCTTCCAGTCAAATGACCAACAGGGTGTAAAAAACAACGTTTCCCTGCGCTTGCCCCTAGCTAACGATTTATTAAACACCCATCGTTTCAATAGCTTACTGCCGAACGATACCTTGCCGGGGGCAAACTATTCCAGCCCCTTGATGATGTCTGCCAGGATTTTCTGGGCATCGCCGCAGACTGCCATTATTTTATCTATATAAAACAAAGAGTTATAAAATACCACAAACTCGGGAACATCTGCTGAGCCTGGGTCTGCATTCAAGTCTTCAGCGCTACCAGCACTTCATCCAGCATCTTCTTGGCATCGCCGAACAGCATGCGATTGTTTTCCTTGTAGAAGAGCGGATTGTCGACCCCGGCATAGCCGGAAGCCATGCTGCGCTTCATCACGATCGAAGTCTTGGCTTTCCACACTTCCAGCACCGGCATGCCGGCGATCGGGCTGGTCGGGTCCTCCTGTGCCGCCGGATTGACGATGTCATTGGCGCCGATGACCATGGCGACGTCGGTATCCGAGAAATCCTCATTCAATTCGTCCATTTCGAACACGATGTCATAAGGTACCCTGGCCTCAGCCAGCAGCACGTTCATGTGGCCAGGCATGCGACCGGCGACCGGATGG
>JAQBGW010000056.1:0-17010 GCA_032128415.1 Betaproteobacteria bacterium | reverse complement strand
ATCTGAAAGCGCTGGCGGGGATCGGGGTGCTGCGCGAAAGTCAGTCTGGCCGGGAAAAGTTGTTCGTGCATCCTGCGTTTCTGGCGTTGCTGCTGAATGAAAATCACACCATCCGCAAATACGGCGGCGATCAATGACAATCAGCGAATACTCGATAAACGCGCATCGACTGTGGTGTCGATTGCAACCTGATGTAGTGGTTACATGAATCACCGCCTGTTCGGCCGCACCGGCATCAACGTCTCTGAAGTCATCTTCGGCGGCGGCAATGTCGGCGGCATCCTGATCCACCAGGATGAGGCGACCAAGCGCGAGGCGATCCGCCGCGCCATTGCCGGCGGTATTAACTGGTTCGATACCGCGGCGATGTACGGCAAGGGCCAATCGGAAGAAACGCTGGGCCGGTTGCTCCCGGAATCCGGCGCTAATCCCTGGCTGTCGACCAAGTTCCAGCTCGATGTGGAGAACCTCGCGAATATTCCGGCGCAGATCGAAGCGAGCCTGCGCGCGAGCCTGAAGCGCTTGAATCGCACGTCCGTTGACCTGCTGCAGTTGCATAACCGCATCGGCGCCAAAGCCGGCGGCCGGGTGATGACCGTGGAACAGGTGCTCGGCAAGAATGGCGTGGCCGAGGGCATGGAGCGGCTGCTGGAAAAAGGTTTGATCCGCCATATGGGGATCACCGCACTGGGCGAGGCGGGCCCGGTGTGCGAGGTGATTAACAGCGGACGTTTTGACTCTGCGCAGGTTTATTACAACCTGTTGAATCCCAGCGCGGGCCGGGCGATGCCCGTGGCGTGGACCGGGCAGAATCTCGAAGGCATCATCGCCGCCTGCCGCGCGCAAGGTGTGGCGGTGATGGCGATCCGCATTTTTGGCGCGGGCATTATCGCCACCGATCAGCGCACCGGGCGCGAGAGTGTGCTCACCGCCAACACCAGTGTGGCCGAAGAAGAACGCAAGGCGCGCGCAGTGTTCGCAGCGATCGGTGACGGGCACGGCACGCGCGCGCAGGTCGCGCTGCGTTTTGTGCTGTCGAATCCGGAGGTGTCGTGCGCGATCATCGGCAGCGCGGAGCTTGCCCATGTCGATGAAGCGTTGGCTGCGGCTGCCATGGGGCCGCTGCCGGCGGACATGCTGGCGCGGATCGACGCGCTGTATCAGAGTGACTTCGGCCGCAAATAGCAGATGGGGCAGAATTGAATTGCAGCCGTTTTAGAAATTAACACGGACCCTATTCTTTACTATTCTTTAGACCCTATTCATTAATTCTGTAAATCCGGTTGTGGTGCCTTGTGGTACGCTGTTGCCGTGCTCTGGAAAAGGAAAATCATGAAATTATTTTTGGTCATCGTCGCGATGGTGTGGGCGGGGGCGGGCTACGCCGCAGATCAACCCGCGGCTGTGCCGGCATCATCGCTCAGCGGCAAGGTGCTCGAAGTCAAACACGCCGACAGTTACACCTACCTGCGCCTCAAGACCAAGGACGGCGAGATGTGGGCCGCAACGAGCCGTGCGGCTATCGCCAAGGGCGCAGAGGTGCAGCTCGATCACGTGATGGTGATGACCAACTTTCAGAGCAAGGCGCTGAACCGGAAGTTTGACCAGATCGTATTCGGCGACCTCGC
This sequence comes from Betaproteobacteria bacterium, assembly GCA_032128415.1. Classification (GTDB taxonomy): domain Bacteria; phylum Pseudomonadota; class Gammaproteobacteria; order Burkholderiales; family SG8-41. The sequence goes on along the minus strand of JAQBGW010000056.1, from coordinate 15,382 downwards.
TGGTGCCGGTGGGTCCACGCGCAGCGCTGACATGGCAGCAGCACATGCCGGCGTTCAGGGCATGCCCGGTGCGCCCGCAGCAGCGGAGGTCAAAGTGGCTAAAGCCACCGGCGCCAACGCGCGCACCGTGGCTGAGGTCATCACCGGCAAGACCACGCTCAAGGACAAGCCGGTGCTGATCCGCGGCAAGGTGGTGAAGTACAACCCGGGCATCCTCGGCAGGAACTGGATACACCTCGCCGACGGCACGGGCACGGCGGCAGCCAGGACGAACGACGTGCTGGTGACGAGTTCGGGCGAAACCAAGGTCGGCGCTGTGGTGCTGGTCAAGGGTACGGTGCGTACCGACCAGGATTTCGGGGCCGGCTATGCGTACCCGGTCATGATCGAGGCGACCGAACTCTCTGGAAAGTAGCCGCTGTCCTTGAGTGCTTTGAAGTCTTGACGTTGGAGGCCTGAGTTTTAGAGCGCCTGGTGGTGGATCTGGCGTTCCCACCTCACGAGTCCGGCTGATCACTTCCTCTCGTGCAATCAATCAGTTTTGCCGGCAATGGGCCCATCGCCGATGATCCGCCCGGTTTTTTTACGCCCCCACAGCTAAGCACAGCCCGTCATATCAGTGCGACATCCCCCCCATGCGCATACCGCGTAGGGATGATGCCGTTCGCCACCCCATCTGATCGCGATCCGGACAATTTCTAATCACCTGCCAGGGGCATGGGGCAGGGTTAGCAAGGGAGAGAGACGTGCGTATCCATGGCAAATGGTTGTTGAGTATCGTGGGGATCGTCGGCGCTGCAGTGCTGGCGGCCTGTGCTTCGCAGATGTCGCAGCAGGGCAGCGTGGGCGCGCAGGATCTCGGCGGCGTCGTGATCAGCAGCAAGGGCGCGGAAGCGGGCGTCTGGGTGATTGCTGAAACCACCAACCTGCCGACCAAGTTCACCAAGATCGTGGTGACTGATGATCGCGGGCGTTATCTGATGCCCGAACTGCCGGCGGCGAATTATCAGGTGTGGGTGCGTGGCTACGGGTTGGTGGATTCGCCCAAGGTAGCGGCTGTGCCGGGGCGGTTGCTGGACCTGAGGTGCCGCGCCTGAACTGCCGCGACGGCGCCTGCTGACCCGCCGACTCCGTACACTGCAGCGCCAGTTTGGATCAATGAATTAAGAAATTGAATTAAAAAATTGATGTGAAGCATACAACGATGCGTCATGCTGCTTGCTACTTACGCTGGCTCTGGCATATCGTTGTCACACACGCAACTTTTAATTTCCACTAACTGTTCACGTACCAGGGAGGCGCACCATGGCACGCATCCGGCATATTGCAATCGGCACCAACGATCCCGAAGCGACGGCACGGTTCTACAAAGAAGGTCTCGGTTTGCAGGAGGTCGGCAAGCTGAATTCCCAGACCGCCGAGGGTTATTACCTGACTGACGGCCACGTCAATGTCGCCATCCTGCGTTTCAAGAGCGATGACCCGGCGACTACCGAGGGCACCACCCGCTACACCGGCATCCACCACTTCGGTGTCGAAGTCGAGGACATGGCAGCGGCGCGGGCACGCATCGAGCGGGCCGGCGCCGTGCACCGACCCTATCCGGGTGTGGAGGACATGGCGAAACGCGGCAACATCGAGGTCAAGTTCAGCGGGCCGGACGGCGTGACGATCGACCTCTCGGAGCACGGCTGGCTGGGCACCAAGCCGGCGTAATCGCCGGCGTCAGGTAGATGTGTGAGTCGCTAATCGGCGGCGACTTTGTACACCACGTCGTGCTCGCGCACGTGCTCCTTCACCTTCAAGCCGAAGGCCTGCCTGCGGCCGACTTCGGTGACGGACTGATGATTGACCTCCAGCGAGTCGATCCGCTGACGAAAGTCGGTGGTGTGACCGAGGAAGCGGATCGTGTCGCCGACCTCCAGGCTGCCAACGTCCAGTTGCACCACGGCCACTGAAAGATGGTTGAAGTAGTGCGTGACGATCCCGACGGGATCTTCGCTCGGCAGCGGGCTGTGCTCCGGCACCACAGCGGTCGCGGCGTTGGATTTTGGAGTGCCGCGGGGGGCAATGGCCACTGCGGACAAGGTGACAACAGGCATTTTTTTGCGTGGCGCCGCCAGCTTTGCGGCAGGTTGCACCACGGGGGCCTGCTTTGCCGGCGGCGGCTTTACAGCAGGTTTAACGGCGGGCTTTGCTGCGGCTTTTTTAACCACAGCCTTTTTCACGGCGGGTTTCTTCGCCGCAGATTTCTTCTTGGATGGTGCAGCTTTCCTGGAGATCGCCGGCTTCTTTGCCGGTGCTTTTTTCTTGGGCTTGGATTTCGCTTTCTTTGCGGTGGCCATGAGTCCTCCTCAGGTTTTGGGGTGGCGTCGCTCCCATCGTAGCCGCGTCAGCGTTTCAGATCAATCGGCGCCGAATGCGGCACTCCCCGTGAGCCGTGTGCATATGAAATAACTCAAACAATTCAAAGGTGGCTGAACGCAAAGGCAGCTTTGGATTCCTTCGGGGTTTGAGCTTGTCCTCATTTACCGGCGACAATGTGCACCTCACCTGATTTCTCAGCGGACGGACGACGATGCCGATCACCACACGCGATGGCGCGGAGCTTTACTGGGAGCGCGAGGGCGCGGGGCCGGCGCTGGTGCTCGGCGCGGGGCTGGGCGGCGCCGGTGGCTGGTGGGACCCGAACCGCACCGCGCTCGCCGAGCGCTACACGGTCATCACCTTCGACCAGCGCGGCACGGGGCGCTCCTCAAGAGTGCCGGTGGCCTCGATCGAGCAGATGGCGGCCGACCTGATCGCGGTGCTCGACGCTGCGGGGCTCGAGGCGGCGCATTACCTGGGGCACTCGACGGGCGGGGCGATCGGTGTTGCGGCCGCGCTCGATTATCCAGGGCGGCTGCGCTCGTTGCTGCTCTACGCCAGCACCACCCACGGCGACGCGTACCGGCGCCGGGTGTTCGCGCTGCGCGAGCGCCTGCTGGCAGCACTCGGCGCCGATGCCTATGCGCAGTACACGACACTCCTGCTCTATCCCCCGTACTGGATCAACGGTAACGCAGAGCGTCTCGCCGCCATGGAGAAACAGGCCGCGGGTGCGCTCGGGCCTGCTCAGGTGCAGGCGAGCCGGCTCGCGGCGATCCTCGAGTTCGACCGCCGCGCCGAGCTGGGCGCGATCCGCATCCCGACGCTGGTGCTGTGTGCCGACGACGACATCCTCACCCCGCGCTACTTCTCCGAAGAGTACGCACGGTTGATTCCCGGCGCGCGCGGACATTGGGAGCCGCGCGGTGGCCACGCGCTGTCGCGCACGGAGAGCGAAACGTTCAACCGCATCGCGCTAGAATTCTTCACCACAGCCGAAAAATCATAAGGAGAGTCACATGCCGTTCAAGCCCGTAGTCCCCGCAGGATCCCCGCCGCCGCTCGCGCCGTACTCGCCCGGAGCGCGCGCCGGCAACGTGCTCTACGTCAGCGGCACGCTCGCGCTCGACACTGCCGGCAAGCTGGTCGGGCCGGGTGATGTTCGCGCGCAGACGCGCCACGTGCTCGAGAGCATCAAGTCGGTGCTCGTGGCCGCCGGCGGCATGATGAGCGACATCGCGTTCAACCAGATCTTCCTCAAGGACCTCGCCGACTATGCAGCGATGAACGAGGTGTATCGCGAGTACTTTCCGGCCCACCCGCCGGCGCGCTACTGCATTCGTGCCGACCTGGTGAAGCCCGAGTTCCTGGTCGAGATCGCCTCGACCGCACACCTGACGGTCAATCAATAAGCAATCAAAGCAACTCGCCCACCCCTCTTGAAGAAGGAGGGGATAACCACGCCGTCACAAACGAGGAGAAGCAGGGACGGGCCACTAGCGACCCATTTCTCAAGATTTAAAACAAATTTGGTAAATTTCTACCGCATTGCTGTAATCGTGCGTAGAATTTCCTTCTAACGACACTCTGGGAGGTGCCAGTGTATTGACTGCGGCACTGCTAGCCTTTAACCATCAGGAAATTGCGCGCCGACATGCCAAAGAAAAAGACCGGATCGCTCAGGCCCGCAGTGACCCCGCTGCTCCCCGTGACTATCCAGCCCGGTAACATCCACTACGCTCCGGGCGTGCGCGCCGGCCGCTGGGTGTTCGCCACCGGCCACAAGGGCACGGCGGACTTCATCAGCGGCATGGCGCCCGAGGTGACCGACGATGCGGGGCCGCGGCACAGCGTGCCCAAATACAAGAAAGAGGCGCGGCGCATCTTCGCCAATTTAGCCAAGGTGATAAAGGCCGGCGGCGCCGACCGTAAGCATGTAGTACGCGTGGACCAGTACTACACCGGCGGCCATGTCGTCGCCGCTTACCACGAAGTGCGACGCGAATTTTTCGCCGGCCATATTCCGCCCAGCACATCCAATCTGCACCAGCGTTTTCTGCTCACCGGACAGGACATGGAGGTGCAGCTGATGGCGGTGGTGGCGGGCAAGGGTTTCGATGTGGTACAGCACCGCCCGGCGAACCTGCCGGTGCACGCCACCTCCGGCTACAGCCCGGTGCTGACCTGCGGCGACTATGTGTTTGTCGCCGGGCAGACCTCGGAAGCGCTGAAAACCGAAGAGGGTCCGCTCGACCCGGCGGCGCGCATGCCTGCCGGGCATCTGTGGAAGGGCACCCCGATCAAGCTCGAGACCGAATTCGTGATTGAGCGCAAGATGAAGCCTGCACTCGCCACCATCGGCAATACGCTCGCCGACGTAGTGAAGGCGCAGGTCTACCTGCGCGATATCAATGACATTCCGGCTTTCAACGAAGTCTGGATGAAACACTTCAGGAAGGCGCCGCCCGCGACCACCATAATCACCACCTCAACACCCGGTTTCATCTGCGAACAAGGCCGCATCGAGATCAACATCATCAGCGTGCGCCGCGGCAGCCGAACAAAAAAACAGGTCATCGACGCCGGCGTGCCCACGGCATTCGACGGCTATGTGCAGGCAATCCGAGCCGGCGACCTGCTGTTCCTGTCGGGTCTGATGGCGGTTGATGCCGGTGGTGCGCTCGCACCGCAAACGCACATCGATTCGCGCCAGCCGCACTTTGGCAGTGCGGTGCAGTTACAGATGGCGCTCATGCTGGCGCAAGCTGAACGCATCTGCCGCAAGGCCGGGACGACGCTAGCCAATGCGGTGCGTGTCCAGCAGTTTCACACTGATCTCGCTGATTTCAATGGGGCATACCAAGTGTGGCAACAGCATTTGCCCGGCCAGCACCTGCCGTTCTCGGCGATCGAGGTGCCGGCGCTCGGCGTGCCCGGCGCGGTGGTCATGCTCGATCTCTGGATATATGTGCCCTAGCACTTGGTAGTGCGAGGGCGCCGTTCTTGCTTGAACCATGTTGCGCATCATCCGTTGACGTAAACGTTTTCTTGAAAGGTAAATCATGAACATGAACTCTATAATTCCTCACCAACTGCGCCGTCGTTTTCTGAGTGTGTTGCCTATCCTCGCGGTCGCCGCGCTCGCCATGCCATCAGCACATGCAGCCGATTTCCCGCCGGAGCAGATACGTATCGTAGTACCTTATTCGGCAGGCGGCGGTACCGATGTCATCACGCGTCTTATTGCGCAACACATGGCCGAAGCGTGGAAGGTCAACATCATGATCGACAACCGTGTCGGCGCCGGCGGCGTGGTGGGGTCGAACTACGTGACCCAGCAAAAGCCCGACGGCCGCACCTTTCTGGCAGTCGCCAGCGCGTTCGCCGTGCGCGCGGCGATTGACCGCAGCCTGCCCTACGACGCGACCAAGGATTTCGCAGGTGTCGGACAGATGGCGATTTCACCGAGTTTCATGGTGGTATCGACCTCATTCGGATTCAAATCGCTCAAGGATCTGATCGCCCACGCCAAAGCACAGCCCGACGGCATTTTTTACACCTCGGCCGGCGTTGGCAGCACCGCACACCTGCATGCCGCGTCCGTGGCGCATCTGGCGGGCCTCAAGGCCGACCATGCACCCAACAAGGGCACGCCGCAGGCGGTCACCGAGGCCATGGCCGGGCGCGTACTCTACGCGTTTGCGCCGGGCCCGAATGCGATCCCGCTCGCCAAGGCGGGCAAACTGCAGATTCTGGTGACCACGTCGTCAGCCGGTGCGCGCTTCATGCCGGGCGTGCCGAGCATTGTCGAGGCAGGGCTGCCGTATGAGGGGGATGACTGGTTCGGCGTGTATGCGCCGCTCAATACACCGCTGCCAATACGCGAAAAGTTCTCCAGGGAAATGGCGCGTGTGCTGACACTGCAGGTTGTGCGCGACCGCCTGGCCACTCTCGGTGCTGTACCGCAGTCGAGTACACCGCAGCAATTCGAGAAAATGGCGCGCGAATACATTGCCAAGGCGCGCAAACTGGGCGAGGAGATCGGTATCAAGGTGCAATAGGACTCATTAAAAACATCAATATAATCAAATAGTTATAATTATGAGTGCAATCGAAGCCAAACTGAAGGCATTGGGCTACACGCTGCCGCCGCCGTTCGTGTTTCCGAAGCAGAATCGCACCGGTTGCACGCAGGCGGGCTCGTTGCTGCTGTTGTCCGGACACGGTCTCGACCTGCCGAAGTTGCCCGGTGTGCGGCAGACCGGCAAGTTTGGAGTCGATATTACCGTGGAGGAGGGCTACGCCACCGCGCGTGCGGTGGCCCTCACCATGATGGCGACGATGAAGGCACACTGCGGTGATCTCGACCGGGTGAAACGTGTGCTGCGCCTGTTCGGCATGTGTAACTGCACACCGGACTTCGCGCAGCACCCAGCAGTCATCGACGGCGCCTCGGATCTGTTTTATGAAGTGTGGGGTCCGGAGTTCGGCAGGCACGCGCGCTCTGCGGTCGGGCATGTTTCGCTCCCGCGCGGCATCGCGGTCGAAATCAACGGCGAGTTCGAACTGGCCTGAGGCAGAGGTCATCATGTATGACGGACCGATAGTCGACAGCCATCACCATTTATGGGAGTGGCAGAATTATCCGTGGCTGACCGCACCGATCACCCCGAAGATGTATGGCAGCAACTACCAACCCCTGCGGCAGGATTATCTGGTTGCGGATTTGCTGGCGGATTTTGGTGCCAACAAGGTCGTCAAATCGGTGCATGTGCAGGCCAATTACGATCCCTCGGACCCTGTCGGCGAAACCCGATGGTTGCAAACGCAAGCCGACCGCACGGGTTTTCCGCATGCCATCATCGGCCATGCCGTGATGACTGACCCGAACGTCGAGGCCATTCTCCATGGACACCGGCAGCACGCCAACATGCGCGGCGTGCGTCATCAACTGCATTTCTGGGAAGGCGATCCGCTGCGCTGTCGTACCGACCGGCCCGACCTTTGTCTCACGGAAGACTTTCAGCGCGGCATTGCGCTGCTGAAAAAATACGATCTCAGCTTCGAACTGCAGGGCTTCTCGCACCAGTTCGAATATTTTGCCAGGATGATCGCCAATCATCCGCAAACTGAATTCTGCCTCGTCCATGCCGGTATGCTGACGGCGGATGATGACGCCACAGTCAACGCCTGGAAGGCGGGCCTCGAACATCTCCACCCGCTGCCCAATTTGTGGATCAAGTGTTCGGGTCTGAATTTCTTCACGGCAAAGTGCGACGAGCATCACATGCGCATCACGCTGGACCATCTACTGGACCGATTTGGCGCCGACCGCTGTTTCTTCGGCAGCAATTTCCCGCTGGAGAAATTGTGGGCGAGTTATGACGATCTGGTCGCCACCACCAAACGGATACTCAGCGGCCGGTCGGCCGACGAGCAGCGCAAATATTTCCACGACACGGCGACAGCGTTCTACCGGCTGATTTGAAGGCGCGATAGCGGGAGGGAGGAGGCGAGCGTGCGGAAAATCTTATCCCGCACTCACGGCTGCGGGGTTCTTGTCTTTGTGCAGGATTTTCGCCACGATCTGGGGCAACAGGACCACCGCGATGATTGCGAATCCGATGATCTTGTAGTTCAGCCAGGGCAGCCCGCATAGCAGCCCGGCAAAAAAGAGGATCGTCCTGAGCCCATAGCTACGGTATTGGTAGCCACCGATCGACCCTTTTCCCGATCCACCCCAAAGAATGCCCAGACCCTGCATGTATCCTTCCAGCGCGGCCGCTATGATAAAGACGCCAAACAACGTCGTAACAATCGACAGCGCAATCGCCGAGGGTTCGCCTATGAGCAATAAGCCCGGATCAAGCACGAAGAAGAACGGCAAGATGTATTTACCCGCGCCCAGGCGGGCAGCGCTCACCGCCACTTTCATGGCTGAAGTCTTGGCGAGGATGGCCGCTGGAAATGCGGCCAGGGCAATCGGCGGCGTAATGTAGGACAGCATGCCGACGTAGAGGATAAACATGTGTGCGGCGAGTTCGTTGATGCCGGCCATGACGAGGGCAGGGGCCAGGACTACGGCGAGAAAGATGTATACGGCGAGCAGGGTCATGCCCATACCCATAATGAGACCGGCTACTGCAGAAAGAATAAGCAACAAAGGCAGACTCCCGCCAGAAGCGTTCATCAATTCCCTGGCGAATGAAACACCGATGCCCGTCAGCGAAAAGACCCCGACCAGCATGCCGACGCCGCCGATCACCACCATCAAGTCAATCAGGGTGCCTGCGGAGTTTTCGAGGAAGTGCAGAAATTTCGGCCAGGTAAACCTGGAATGTTTGTGAATCTGGGCCAAAACCAGAATACATGCCGCTCCGGCAAAAGCGGATATGCCGATCTTCCTTTCCCAGAACAGGTAATAAATTAATACGAGGGCGCCTGGAATATAAAACCAGCCGGTCTTCAGCGTTTTCCAAAATGACGGCAGATCTTTTCTCTCTTGACCTTTAAGCCCATGCTTTACGGCATAACCATCAACCTGAATGTACAGGCCAAAATAGTACAAGAACGCCGGCACGGAAGCGGCGATGGCAATGGTGCTGTAGGGCACGTTCAGGAACGAGGCCATCACGAAGGCCGCGATGCCCATAATGGGCGGCGTAAAAGTGCCGGCGGTCGAAGCGCAGACTTCCACCGCGCCGGCGATATGCGACTCGAAGCCCGCTTTTTTCATCGCAGGAATTGTCACTGCGCCCGTGGTCAGGACATTCACGATAGGCTGGCCGTTAATAGACCCAAACATGGCGCTGGACACGACGGCGACCTTGGCCGTCCCGCCTCTCATTTGCCCTACCAGTGCGAGCGCCAGATTCAGGAAGAAGGCGCCGCCTCCGGTTTCAACAACCACGATGCCGAACAAGATAAAGCCCAGTACGACCTCAATATACGTTCTTAATAAAAGCCCTATGGCGCTCTGTGGACTTAAGATGTGAAACGTTGCCGTCATGTCAAAGGAGCGCCCGATACCCTCCAAAAATCCGGGCATGTGCGCTGCGACCAGCGGGTAAAAAGAAATGATCGCAATGATTGAGAACAATACCGTGCCGAATATCCGCCTGATCGATTCGAGGATCAGTATCCAGGCGATCGCCGCCATGATCATCGCCTCAGTAGGAGCGAATCGCGACCAGCCCTCGACGATAATGTCCTGCCCGTGCCATGCAAAATACCCGAATATCGACAGACTCAGGAAACACAGGCCGGCATCAACCCAGAAAAGTCTGGACGCCCAGGGTTCCTTCAGGTTCAGCTTTACCGGGTACTTCAGAAAAGAACCCGCCAGGAGCAGCCCGAAAACGGTGTAGTACAAAGAGAAGTTGAATAAGTGGAAATCAACGAGGAATCGCAGGTTAAATACCTTGTTAATCCCCAAAATGACGACAATCGTTCCGAAAATAATAATGAGCGCACGCCAGAAGCCTGTTAGCGTCCGGTCCTTTTTTTCGGTCAACTCTTCCACGACATCACGCATCTGATCGTCACTCATATTTCTTGTCGCTCCTTGGCCATGTCCCGGCGCCCTGCCATCGTCACATTTTATTCTTCCAACTAACTACGCTGACCGCACAATCAAATTGGCCATTCCCCTGCTGCGAATCTTGACGTGTGCCTAAGGTTCGGCATTGTTTATTGAAAATGGCGTGCCGCCATATGACCTCTATGCAACAGGCTTTTCACAGCCTCCGTCTGCTACGGGGCACAAAAACCAAGTGCAACATTTCCTCTCAAAAATGTTGCACTTGTTGATCACTGAAACCGCCTGCCGATACCGTTTCATTGGCGGGTTTTTTCCTTCTCCCCGGCCCTGAGGCCGTCCCATGGGCAGGCTGGAGTTTGGCGATAGCCGAGTCCAGGAGAAGAAGCGCCAAGGACGCGTGTCCTTAGCGCAATCCCCCCCCTCCCGGGTTTTTATTTTCCATACTTGGCGTGATATTTTTTAGTCCAGTACTCCGGGAAAGCTTTTGTTTTAATCTTGTCTTGCTGCGCCTGTTGCACTACTTCATCCCAATAGGCCCGAAGCTCCTTCTGGTGCTGGATGCGCTCCTTATTTAATTTCTCACGCTTATCGTTCCATTCCCCGATCTCTTTGTAATACTCGATAGCCCCGTCATGCATCGGGGTAATGCCCCCTTCCCACAGGCTCCAGTGCTTGGCCATCGACCAATCTTTCTTCAGCGATGGGTGTTTTACCTCCCACGAAGATCGCGTTTCAATCAGGGCTCTGGTGATCCAGTAGATGGTGGCTTTGTCGGATTTGTCATAGGCCACAATTTCCGGATAGGCATTGGTCAAAAATTGAGCCGGGGCGGCCTTGGACATGCCTGGGCCATCGTTCCTCGATTTGGGCATATGAACGGGCACCACCTTCTGCACCCGCTTCCAGCCTTCTTTATCACTGGCCGGCATTTCTATCCAGCGCAGGCCGCTGGGCATAGAGGCCATTTCGACTGCGATGCCGGATGACGAATTCATGAACGCAGTATCGATGTGCCCATCTCTGATGGCGCGGTATCCCTCGGGAGGGCTGGACATCTTGGTCGGCTTCACATCTTTCCAGGTCAGACCAAAAAAGGCCAGGATCGACTCATTAATCAAGGTCGGGTACGGCGAACCGGGGTAGGTTGCGACGGTTTTACCCTTTAGATCATGGCCGGTCTTTATCGGAGAATCTCCCTTTACGGCGAAACCCATCCCCACATGCTCCGGGAGGTAAACTTCCCGGATAGCTTGAGGGCCCCATTCGTAGCTGGCATAAGAACTCAAGCCCTCTTGGATCAACCACACCGACCCTGCGGTGTGTATGGTGGTGGCCGTATCCCCGGTACGGGGCATCATGGTTCTGGCCAGATCGACGCCCGAAGGTATCGACCGCCATTTGATGTCCGGGTATTTCGAAATCAAAGACTCGGTGACCAGACCCAGCAGGCGATAGCCGCCGGTGCCAATATCATGGGTGCCCAGGATAATCGTGGACGGTTTTGGTGGCGCCGAAAAAACGGTTGGAGAAAAAGTTGCCAGCGCAGATATCAAGCAGGCACTTAAGAATAATTCTAATTTTCTGGATTTCATGACACCCTCCTATCGCGGTAATTTAGTTTTATTAAATCGGGATACAGACTCTGACTTTCCGCTGAACGCTTAATCTAACACTCCCTTCCGAAGACCGTCTATAGTATTTAAGCTCTGATTTTGGTGAAGATTTACGTGATTGACGCGATTTCAACGTCATTGTGCGGTGTGATTTAGGTTTAAGAGCGTCTCGTAAGCAGTGCGCCAGCCAGCGATTTTGCATGGCCGATGTTTTTGAGCCGACATTTAAATAATCGGGGAGTCGAATTGTTGAAAATCGGAATCCTGCTGGGCGATGACATCGGGCTGGAAGTCGTGCCTGAAGCAATAAAGGTGATGAAGGCGGCTGCGGCTAAAGCCGGACTGGCGGTGGAGTGGAGCGAGCACTCAATCGGGCGCAGAGGCCACGAATTGCACGGCCACACCATGCCGGAGGTCACGGTCAAGGCGCTCGAGAAAACCGATGGCTTCCTGTGCGGGCCGATTGGTCATGGGGCCTATCCGCGCAACGACCCGACGTGGATCATGCCGCCGTTGCGCAAGCGGCTCGATCTGTTTGCCAGCATCAAGCCGGTCAAATCGTATTCAAACATCCCGTCGGTGCATAAGGACGTGGACATCGTGTTCCTGCGCGAAGTCACCGAGGGCATGCAGTCCAGCGATACCGTGTTCGCGGGTGGCGGCGAATTCCGCCCCAACGACGAAATTTCCATCGGCATGCGCGTGGTGACGCGTCGAGGTGCCAACCGGGTGGCGCGGGAGGCATTCGAAATCGCCCGCACGCGCAAACGCAAGAAGGTTACGGCATTGCACAAGGAGCCGGTCTATCGGCTCGTGTGCGGCATGTTCGCCGAGGAATGCCGCAAGGTCGCGAAGGAATATGCCGATGTGGAGTTTGAGGAGGTGCTGATCGATGGTTTCGCGATGAAAGTGGTGATGAGGCCGCAGCAGTACGACGTCGTCGTGACCACCAACCAGTTCGGCGACATCGTTACCGATCTGGGTGCCGGCCTTGTCGGCGGTCTGGGTCTCGCTCCAGGGCTGTGCGTGGGTGAGCGCCAGGCGATGGCGCAGGCCACCCACGGCTCGGCCCCGGACATCGCCGGAAAAAATATCGCCAATCCCTACGCGCTGATCATGTCCGGGAAAATGCTGCTCGAGTGGTTGGGCAGGAAATGCAACGAGCCGAAGGCGGTTGATGCTGCGCGCATGATGGATGTAGCCGTCGACAGAATCGTTGCCGAGGCGAAGCACCTTACGCCGGATCTTGGTGGAACGGCCGGCACTACCGGGATGGGCGACGCGATCGTGGCGACGCTCTAGGTCGGCCGTCGCGACCGGCGGAAACTGCGCTGTCAGTAAGCGGTGATCCCGCCGTCGAGCACCAGCGTGTGGCCGGTCATGAACGCTGCTGCCGGACTCGCCAGGTAAACCACGGCCCCGGCGACCTCCTGCATGGTCGCGAAGCGGGCCAGCGGTATACGGTCGAGCATCATTTTTCTTATTTTCGGGTCTTTGAATACCGCTGCGCGGGAGGGTGTTTCCACGGTTCCCGGCGCGATCGCGTTGACCCTGATGCCGTGTTCCGCCCATTCAATGGCAAGCGCGCGGGTCATGTGAATCAGCGCTGCTTTGGCGATGCCGTAGACCGAGCGCTGGGCTAATGCCACCATCCCGTGCGTGGAGGCGATACTGATAATTGTGCCCGGCGTGCCGCGTTCAACCCAGCGCTGGCCGATTTTCTGGCTGAGGAAGAACGATCCTTTGAGGTTGGGTTGCATGACCGACTCCCATTCTTCGGGAGTGACTGCCAGTGCGGCCTTGTGTAGCGGCGCAGCTGCGTTATTCACCAGCACATCGATGTGCCCGAATGCGTCGAAGACCTGGGTGGCGGCCGCTTCGATACTGGCGAGCGAGGACAGTTCGAGCGCGACCGCAACCGCGCGTGTACCGGCATTCTCGATTTCTTTCAGCGTGCCGGCGAGGCGCTCTGTCTGCCGCGCGGATACTGCGACGTCGTAGCCGTTGCGGGCGAGTGCCACGGCGATCGCGGCGCCGATGCCGGTAGAGCCGCCGGTTACAAAAGCGGTGCGCCGGGGGTCGCGATCGGTTGCTTTGTTCACGTGTTCTTGATGTGGGTGAGTATTACGATGGTTCGACGATGGTTCGGCTACCAGTTTATCGCGTCAGCATTAATGGAGAATGGCAGGATAGGGTTGACTCGAAAAAACTTTTGACTGATATGACACTTTTGACTGATAAGACACTTTAACTCGTAAGATACACATGTTTCATCATGTTATTGAATCTCATGTGCCTGTAATTAAAGTAGTTCAATGGCGCAGACCTGTCAACACAAGGCAGCGGGCGCGACGTGCATTGCAGGCAAACCGTTTTGCGTGATTCTTTTGAGGAGCCAGTATGGATTTTTCGTTGAATGAGGAGCAGCGCGCCTGGCAGATGAAGGCGCGGAAATTCGCAGAGGAGGAGTTGCGCCCGATTTCCCTGCAACGCGATCAGATCGCTGGCGCGCGCGAACCCTTCGACTGGGAGATCATCAGGAAAGGCTCGAAACTCGGCTTCCGCACGCTGGCGGTCCCCAAAGAATGGGGTGGATACGGCACTGATTTCGTGACGCAGGTGCTGGTGATGGCTGAACTTGCCCGAGGTGACAGTGCGATGTCGAAGGCGTTCAGCCAGAACTGGAAGTGGAGTCATCTGATCTCAGCCGCATGCAACGAAGAACAGAAAGAACGTTTTCTTAAACCCTTTGTTGCCGACGACACTTATCTTCTGGGCAAAGGCATTACCGAGCCCAATGCCGGATCTGACAACCGGCTGCCACCCGAATCCGAGCCCAAGGCCGGCTACCGGCTCAAGGCGGAGCGCAAGGGCGACGAGTGGATTCTCAATGGCGAGAAGACCTTTATCGCGCAGGGTGGGGTTGGTAAATTGTTTTTCGTCGATGCGCGCACCGATACCGAGGTGAATATCCAGCAGGGCGGCACCATGTTCATGGTGCCGATCGATACGCCCGGTTTCCGCTTCGGCAAGTCGTCGAACAAGCGGGGCTGGCGTTTCTACCAGAATGCGGAGCTGATATTCGAGAACGCGCGCGTGCCGCACGCCAACGTGGTGGGTGAGGTGAACGGCGGCATGAAGAAGAACAAAGGCGATACCACGGGTGGCGATTTATTTGGAGATCTCGAACTCGCCGCCAATGCGCTGGGCGTATGCGAGGACGCAATCGGCCTGGCGATGAATTTTGCGCGGACACAAAAGCGGAGCGGCAAGCTGCTGATCGATCACCAACTCGTTCAGTTGAAGGTGCACGAAATGCACATGCTGACCGAGGCTTTGCGTTCTTTCGTGCTGCGGGTCGCCTGGGAGCACGATCAACAGCAGCTCTCGGCCAATGGCGGTCTGGTGATGAATTACGCGACCGACGTGATTCAGCGTGTTACGGGTTTGAACATGGAGGTCCATGGCGTCGAGGGCGGCATGATGAATGCGCGAGTCGACAAACTGGCTCGCGATGCCATGATCTGGACACATTTGGGCGGCGATACCGTGCTGCGGCTCAAGACCGCCAAACGCTTTATCACGCGCTAGGGCCGGTGCGCCGCGGGCCGGCGCTCTGCAAATTGCTGGCCATCGCGGCGTTGCGCTAAATTCGTATTAACATGCAGGCTCTACAAGGAGAACGACCATGGCTAAAGGCCAGCAGCGCAGTAACAAGGAACAGAAGAAACCCAAAAAGCAAAAAGTGCCTGCCCCGGTAGCTGGCGGGTTTTTAAATAAGCCCAAATCCAGCGAGCCGATCAAAACCGGGTCCTGAAACCAGTTTGGCAGGCAGCTGTAATATGGACTAAGCGGACTGTCG
>JAQBGW010000055.1:0-3130 GCA_032128415.1 Betaproteobacteria bacterium | reverse complement strand
AAAAAGAAAGTGCTGGTTTCTGGCAGAAAAATCCCCATGCCGAAGCGGCCGATCAGTGTCCACATCACCATGCCGAGGATGTAATCAACGGCGATGACCCAGATTGGAAATGCTTCCGTCATGCTTGCTTTCTTGTTCAGTAAAAAATCGAATATCGAGGTGCTAAAAAAAAGCCGGGGCGAATTGCTGCCGCCCCGGCTTGACTTGATACGACTAGGTTAGTGAGAGACGTCGAGCACCGTTTTGCCTTTCGGAATGCGGATCTCGTCGACCATGGCCTGGGTTTCTGCGTCAGGCGGTGCGGTCATGAGGGTTGCCGTGACCATGGCAATCAGACTGGCTGAAGCACCGATGATGCCGAAGCGCAGGTGATCAATACCCAGCCACGGCGTCATGCCGCCCCATCTGACCATGTAGAGGTACCACGATCCGACCAGCAAACCGACTGCCATGCCGGCAATAGCACCCGCCCGGTTGGCGCGCTTCCACCAGATACCGAGTACCAGCGGGAAGAACAGACCGGACATCGCAAAATCGAAGGCCCATGCCACCGCACCGAGGATGGTCGTCAGCTTCAGACTGGCCACTGCAGAACCGGCAGCACCAATCAGAACCAGCAGCACGCGGGCTACGATCAGCCGTTTCTTGGTGTCAGCTTTCGGGTCGATCATCTTGTAATAGAGATCGTGCGACAGCGCGTTGGCTATGGCCAACAGCAGGCCGTCAGCCGTTGACATGGCCGCAGCCAGACCGCCAGCAGCGACCAGACCCGAGATGAACGCCGGCAAGCCTGCGATCTCCGGTGTCGCCAGCACTACGATATCCCCGCGCATGAAGAACTCATTGATCTGGAGGATGCCGTCACCGTTACTGTCGATGATCTTCAGGAAGCCGACATTGCTCCATTTCACCACCCAGTCCAGCGCATTTACCTGCGCGATCGACTTGCCGATGATGCTGGTAGTCAGGGGTGGGATCCAGTACCTGCAGCTTGGTCAGTGTGGCCAGCGCCGGAGCCGTGAAGTAGAGCAGAAAGATGAAGAGCAAAGACCACGCAACCGAGCGGCGTGCATCACGCACTGACGGCGTGGTGAAGTAGCGCATCAGAATATGCGGCAACGAGGCTGTTCCCATCATCATGCAGGCGACCAGAGTGACGAAGCGGAATGCGGCAATGGGGTCGCTGGACGCAACGGAGTGCTTGACGGTCAGCGCGCTCAGTCCGGCTTGTGCCACCGCCGGTTTCAATACACCGACCTGATGCAGGACCTCCAGGTCGGCCAGCTTGGCAACGGCTGCCCCGTATTCAAATTGCGGGAAAGTGCCAAAGCCCTGTTTCATCGACATCCAGAATACTGGAACCAGATAAGCGATGATGAGCACGATGTATTGCGCCACCTGGGTCCAGGTCACCGCCCGCATGCCGCCGAGCATTGCGCACAACAGAATTGCGACCAGTGCAATCCATACGGCAACCGTAAATGGAATCTGCAGCACCGCTGCTGCGATGGTGCCGGTAGCGTTGATCTGCGCGGTTACGTAAGTAAACGAAGCGACGATCAGCACCAGGACCGCAAGGAACCGGGCGAGGTTGCCGCCATAGCGGGTGCCGATGAAGTCAGGCACTGTGTAGCAGCCGAATTTGCGCAGATATGGCGCCATCAGCACGGCAACCAGTACGTAGCCGCCGGTCCACCCCACCACGAACGCGAGGTAGGCGTGACCGCCCATGTAAATGCCGCCCGCCATCGCCACAAACGACGCGCCGGACATCCAGTCCGCGCCAGTGGCCATGCCGTTGAATATGGCTGGCACCTGCCGACCGGCGACGTAATAGGCGTCCACCTGCATGGTTCGCGACAAATAGCCGATAAAGGCATAAATGACGACAGTGAAGCCGACAAAACAGATGCCGATCGTTGCTGCGGACAACCCCATTTGTTCGAGGATGGCCATCAGCGCGATGAACACGAAGAAGCCGCCGGTATAGATGCCGTAGATCTTCGGCAGGTTGTCTACGAATGATCCCTTTAAAGCCATTTTATTCTCCCCGTTTAATTATTCTTCTGCCACACCGCATTCGCGATCGACCTTCTCTTGCTGCTTGACGAAGATGAACAGCTGGACCACAAAGACGATCAGGGAGCCCTGGGCGGCCATGTAGAAGCCGAGAGGAAATCCGATGAAGGTAAAGTGGTTGAGTGCGCCGGCGAACCAATGCACCACAAACGAGAAAATGAACCAGATGGTCAGATGAACAAACATCAGACCCTTGGTGCGCGACCAATGCATATCTTGCTGGGAATTGCCGCTGCTCATGATGTAACCTCCGTCCTGATTTTGTTTTATCGCAACTTCTTGCGTATCCGTCGGTGAAGCATTGATATGCTTTTCTTACGGATTTTTAAGAACAGTCGAAGGCTATCGTGTTTTTAAAGAATTGTCTAGCTTCTCTGGATATTGTAAGTACATGTTTAATTTGACTTATCTCAAAGAGCGGTCACGTGAGGTTGCGGACGCACTGAAGTGCATGTTTGCGCCACGGCCGGCGCAAGTGATTGCATCGGTGGAGCATTTGCAGCAGTTTTTGGACCAGCGTGCAAGCCACGTGACGCAGACAGCACTCTATGGTTATCTGCGTACCCGCGCCGGTTCGCGCTACCCGGAGTTGTTTGCCAACGAGATCTTTGCAAAAGCCATGAATGCAGCGAAATGGAATATCTGGGTGGCCTGTGTGTCTGATCTGGCCATTTATGCGGGCGGGTTGATTTGCAGGAGAGGGGCGAACCCGGAGGCCGATACGGCGCGTGTGATCGCTGAAGCTATCGAGGTAATTCTGCTGCGCGTTGGTGTGCCGGCGGAGGCCGACAGCGAATATCCGGCGGTGGTGGCACGGTTGCGTGAGCGCGTTCATGCGTGTGCGTGGCGTAACGTGCCGGATAATGAGGCCGCATTTACTGAAAGTCCAGGTGCGCTGGTTCACTGGGCACCCATCGTGGACGAACTAAAACAACTGGATGAAGAAATCGTCATGAATTCCGTTCGCTTCCGTTGGAAAGAAGTGCGGCAGGAATTACGCCAGGGGCTCGATGCCGATGCGCTGCTAGCATGCGTTACTGCGGATTCCGTG
>JAQBGW010000054.1:0-36396 GCA_032128415.1 Betaproteobacteria bacterium | reverse complement strand
GCCACTTCGGTTTCGATATAGGCCTTGGTGCCGATGATGTGGCTGGCGGCGAGCATCAGGCCATCGTCCGGGTGAGCGATCTTCGGCCACATCAGCCCCGGGGTGTCGGTGATGCTGACCGTGGATGAAAGGTCATAACGCGCGAGCGCCTTGGTGATTGCCGGTTCATCGCCCACCTTGGCCTTGCGTTGTTTGAGCAGCGCGTTAATCAGCGTCGATTTGCCGACGTTGGGCACGCCCATGATCAGCATGCGCAGCGGTTTGAAATTGTCGTTGCGGTGCGGCGCCAGTTTTTTTGCGGCCGCCACAATTTTTACGGCGTCCCCCGGCTTTTTGGCCGAGAGCGCAATCGCCTGCACATTGTCCTGCGCGTTGAAAAATGTCAGCCATGCCGATGTGTTATTGGCATCGGCCAGATCCATCTTGTTGAGTACCTTGAGACAGGGGCGCTGGCGGTGATTACGCAATGATTCGATCAGCGGATTGGCGCTCGCCATGGGGCAGCGCGCATCGAGGATCTCGATCACCAGATCGTGATCCTTCATTGCCTTTTTGATTTTTTCGACGGCGACGGCCATGTGGCCGGGAAACCAGTTGATCGACATGGAGTGGGTTACCAGGTGGCGGTGTTACTGCCGTGATGATTTATCGACCATACCGCAGGCGATGGTGATGGAGTTTTTAATCCGTTCCAGATTTCCCACGTAATCCGGCAGCGCGGCCTCCGCGCGATGGCGCAGTGCCGCAGCGGTGACCAGACCATGCCGGGCGAGGGCGCGGATATCGTCCTGATCCTGTTCACTGAAGCGCGAGAGCTTTGATACTGCAAGATCCACCGGTGTCAGTAATCGGACTTCAAGGCGGCGCTGATCAACGCCTTCAATAGCTACAGGCCGTGCGTCGTCGTAGGCGGCATGGTGCAGCAATGCGAAACTGTCGTTGTATTGGGTATCGAAATAGAGCAGGCGGGCGCGGCCGTCACTGCCCTGATACGCGACTTGCAGTTCCTGTGGGTCGATCAATACGCGCGCCAGTATTTTGGCGTCGATGTCGCGCGAGTAGCGGTCACCGGTATAAAAATGCATGGCAGCGCCGCCGGCAACGCAGGCGACTACCGGTTTTTTCGGTTTGGCTGGTCCTAAGGCCGCCTCGATTCGCGACATGATGGTGGCGAATGCCTTTAGCCAGGCGGGATCAGGGCGCAGTGGCGTGTTTTTTACAACCATTTTTCGCAATCACGCTGTGGCGGGCACGGGATTACGCATGCATGTGGCCAGCATGGGCAGCAAGCGTGCAGCTTGCACCGGCGAGTGCGCCAGCCAGCGGCCGAACATTGCTGATTTGCTCATGCCCGGATGCAGTCGCTCCGCGAGTGCCAACATACGCGCCCGGTCAAAGTCCGTTTCGGAGGCGAGCATGGTGGCAACGCCGGCGAGGGTTTGTGCGTCGCCCGCGCGTAGCCAGCGAGAGGGCCTGAAGTCGCCGCTGGCGCACAACTCGATGACGCGTTCTTCCGCGCGCCGTGTCCAGCGCGGCGGTTTGGATGCTGGTTTAGCTGATTTGCGGCTTTGCTCTGTAGGTGGCGGCACCAGCAAGGCAACGATGTGACCATGCCGCTGGATGGCTACGGGGCCGAAGGCGGCGCGCGCCAATACTTCGCCGAGGCGGTTTTTCAAATCAGTGGCATGGACGGATTCCATGCTGGTGAATATATGCTTATTTAGCTAAAACGGCAAGTAATCTAGTGGTGTTTAATTATAACTTATTGTTTTTATTGAATTAATTCACAATTGCCGGGATCGGTTATAGTCCCGGCTCCATGACCCAGACCGCCGCGCTTCGTATCGCTTTTGCCGGCATGGCTGCGTTGGCCGTGGCCATGGGCATCGGCCGCTTTGCTTTCACGCCGCTGTTGCCGCTGATGCAGGACGATGCCGGATTGAGTGTCGCTGCCGGCGGGTATCTCGCTTCTGCCAATTACCTGGGTTATTTCGTCGGTTCGCTGCTCGCGCCGCAGCTCAACGTGCGCGACGATACCGCAGTGCTCGGCAGCATGTTGATCATTGGTGTGGCCACGATCGCCATGGGATTTGTAGCGCACTATCCGACGTGGCTGGTATTGCGCCTGGTCGCCGGTATCGCCAATGCGTGGATCGCCATCTTTGCGTTTTCATGGTGCCTCGACCGGCTGGCGGCGTTGCAGCGGCCGGTGTTGAACAGTCTGATTTTTGCCGGCGTTGGCCTGGGTACGATGATCGTCGGCACGATCTGTGTGGGTCTCACGGCGGTATCCGTGCGTTCTCCGCAGTTGTGGATAGTCATGGGCACGCTCGCGCTGGTCGTTACCGCTGCAGTGTGGCGCACCTATCGCGGCAGTAGCGGCGCGACGCGGCACGTGCGTACCCGTCCCACCGCAGGCGGACCGCCATGGAACCGCGAGGCGGCATTGCTGGTGTTCTGCTTCGGCGTTTCCGGTTTCGGCTACATCATTCCGGCGACTTTTCTGCCGACGATGGCGCGCGACATCATCAGTGATCCCGCAGTGTTCGGCTGGGCGTGGCCGGTGTTCGGCGCCGCGGCGATGCTCTCCACGCTGGGCGCGGCAACGCTGTTGCGCAGCTTTCATCCGCGCCGGATATGGGTGGTCTGCCATCTGGTGATGGCCTTCGGCGTGGTGATTCCGGTGTTCTGGAGCGGATTGACGGCGATCATGGTGGCGGCGCTGTGCGTCGGCGGCACCTTCATGGTGATCACCATGCTGAGTATTCAGGAAGCGCGTGCCGTAGCCGGCGCCCATGTAGTGCATTTGACGGCAGCGATGACTGCCGCTTTCGCCTTCGGCCAAATTCTCGGTCCGATAGTGACGAGCGTAATGCTCGGTGCGGGATGGGGATTCGCCAGTGGGCTGTTGCTGGCCGGCGCGCTGCTGGTGATTTCCGCGGGCATGCTGTGGCGCGGTTCGTCGCGCGGCATGGCCTGAATCATGGCCCCGATCCTCAAAGGCCCGCTGCTGATGGCTCTGGGCATTGCGTTGATCACGGCCAATGATGCGGTCACCAAGTTTCTGGTGCTGACGTATCCGATCGGGCAGGTGATCTGCCTGCGCCAGGCAGCCACGCTGCTGGTGATCGTTCCCTACCTGACCCTGGCGGGGCAGTGGGGCGCACTGCGGATAAATGACTGGCGCGGTCAGCTGTACCGCGGATTGCTGTTCATCACGGGTTCAGTGTTCATCGTCTGGGGGTTGGGCGAACTGCCGCTGGCGACGGCGGTGACCATGCTCTTTCTCAGCCCGATACTGATGGTGGCGTTGTCGGCGCCGCTGCTCGGTGAGCGCATCGGCCACCATCGCTGGGTTGCAGTGCTGGGCGGGTTCATCGGCGTGCTGGTCGTCATGCGGCCGGGAGGCGAGGCGTTCCAGTGGGCGTTGCTGCTACCGCTGATCGGCGCCTTCATCAATGCGCTGCGCGATGTGCTGACGCGCAAGCTGTCGCGCACCGAGACGTCGTTATCCATCCTGTTCTGTTCCAACATCGTGTTGATGGTCGGCGGTGCATTGACCGCGCCCTTCGGCTGGGTGGCGGTCGATGCGCAGGCCGCATTCTGGTTCGTCTCAGCCGGCATCTTCAACGGCATGGCGCATTTTTTCATCATCGAAGCACTGCGCACTGGTGAAGCCTCGATGGTTGCCCCGATACGTTATACCGCGCTGTTATGGGCCGCACTGATGGGTTACTTCGTCTGGGGGGACGTGCCGGGGGTGTGGTTGTGGGTGGGTGCCGCGGTCATCGTCGGCAGCAGTCTCTACATGATCCGCGGCGAGCGCCGCCGCTGACCGGGTTCACACTGGCCCGGATTTTGCGCCATCATGGTGGCGCGTTCGCAACTACAGGGAGTCAGTCATGCTGAAAGGTAAGTGTGCCGTTGTCACCGGATCCACCAGCGGCATCGGACTGGGTGTTGCTGAAGCGCTGGCCGCGCGCGGCGTCAACATCATGCTCAATGGTTTTGGCGATCCGGCGGCGATTGAGGCATTGCGAGAAAAAATTGGCAGTGAGCACGGCGTCACCGTGACCTACGACCCGGCCGACATGAGCAAGCCCGCAGAAATCGGCGCGATGATCGGCAGGGCGGTGCAGGCGTTCGGTGCAGTGGACATCCTCGTCAACAACGCCGGCATCCAGTTTGTATCACTGATCGAGGATTTCCCGCCGGAGAAGTGGGACGCGATCATCGCCATCAACCTGGTGGCATTGTTTCACACCATCCGCCATGCCGTGCCCGGCATGAAGCAGCGCCGGTGGGGGCGCATCATCAACATCGCGTCGGCGCATGCGCTGGTGGCATCACCCTACAAGTCGGCGTATGTGGCGGCCAAGCACGGTGTTGCCGGACTGACCAAGACCGTGGCGCTGGAGACCGCGACCTTCGGCATCACCGTCAATGCGATCTGTCCGGGTTATGTGCGCACGCCGCTGGTGGAGAAGCAGATTCCGGATACGGCAAAGGCGCGCGGCATCAGCGAAGAGCAGGTGGTGCGCGACGTGCTGCTTGCCGCACAGCCCACCAAGCAGTTTGTCACCGTGGAACAGGTGGCTGCGCTGGCGTGTTTCCTCGCCGGCGACGAAGCGGCGTCAATTACCGGCACACTGCAGTCGATCGACGGCGGCTGGACTGCGCAGTAACTCCGTCGCGTCGGTCAGTGCAGGGTGGTGACTGTAGCCACGGATGGCGGTTGCAGGTTGAGCAGCATGACGCGGCGACCGAGCATGACGATGCCGCCTTTGATGCGGTTGTTGCCGGTATCGCTGAATTCAAAATCGTAGGCGCGTTGCAAGAGCAGGCGGCCTTTGCCATCGCGCGCCGGCTTGATGCTGGCGATGCCGACAGTATCATCGAGAAACAGCACACCCTCAGACAAACACGCGGCGCGCGCCGCGGCAACTGCGGCTTCGCGCGCCTGCATGCTGTCCCACCACAGCCAGGCGAGTGCGGCCAAAAGGGTGAGCAATATCAGTTCGGACATGGCATGTTGGATGGTGAGCGTTGTACGGTGGTCACGTTACCAGAGTTGCGCGCTCATCATGTGGATGAATGCGCCGGCAGGACTGTGAACCTGCGGTAGACTGATCAGTAATTTCCATCCGGAGGGGCTGCATGATCGAACTCAAATCGCGGCGGCATACGGTCGATGATCTCGGCAGCGCCATTGATCTTTGTTACAGCAATGGCTGGACCGACGGCCTGCCGGTGATTCCGCCCACTGCGGAACGTATCGAGGCGATGCTCGCAGCGGTGAATCTCAAACCAGAACAGCAACTCTCGTTTATCGAAAACCGCCAGGTATCGGTGACCGCGGAGAAAGTGGCCATCAATGCGGTGATGGCGGGTTGCAAACCCGAATACATGCCGGTGATCGTGGCCACGGTGGATGCGCTGGCTGATCCGCTCTATGGTTTTCACGGTCCGGCCACCAGCACCGGCGGCGCGGCGGTATTCATGCTGGTCAACGGCCCGATTGCCAAACAGCTCGACATCAACAACGGCGACAATCTGTTCGGACCGGGCTGGCGCGCCAATGCCACCATCGGCCGCGCGATCCGCCTGATCATGCGTAATGTCATCGGCACGCTGCCCGGCGAGCTTGATCGCAGCAGTCTCGGGCACGCCGGCAAGTACAGCTACTGTATCGCCGAGAATGAAGAAGACAGCCCGTGGCCGGGGTTTCACACCACGCGCGGATTCAAGCCGACGCAGAATGCGGTAACGATATTTGCGGCATTTGCGCCGCATCAGTATTCCAACGGCCTCAGTGCGACGCCCGAAGGTGTGCTGACCACGGCCTGTGCGCAGATGCGCGTGTCGGCGGGTACCAACCGTCAGCCGCAGTATGCGATGGTGTTTGCCGGTGAGCATCAGGAAATCATGAAAAAAGCCGGCTGGTCACGCGAAGACGTGCAGCAGTACGTTTATGAAAACACGCAGATGAAAATGGCCGATCTGCAACGCGCGAATATTCGTCCGGGTCCGATTACCGACGAAACCGAAAAGACCCTGCAGCCGCTGGTGCCCACGCCGCAGGATCTGCTGGTGATTGCCGCCGGCGGCAAGGCTGGCGTGCAGTCCTGCTACATTCCCGGCTGGGGCAGTAAAAGCGGGTCGCAGAGCGTCACGCGGGAAATACGTTGTTAGTAAAAAAAGTTAATAAAAACAGCAGGTTATAATTTATTCAGTCACTACCGAAGGAGTGCGCCATGTCATTGCAAATCTACGATCCCACCACCGAAGTCACAGGACGGCACATCAATTTTGTGCCGCGGCCGAAATCGCTGAAGGGCCTGCGCGTCGGCCTGGTGGATAACACCAAGCACAACTCCGACCAGATACTGCTGCGCATCGCCGGCATTCTGGAAAAGGAACACGGCGCCAAAGCGCATGTGATCCGTAAAAAGAAAAGCGCGGGTTCGGCGCCGAGTCCGGAGATGATCACCGAATACAAAGCCAATTGCGATGTCATTGTCGCCGGTGTCGGCGACTGAGGGTCATGCAGCTCGGGCAGTGTGCTCGACAGCATAGTATTTGAGCAGCAAGGGGTACCGTCGGCGTCGATTGTGACGCACCTGTTTACGGTCACCGGCAAGGCGATGGCGCGCACCTGGGGCGTGCCGGATCTGAAATTCCTGGTGATGCCGCATCCGATCGCCAACCTGACGCCGGAGCAGATGGATCAGCGCGCGGCGGAGATCACGCCGCAGGTGGTGGAGTTGTTGCTGAAAGGACAGGCGGCATAATTTTTTCGGTGTCAGTCAAAAGGGGCCGCCAGGCCCCTTTTTTTTTATTCGCACTCCGTCCTGTTATGCTTCGGCCTGCGGCGCCTCCGGCACCTGCGCCAGGCCGACCCCCATCGGCGGAAAGCATTCCCTTGAGCGAAGAACAACCCGTCATCCATCTGCCCGAAGGTAGCGAACCCGCTACCGCGCACTGGCGTTCCGAAAGTGGCGCCGCACCGCCCAAGCGCGTGGTCATCGCCGACGACACCCTGACGGCCGACTCGGCCTATCGTCTGGCCGCCGAAGGCGTCGGGCTGCTGTGGCGCAGTGATTTCCAGAACGCACGCCAGTTGTTGCAGGCGCTGATGCGGCGCGTGGATCGTCCGCGCAAAGTGCGCCGCAAACAGCCGGTTCCCGATACCGCACCCGGCGCAGCTTTTCATCGGCATCGCCAGGCGCAGGCGCAACGCGCGCATACGCTGTCGATGTTGCTCATTCCATTCGATGCCGATTACGCCATCCCGCTGCGCCGTGCGCCCGATGTGCGGCTGGCCTGCGGCGAAGCGTGGGGCGTATCCGACGGTGAGCCATGCGTCGCCTCGCTGCGTGAATTGCTGGGCCTGATCGGCGCGCACGAATGGCGCAAAAAAGGCGTGGCTGTGCCGGCGCTGGGCGGGCACATCCATCCGCACTACGGCGTGTTTGCGCCCATCCGCAGCGAATATGCAGGGCTGGTGGCGGGCGCACCGCTGCCGGCGCAGACCCTGGCGTTTGACATCGGTACCGGCACCGGCGTGCTGGCGGCGGTGCTGGCACGCCGCGGCGTCGCGAAAATCATTGCCACTGAAACCGATGCCCGCGCGATTGCCTGCGCCCGCGAGAACATCACCCGGTTGGGGTTTGATACGCAGGTCGATGTCGTCGAAACCGATCTGTTTCCGGAAGGCCGTGCACCGCTGATCGTCTGCAATCCGCCGTGGATACCTTCGACACCCAGTGCGCCGATCGAGCGCGCGGTGTATGACATCGGCGGCAAAATGCTGCGCGGATTTCTGGCCGGATTGGCAGCGCACCTGGAGCCCGAAGGCGAGGGCTGGCTGATTCTGTCGGACATTGCCGAACATCTGGGCTTGCGCACGCGCGATGAACTGCTGGCGATGATCGACGCGGCGGGTCTGCAGGTGCTGGGCCGCAAGGATGCGCGGCCGAAACATCCCAAGGCACTCGATGTCACGGATCCGCTGCACGCGGCGCGCTCAGCGGAAATTACTTCATTGTGGCGGTTGGGGGTGCGTTAACGTTTTTCTGCCGGAAGCAGACGGTCGTAAAACGATCATCGAGTGAGGCACCTTTCATTGAGGCCTCACGGGGTGATAAAGTAACTGCGAGCCCTTACATTCACTTGCTCTTGTTCGGCCGGGTCGTCTCTCAAGGGGAGGATTGCCATGAGTGCTTCAGCCGCTACTTACACGCCGCCCGTTGATCAGCCACCACCACCGGCTGATGCCACGCCTTATGGCGGCTTCTGGGTCCGACTGGCCGCCTACGTCGTGGATGGCTTCATCATCGGACTCGGCACTATGTTGGTTGCGGTTATCTGGGCCCTGGCGTTAGGTGGGCGGTCCGCCGATGCTGCCGCCAATGTCCTGACGCTGATCCTGATCATACTGGGCCAGTTCTATCACGCCTTTTTCATTTCCTCCACAAAGATGGCGACGCCGGGCAAGCGCCTGTGCGGACTTTTCGTGACAGACCTCGAAGGTCATCGGCTGAGCTTCGGCCGGGCGCTGTGGCGGAACATCGCCGCGCTGTTCAGCTACCTGACGCTGTACATCGGCTTTTTCATGGCCGGATTCACTGAGCGCAAGCAGGCGCTACACGACAAGATGGCCGGCACGCTGGTGCACCGGCAGTCCAGGAGCTCCGCCACCATCGTGATCGTGATCGTCGTGGTGTTGCTCGTAGGCGTGGCTGTTCTCGGGATACTGGCCGCGATTGCCATTCCGGCCTACCAGGACTACACGGTACGGGCGAAGATGTCCGGTGTCGTAGTCGCGATGTCAGGAACGAAAGCGCCGATCGGCGAGTACGCGACCCGGAAGGGCGCGTGGCCGGCGACGTGGGAACAGGTGGAAGCCGTCGGCGGCGCCAACCCGATGCGGCAGGTGCCGGAGGCGTCGCGCTCGCTCGTGGAAGATATCCGCCTCGAGCAGGGCGGAGTGGTGGTCGCCGCCGTCCATTTCCAGCACAGGCAGGGAGAAATCCGGCTGACTCCTCTAAAGGCGGGGACCGCAATCGAGTGGACCTGCACCTCGAGTCCGGAAATCCGGAAATTCGTGCCGGTTGCATGCCGGAAATAGACCAGAAGAAGGGATGGGAATTAAAGGGGCTAAAGTGGATATTTTTGGAAAGCTGGTGAATATATCGAACCGGGCCCATTTATTTCTTTCTTTTAATTCTTTGTTCCGGGTTCATTGCGGGGCGGGCGTTATCGCGCACCGCCAGTGCCCGGGTCCGGGATTATGATTTTCGAATCAGCTCTATTCCCCCATTCACCCCAGGATGCCACATAGTTTCGGACGCGCGGATAGCCCAAGGATTTGAGGGCGAGGAATGTGTTGGCCGAGCGGTATCCACCCTGACAGACAGGGATGATGGTCTTGTCCGGCGTTACACCTCTTGAGAGGTAGAGGTCGCGTATTTCCTGCGCCGGCCGAAACGCGCCCTTGCTGTCCAGGTGATCGCGCCAGAAGATATGCACGGCCCCCGGTACGGTTCCGACGCGCCGGGCGCGCTTTTCCGTACCCCGATACTCGGACTCGCGCCTGACATCGACGATGATCGTCTGCTCATCGTCGATGGCGCGATGCACATCGAACCGTGTGGCCAGCAGTTCGAGATCGGGCGTTCCTCTGTACGGTGGCGGCGTAGGTGGTGCATTTGCCGGATTCACCGGCTGAGGTGCTGCCGCCAGCTGGACGAGCCGCCTGCCCGACGCGATCCACGCTTGCGTCCCGCCATCGAGGATTCTGACGCCCCGGTGCCCCAAAACCGCGAGCAGCCAGACCGCTCGCGCCGCTCGCTCGCCGGTCTCGTGATCGTAGATCACTACCGGCTTATCCTGGGATACGCTGCGGATGCCGAACAGCGTTCTGAATATGGCCAGGAAGGCATTTAACGGGATATCCGAGGAATCGTTCAGGCTGACGCCATAAATATCAAGATGCTTGCTGCCCTCGATGTGGCCCAGCGCGAAATCCTCTGCCGGACGCAAGTCGATCAGGGTAACCGCTCCCAATCGCTCACTGAGCTCAAGTGTATCGATCAGATATCTGCGGTCTGGAAAATCATTGATAGACATGGGGCTCCGACAATGAACTCAAATGCAAGTCTGTAGATGGTCGCCTGCCATGATACTCAACGATGCGGCTAACGCGCCGCCCGCTTGCGGGCGGTTGCTGTTGAGCCGGTGGTTAGACCTTGCCCCTTAACCAGCCGCAGTTGCAGCCGGTATCCGAGTGCTGATGCATAGCGTTGAAGGGTGGAAAGCGAAGGCGAGTGCTTTCCGCCCGGCGATTCAAGCCGCGCTACCGCGGATTGCGTAGTACCAATGCGGGCCGCCACATCGGCCTGAGTCAGGCCAGCAGCAGAACGCGCTTTAAGGATCTCGTCGAGAAATTCAAACTCCTCGGCGAGCTTGTCATATTCGCGCCTGACTTCCGGGCGGGTCAGCGCGCGGGCCTTGAAATGTCTAAGATTTTTACTCATTTTTCGTTTCCCTCATTCGCCGTCGGGCGATCTCGAGTTCTTTCGGAGGAGTTTTCTCCGACTTCTTGATGAACTGGTGGAGCATCACGATTCTCCTGCCAACCAGGGTGCAGTAGAACACCCGTGAGATGCCTTCTGCAGCCTTTAGCCGGAGTTCAAACAGCCCTCCACCCATCGCTCGCGTGTGCGGCATGCCGAGGTCTGGACCGTAGACTTCCATGCGCTCCGCATACCGCAGGAAGCGGGCGACGAATCCAGCGGGCAGCCTCAGGGTCTCCTTTTCCAGCGCAGCGCTGTAGAAAGCGACTTGCCAGCTCATCGACGGACTATAGCATATTCGCTATGTTGGAGCTACAGCGCAGGCGAGGTCTTACGTATGAACAACAGAAGGGGTCGGGTTGGTCATTGTTTTCCAAACACCGTTAACAAAAGAATTGCCAACCCGACCCCTTCTATTTGAAAGAGGCGGATCAGGATGTAGCGCTCACCAAGATAGGAGTGAGCGACGCCCGTGAGGAAGAGCAGGGCTGCGGCGGCGAGGGGCATTGCGTGCGGCCTAACGTGTTTTAGACCGCAAAACTGCCGGATAACATGGGCGACCAATCATCAAACCAATGTTCAAGACAAGCAATTTTTTCAGCCTATTCATTCATTTACGATATCAGCAGCCTCGGTTGTGGACAAATAACAAAACCGGCAAATCCGCCGCGAACCCATATAACCCATTGATTTTATTAATAAATTAGTTAGACCGTTTTTATAACTCATTGTTTTTTATTGATATTTTTCTCAGCGCCGCGCTGCCTCATACAGCGGCATCACCGTCGGCAGCAGTGACTCGATTTCCCGGATGCGGTTGGCGCCTGCCGGGTGCGTGCTGAGAAATTCGGGTGGGCTGCTGCCACCGCTGGCCTTGATCATTTTCTGCCACAGCGTCACTCCGGCACGCGGGTCATAGCCGGCGCGTGCCGACAGTTCGAGGCCGATGCGATCAGCCTCGGTTTCATCGACACGGCTGAATTTGCTGGCGATCAATGCCTCATACGCAGCGCCAGTCAGGTTTGCTGCGCCTTCGCCCAATCCAAGCAGCGCCGCGCCGACACCGATGGCCGTTTGCGCGGCGACCGCCTGTGACACCTGTTCACGTGAATGCTCGCGCAGTGCGTGCGCAATTTCATGTCCCATGACGATGGCGATTTCATCGTTACTGAGTTTGAGTCGTTGCACCAGTCCGGAATAGAACATGATCTTGCCGCCGGGCATGCAGAATGCATTCAGTTCATTGCTGGTGATGGTGTTGACTTCCCATTTCCAGCCCGGCGCGTCGGCGCGGAAGGCGCGGGTCTGTGGTGTGATGCGGCTGGCGATGGCGCGCACGCGCCGCGTCAGCGCAGCGTTGGTATTGAGCGTGCCTTTTTTAGACGACTCGGCCTGCAGTTTGCTGTAGGCCTTCGCCGACATCTGGTTCAGCTGGCTTGATGAAACCAGCAGCAACTGCTGGCGGTTGGCACCGACCGCACCGCCGGTCGTCGTCGATTGGCAGCCGCCGAGCATGATCAGCGTCAAGGCCGCCAATGCGATTGAGTAAATCCGGGAATTATTGTGCATGGTGTTGTTGTGAATAGATGATGCGCACGATTCTATCGCGCTGCTGCCGAGGTCTTATGTCCTGATTTATCGCACTGGCGGGACAATCTGCGTAAAATGCGCCCCTTTCCCTGCGGCAACCCCATAACCTCATGATTCGTTTCACTCAACTGACGCTGCGGCGCGGCGCCAAAGTCCTGCTCGAAGCCGCGGACGTGGCGCTTAATCCCGGTGACAAGATCGGCCTGATCGGCGCCAACGGCACCGGTAAGTCGAGCTTGTTCGCGTTGTTGCGCGGAGAATTGCACGCCGATCAGGGTGATGTCGATTACCCGGCGCGCTGGCGTGTCGCGTACGTGGCACAGGAAACCCCGGCGCTGGATCGCGCGGCGATTGATTACGCCATCGACGGCGACACCACGCTGCGCCGTCTGGAAACAGAGCTTGCTGCTGCCGAAACCGCCAATGAAGGCGAGCGTATCGGTGAGATCTATGCCGAACTCAGTGATGCCGATGCGTGGACGGTCAATTCACGGGCAGAGCGGCTGTTGCACGGTCTTGGTTTCAGCCACGATCAGATGACGCAGCCGGTGGCGAGTTTTTCCGGCGGCTGGCGCATGCGGCTGAATCTGGCGCAGGCGCTGATGTGCCCGTCCGATCTGCTGCTGCTCGACGAGCCGACCAATCACCTCGATCTCGACGCCATCATCTGGGTGGAGGAATGGCTGGCCAAGTACACCGGCACGCTGGTCATCGTCTCGCACGACCGCGATTTCCTCGACGGCGTGGTCAATGTCATCGTCCACATCGATAACAAAAAGCTCAAGCGCTACGCCGGCCATTATTCCGATTTCGAGCGCCAGCGCGCCGCCGCGGTGGTGCTGGTCGCCGGCATGATCGAGAAACAGCAGCGCGAACGCGCACATCTGGAATCCTTCATCAACCGCTTCAAGGCGCAGGCGAGCAAGGCGCGTCAGGCGCAGAGCCGCATGAAAATGCTGGCCAAGATGGAGGATCTGGCGCCGCTGCACGCATCCGCGCCGTTCCAGTTTGAATTCCGCGAGCCGCTGCGCGCGCCTGATCCGTTGCTGGTGATGGAAGGCGTGGATGCCGGCTATCGCGCAGAAGAGGTGGCCGACAAAGTGGTGCTGCGCGGCATCAATTTCTCACTGCAAAGCGGTCAGCGTTACGGCCTGCTCGGCATCAACGGCGCGGGAAAATCCACGTTGATCAAGACCATCGCCGGCGAGTTTCCGCCGCTCAAAGGCAATGCCACCTTCAACAAAGGTATTGCCGTAGGCTATTTTGCCCAGCATCAGGTCGAAATGCTGCGTGACGACGAATCGCCCATGTGGCACCTCGCGCGCGTTGCGCCGCGCACGCGCGAGCAGGAACTGCGCAGTTTTCTCGGCGGATTTAATTTTCCCGGCGAAATGGCATTGAATTCCATTGCCCATTTCTCCGGCGGTGAAAAGGCGCGGTTGGCGCTGGCGATGATCGTCTGGCAACGCCCGAACCTGCTGCTGCTCGACGAGCCGACCAATCACCTGGATCTGGAAACCCGCGAGGCGCTGACGGTGGCGCTGGCGCAGTTCGAAGGCACGCTGGTGCTGGTGTCGCATGATCGCCATTTGCTGCGCGCGACTACCGACCAGTTCCTGATCATCGCCGACGGCAAGCTGCAGCCCTTTGATGGCGATATGGACGATTACCGCGACTGGTTGTTCAAAACCAAGCTGG
Organism: Betaproteobacteria bacterium; assembly: GCA_032128415.1. Lineage (GTDB taxonomy): Bacteria > Pseudomonadota > Gammaproteobacteria > Burkholderiales > SG8-41. The sequence continues at coordinate 22,531 of JAQBGW010000054.1, read as the reverse complement.
CGGCACAGCAGTTGGCGGCGCTGGATTCAACAGCAACGGTTTGAGGGTAGTACAACAATACTCCGACACCATCAGTGCCGGCCGGGTCGTGCTTGGCCCCGCTACTCTTATGCCCCATCGAGCCTGTAGCGCGTCTGCCAGTCAGCAGGTGAGGGGCGCGATTTTCTAAAACTTTGATCTGGGTCAAACGAATTTTCAGAAGTGTCACTAGTATTCGTTGCACGGGGCCAAGAGCCGGTATGCGGGGGGTGCGGGCGACTTCAGTCCGAACTTGATGTGCGCCGGCAGGCCGACCGTTTGTGCAGACTACTTTTGCGCAAAATCGGAGGCGCATGTTCGGTCTGAAAATCAGAGATGTCATGGAGCATAAACTGCTGCTGACTGCGCCGCCGGAGACGATGGTCAGCCAGGCAGCCGAAATGATGGCCGGCAGAAAAGTCGGCGCCGTGATGGTCACCGAACACAATAAGCTGGTCGGCATCTTTACGGAACGCGACGCGGTATTCCGGGTTCTGGCAAAAGGCCTCGTTCCGCAGGCGACGCGGCTGGCCGATGTGATGACGGCAGCGCCGCAGGTTGTCGATCCTGACAAATCATTCGGTTACGCGTTGCTGCTGATGCACGAGAACGGCTTCCGCCATGTGCCTGTGGTCGAGGGCGGCGAACTCATCGGCATCGTGTCTGCCCGCAATGCTTTGGATCCCGATCTTGAGGAATTCGTGTCGGAATCGCAACGGCGGGAGCAGATTCAGCGCGAGCGGAACTGAGGTCGTAGCACCGGGAGCCTTGCATCACTTTCATGTTGAGTCGGAATGAACGGCCGATTTTTCCGAGGCGACAGATATAAAATATATGAATAGAAACATATAGTTATAGTGCCATAGTGAATAACGCTTCATTTTGCCCCGGCCTTCTCCAGGATCTCCGCCATTTCACGATAGCCCCGCGGCTTTGCCAGTCTGAGCGGTGTGTAACCGCCACGGTCCGTGAGTTGCAGGTTGGCGCCGGCGTTGACCAGCGCGCGCAGGGTTTCTACATGCCGCGGTCCGCCATCGCCCAACACGATGGATTCGATCAGCGCAGTCCAATGCAGGTTGTTGACATGGTCGAGCGGCGCGCCGGCAGCGATCAGTTGTTTCACCACACCGTGGTGGCCGAGGTGCGCGGCAGCGATCAGCGCCGTGCCATCGTAGCGGCTGGTGATGAGTTTGGCACTGGCGCCCAGCGACAGCAGCACGCGCAGCGTGTCTTCATCGTTGGCTACTGATGCGATGGTCACGGCATCGTAACGGTCGCGCTCCAGCAGATTCATATTGGCGCCGGCCTTGACCAGCGCGCGCACGGCGTCGCCCTTGCGGGCATAGGTGGCGACATGCAGCGGCGTGCGGCCGTAGGGGTCGCGTGCATTGACATCAGCCTTGCCGGCAATCAGTTGTTCGATTTTGGTGACGTTGCCGAGGTGAGCAGCGGCGTGTAGCCCCTTGTAGGCGGCGATTTCAGCACTGTCGGGCGCAATTTGCGCCATTGCCAGGGGTGAGGCCATGAGCGCGAACCCGCACCCGACGGCCATCGTGGTTTTACGCAGGGATAAAAGCAGTGGATTGCGGCTCATGGCAGTAGCTCCTGTGAGTAGGGATAAATATTACTGGAGCTGGTCTTTGACCTGGTCCAGTGCGGCAACGGCGCATTGCTCGTCGAGATGGCCGCCGGGTGCACCGCCGATGCCGACAGCGCCGATCACGTCGTTACCAACCTTGACGGGCACGCCGCCGCCGAGCAGCAGGAAGCCGGGGATATTCACCAGGTTGGCAGCGCCGGGATTTTTCTGTGCGGTTTCCATCATTGCCAGCGTGGTGTTGCGGGCGGATGCCGAGGTGTAGGCTTTTTGCAGGCTGGCACCCAGGGTGTGCGGGCCGGCATTGTCGGCGCGCTGCACGGCGCGTATGGTCCCGGCGCGATCGACCACGGTGGTGGTCACGGCGTAGCCCTTGGCGGTACAGGCAGCGACACCGGCGGCTGCAATCTGGTTGGCCAGTTCCAGTGACATGTTTTTCTCGGTACGGACGGACTGGGCGTGCACCAGCGTGGTGGACGCGATCAGAGCCAGAGCGGACATTTGCATGATTTTGCGCATTTTCGTTCTCCTGTAGAGGGGTGCTTCGACCGGGCTGCCGGTGGCAGCGCTCAGCCTTGGGAGAACTATAGGAATCCGCGATGCATCCGACCATTCGTAGAGTTACGCCTGCGCCTCCGTAGAAGTACGGAGTGCCGCCTGATGCGGGAATTCAGGGCGTGGCTTCAACCAGCGTCGCGTAATGGCGGATCAGTTGTGCCAGTGACTCGGCGTTGAGTTTGACAAACAGGTTGGCGCGATGGGTCTCCACGGTGCGCGGCGATACGCCCAGTGCTCGGCCGATTTCCTTGTTGGTCAGTCCGGCAACAATCAGTCCCAAGACTTCGCGCTCGCGTTCGGACAACTGGGAAAAACGTTCCCGCGCATCACGGTCCGCCTGATTGCGTTCGCGCGATTTGACGTGCAGCCGCACGGCGGACTGCAGCGTATCGAGCAATAGCTGGTCATCGACCGGTTTTTCCAGAAATTCCGCAGCACCTGACTTGAACGCACGCCGGCACATCTCCACCGTACCGTGGCCGGTGAGCATGATGACCGGCTGATCGACCCCTTCGGCGATCAGCGTTTCGAGTACGGTCAATCCGCTGATGCCGGGCATGCGCACATCGAGCACGATGGCGCCGATGCCGCTGCGGTTGAATTCCGCAAGAAATACCGGTGGACTCGCCCATGGTTGCACGCGCAGTCCGACAGTACTGATCAGCAACGCGAGGCTGTCGCGCACTGCGGCGTCATCGTCGATCAAGTGGATCAGTGGCGAGAGTGGGGTGTTCATGCCGATTCAGCCAGTGGCAGTTTCAGGGTGAACACCGCGCCGCGCGATGCATGGTTGGCGGCGGTCAGCGAACCATTCATGTCGCCTGCCAGTGATTCACACAGGCTCAGTCCGAGGCCCAGCCCCGTGTTGTCGCTGCGCGTGGTGAAAAAGGGCTCGAAAATCCGCGGCAGCACATCCGCTGCGATGCCGGGACCGCTGTCGCGTATGGTCAGCGTGCCGAAACCGGCCACCATCTGCAGATCGATATGCAGCGTACGTTCTGTGGCGGGTACCTTATCCAGCGCCTGCAGTGCGTTGGTCAACAGGTTGTGGATGATCTGTTCCAGTGCAACCGGCTCGGCGCGCACGCGGATCTTCGCATCATCGGACGCAATGACCGGTGTGACATTGCGACGCCGGCATTCGGGTTCGAGCAGATACAGCGCATTGCGTACGGCGTGCTGCAGCTCGACCGGCTGGAGTTGCCCCGAGACTTCCGGCCGCTCTACGATGCGGCGCATGCGGCCTACGACATCCGATGCACGGCGCGCCTGTTCCACGGCGTGGGTCATCGCGTCGCGTGCAGTTGCCAATTCGGGCGGCTCGTCGTTGAGCAGCCGGCTGGCGGCCTGCGTATTGGCGAGGATTGCCGTCAACGGCTGATTCAATTCATGCGCCATGCCGGCAGCCAGTTCGCCCAGCGTATTGAGCCGCGCAACCTGGCCCAGGCGCAGCAGTTCCTCGGCGCGGCGGCGCTCGGCGTGCTGACGTAGCGCGTTGATGAGGGCGAAGAGCGCGGCGGCGGACAGCACCGTCCAGCCCAGCATCCATAGCCACGGCAGATCGCCCCAGCCGGCGGTGCGTACGGCGACAACATCGAAGGGCTGGCTGTCGGCGGCGAGTCGTTTGTGAAAATCGAATTTCCAGGGTTGATTGACTATGCGGCCCGGCTGCAGCACGAATTCCTGGCCCTGGTAGGCGAGCGTGACCCGTACCGGGCTGTGGTCCGGTTTCATCGGCCATTCATCCCAAGGCACCATGCTGCTCAAATCAATTTGCACCGCATAACTGGCCGGAACGCCGGCCTGCAGGATTTCGAAACGACCGTTGGCGAAATCGATGCTCGCCAGTACAGCGCGGCCCGCCTGCCGCGACTGGGTCTGTGCAGTGCTCAGTGCCGCGTCTGGCCAAACTGCATCGCCCTCGCGTTGCTGTACTTTGAGTATCTGCGGATAAACCGAGGTAATGCGCGGTCCGGGTTGTGCCGCCCGGTTTGTCGAATGCAGTAACGTGAGCATGGCCATCACGGCATCTTGCTGCGATGCGCGCTGACTCAGCAGCCGATGCACGATACGGGCGTCGGTCTCGAATGCATCACGGATGCGATCGAGTTCCATGCGTGCAAGCACAATACATCCCAGCGCAGTTGCAATCACCCAGGCGAGCGCCCACAGGTTGAAACGTTTGATGTCCACTGATGCGAATCTATGCGTATGACGGGAAATGGGCTAGCCCCGTGTGACCTGCTCGAGGCCCTTGGTGCTGAACAGTGGTCTGTGCACTGGTTCGGCAAGGAAGTCGATCATCATTTGTGCCGCAGCGGTGTTTTTCGACGCAGTGCAAATGCCGATTGCAGTCTCAAATACTTTCTGTACCGCGGCGGGCAACGGTCCGACCACATCCAGTCCCGGCACCGCCAGCAGTTCCGGAATCTGCTGCAGGGCGATCTCGGCTTCACCGGCGACGACAACCGTGCCGATATAGCCGCCGGGACGGGTCACCGTTTTGGCTTTCATCTGCTCAGTGATGCCGAGTTTTTCGATCAGCGTCGGGATATACATGCCGCTCGCGCCTAGTACGGTGTGGGCGATGGACTTTGCAGCGAGCAGTGTTTGACGCAGCGCATCGACGGTGGAGATATCCGGATGCGGCGTGCCTTTGCGTACGCCGACGCCGACCACGGCGCGGGCGAATGCGCGACGGCTGGCAGCGATGACGATGCCGGCCTCGGTGAGTTCCTGCATCGCGCCGGTGCCAAGAATGACCACGTCACCGGTTTCGCCGCCCTTGATGCGTACCACCATGGCTTTGGCTGAGTCGGCGCTGATCGAAACCGTATTGCCGGTGGATTTTTCGTAAGTGGGAATCAGCGCATCAAGCACCGTGCGCGTGCTGTTGGAGGTCAGTATTCTAAGTGCGAGGGGCATGGGTGAGCCTTAAAAAAATGGACCGTGCAGCCTTCAGGCCGCCCGTGCGAAATCTGCATCGACCTGTTTTTCGTGAGCCCATACTTTCAGCACGCTGGGGGGTTGTTGCATGCGCTCAAAAAATGCCATGCAGTTGGAGAATGCCGACAGGTCGAGTTTAAAGCTGATGGCGCGGCGGAAACACCAGAAAAAATAGACATCTGCTGAACCGGGCAGGTCGCAGTAATCCTCCGGCCGCGCATAGGGCCGCAGATGCGCATGAATGGTCGAAGCAAACCACGCCATCAGTGCAACGGCCTAGCTTTGCGTTTTGGGATCTTGCGGCAGCAGTCTTGCGCGCAGGTCCTGGGGGCGTAACAGAGGGTTAGTTGCATGGCTGTATTCCCGATGGTTACAGCGTGTTTTCAGAGCCGAAGATCACCGTGCACTGACTCGACAATACACCGCCATTGCCGTGTGCTAAAGCCACGTCACAGTTCTTCACCTGCCGCGCGCCACATTCGCCGCGCACCTGGCGTATGGCCTCAATCATCACCAGCAGGCCATACATGCCCGGGTGGCAGTAGGACAATCCGCCGCCGGAGGTGTTGACCGCCAGTTTACCGCCGGGGGCGATGGCGCCATCGGCGACAAATGGGCCACCTTCACCTTTCGGGCAGAAACCGAGATCCTCGAGAAACAGGATGGGGTTGATGGTGAAGGCGTCGTAGAGCGACAGCATGCTGACGTCTTGCGGCGTGACACCGGCCATCCTGAAAGCCTGCGGACCGGAGATGCTCGCGCCCGTCACCGTGAAGTCAGGCATGCTGGAGATGTAGGCGTGCGACAGCGTCTCACCGACACCCAGCACGTACACCGGTTTCTTTTTCAGGGTTTTTGCGCGCGCCGCCGAGGTCAGCACTATGGCGCCGCCGCCATCGACCACCAGGCAGCAGTCGCGCACCGTAAACGGATAGGACACCATGCGGGCGTTGAGGACTTGTTCAATCGTCAGCGGCTCTTTCTCCCAGGCCTTGGGGTTCAGCAGCGCCCACTGCCGTGCAGCGACCGCCACTTCAGCTAGATGTTCGCGCGTAGTGCCGTACTGGTGCATGTGACGCGCTGCCGACATGGCATAGGCGCTGATCGGCAGGATCGGCCGGTACGGGGATTCGTACGGATTGTATTCACGCGGACTGGCGGCTGCGCGAGACACCGAGCGCTGCGTGCTGCCGTAGGCGATCACCGCGACTTCGCACAGACCCAATTGAATCGCCGCCTGCGCGTGCGCGAGGTGCGACATGAATGATGAGCCGCCGATCTGCGTACCGTCGAATACCTTGGGTTTGATGCGCAGATATTCAGCCAGTGACATGGGTCCCATGCGCACCTGGGTTGCTGCAACGAACAGCGCATCGACGTCTTTCAGCGTCAGACCGCAGTCGTCGAGCGCGCGCATCGTGGCCTGCGCCATCAGATCAACGGGGGAGGTGTGCGGCGCGACCAGGCCCAAATCGGATTCGGCCGCGCCGACCACGGCAATGCTGCCTTTTTTCAAGCTGCTCATGATGTCTCCCCTCTCCCCTCGGGACCTTGGTGCCGCTCGACGGTAGAGGGGGCGGGGGTGAGGGAGATGAACACGGGATAGGGTGGTTGCTTGTCGTCGCCGGGGTGCATGCGCACTTTCACGCGCATGCCGATCTTGACCTGCAGGGGGTCGATGTCCTCGACGCGGCTCATCAGGCGGAAACCTTCGTCGACATCGATCATCGCGACATTCAGCGGCGGCTCGCCCTTCATGTAAACGACGGTGGTGGTGTACACCGTGCCGAGGCCCTTGGACACGCGCCATTCAATGTTCTCGCTACCGGTCGTCGGCACGTAGGCGCGTGGATAAAAGAACGCCTTGTTGTCGTCCTTGCTGACCTGGTAGGCAAGTTCGCCTTTTTTGCAGTGCTCGAGATAGGTGCCGAGCGGGGATTGTTTTGTCAGATCGGACATCGGGTGTTTCCTTTGGTGGGCCAGTATTAAAAAATTAATAAAAACAACAGGTTATGTATTATTTTCGTGCGCCGAGAGGAACGCCACAGCAGCCTGCGCACAGCGCTCCGGATAAGCGCCGGCCGCATGCCACGCATCGCCTTCCAGCACTTCGAGCCGCGCCGATTTTATTTGCGATACCCACGCCCTTACGCCATCGACCGAACGCAAACCGCTGCCGGTAGTGGTGATGATCAGCGTCGGGCAGGTGATGCGTTTGACGTCTTCGCGGATGTCGAGCTTGGGTACCCAGCGCAGATAGCCTTGCAGTGTCGACAACGGCGTCTTGCCCTGCAGGTTTTCCACCCACCAATTCACTTCGGCGGGAGTGGCCTTGCTGCCCAGCCGCCCCTGCATGGTGTGGCGTGCCCAATCCAGCACGCCTTTGGATTCGATGTGCCTGACCCAGTCGTCCACACCGGCGGCGGGGAGCACCGGCGGTGTCACCCCGATCAGCGTCTGCACCAATGCCGGACGGTTTGCTGCCATCGCCAGCGCCATCGAGCCGCCGCTTTTAGCACCGACCAGATGCACGCGCGTGCATCCGAGATGGCGGATCAATGCTTCGATGTCGGCCAGCAGTTCATCCATCGACCATTCATGTGTCGACGGCATGGGCGTGGAGCGACCGAAACCGCGCAGATCGATGCGCACCACACGATAGTGGCGCATGAAATGCGGCACCCACGCGCGCCAGGCTGCGCCGGATTCGGCGAGGCCATGCACAAACAATAGGGTCTCGGCCTTGCGCCATGGATCGGTGCAATCGTCGATGGTGTAGTAGAGCTTGCAACCATCAGGGCGTTCGAGGGTGGCGTGCATGGGAAGGCTCAGGCCTTGTGAGCCGGGTCGTTCAGGTTGAAATCAATCAGTGCCTGCGCGCGCAATTTATTTTTTTGCACTTTGGCGCTGCCGGTCATGCCGATGTACTCAAAGCTGTCCACGATTTTTACATGGCGCGGCACGCGGAAATTTGCCAGTCGTTCCTTGCTCCAGTTGATGATGTCCTCGGGAGTTGCCGACTGGTCTGCCTTCAGGATGACATAGGCGGCAGGCACCTCGATCAGCCGTGGATCGGGCACGCCGATGACCTGCGCCTGCTGGATGGCCGGATGCTGATGCAGTACGTCCTCCACTTCAGCTGGCGCGACGTTCTCGCCGCCGACGCGGAACACGTCCTTGATGCGGGTCAGGAATTTCAATCGATCATCATCATCCATGACGCCGAGATCGCCGGTGTGCAACCAGCCGTCGGCGTCGATGGCACTCGCGGTCTGCCCGGGCATTTTGTAATAACCCTGCATCACGCTCCAGCCGCGTACCTGGATTTCGCCGCTTTTGCCCACGGGTTGTACCTCACCGGTTTCCGGATCAACCAGACGTACATCCACATCGTCGAGAATGTGCGCCCAACCATCGATGCGCTTTTCAAGATCATCGTCGTAACGCGACATGCAGACGTTGGGTGATGCTTCCGACAATCCGTACGCCTGGCACAGGCCTTTGATGCCCATGCGCTCCACAATATTTCGTGAGACTTCCGGGCCCGCGGATGTCCAGCCATGGCGCAGCGCCATCGGGTATTTGTCGAAATTCGGATGATTCATCATCATCAGGAACATGGTGTCGTTGCCCGAGGTGTGCGTGCATTCCTCGCTCCACATCGTGACCAGCGCTTCTTCGGCATCGAACGAGGGTGACGACAGCAGACAGGCGCCGGCGGTCAGTGCGGCGAGCAATGAAAGCGTGGTGCCGGCCACATGGTAGAAGGGCCGCGCGCTGTAGTAACGGTCGCCGGCCTGCAGATGGAAGCGCGTCGCGACATATGTTGCATTGCGCAGCATGTTGTCGTGGGTCAGCATCACGCCCTTGGGGTGGGAAGTCGTGCCCGAAGTGAATTGCATCAGCAGCACGTCGCCTGCCTTCACTTCCGGTGGATACGCTTCTTTATGTACAGCACCTTTTTCGAGCAGGTCGCTGAAGCTGATGGCGCCGGCAGGTACATCGCTGCCGAATACGACCACGGTTTGCAGCAACGGCAGCGCCGGGTCGGGCAGGGTGCTGTCCAGCGCGGGACAGATACTGCGCAGCATCGCAATGAAATCAATGTTCAGAAATCGATCGGCAATGAACAGCAACTTCACATCGGCCTGCTTCAGGCAGTAGCGCATTTCATCGGACTTGAAGCGCGTGTTGACCGGCACAGTCACGGCGCCGATGCTCGCTGCAGCATAGAAAAAAATCACCCACTCCAGAGAATTGCCCATGCACACGGCGACATGATCGCCGTGCGTGATGCCCAGCGCGCGCAGGCCATGTGCAACTTCACGCACGTTGTCTCGCAGTTCGGCGTAGGTCAGCCGGCGACCGGTGATGCACAGCGCTTCATCCTGCGCGTGTGCTGCGGCAGTGGCGGCCAGCGTTTCGGCCAGTGTTTGTTTGTTCCAGGTAGACATTAACGTAACATATTGATTTATTTAATAAAAATTACTATTTACCGGTGAATACCGGTTTGCGCTTTTCCTTGAATGAGGTAACGCCTTCGACGTGATCGTGCGTCGAACGCGCGCCGCCGATCGCCATGACTTCGAGTTCCAGCAATTGTTCCAGCGTCGGCGTGTACATGAACTGGAACATGCGCTTGGCCAGCGTCAGTGCGTAAGTTGCGGAGCCGGCGATCGCGCGCGCAAGCGTCATGGCCTCGTTTTCGAGCTGGTCGTCGGACACTACCTTGCTGATGATGCCCATGTCACGCGCCTCAATGGCCGGCAACCTGCGCGCGCTGTAAACAATTTCCTTGGCGCGTGCGATGCCGAGGTGCTGGGTCAGGAAAAAAATCGCGCCACCATCAGGTGGAATGCCGACATTTTTGAATGCCATCAGCAGGTAGGCGGTTTCGCTGGCAATGATCAGGTCACAGGCGAGGGCCATGCTGGCGCCGATGCCGGCTGCGGGCCCGCGCACTGCGGCGATCACCGGTTTTTCCAGATGATGCAGATTGATGATCATGCGCTGATGGCTTTTGGAGCGCTTGCGCCCGCTGACCACATCGTAGCCGCCCATGGTGCCGACATCACCACCGGCGCAGAAGGCGCGACCGGCGCCGGTCAACACCACCGTGCGCACGGCATCATCGGTATTGAGTTCAGCAAAGGCATCGGCGAGGTCGTGGTACATCTCGCCGGACAACGCATTGAGTTTGTCGGCACGGTTCAGCAGCACAGTGGCGATGCCGTCGTTATGGGTGATCTGGATGCTCATGGTGTCTTTCCGTCACAGAAACAAGGCTACTTCAGCACAATCAGTGCGTCCGCTGCAACCACGCCATCGGCGTTGACGAACAGCGGATTGATATCAATTTCAGCGATGCGGTCGGCGTGATCCGTGATCAGCAGTGACAGCCGCGAGACCGCATCGGCCAGTGCGTCTAAATTGCAGGGCGGCCTGCCGCGATAACCCTGTAGCAGTTTGACGCCTTTGATATCGTGAATCATGGTTTTTGCGGTTTCAGCATCGAACGGCGCATAACGATGGATGACATCGTGCATGATTTCGGTAAACACCCCGCCCAGTCCCACGGCGATCACCGGGCCGAAGTGCGGATCGTTGACGGCGCCGAGGATGATTTCCTCGCCGGAGGCCATTTGCTGCACCAGAATGCCGGAGATGTGTGCATCGGCTTTATATTTTTTTGCAGCGGCGAGCACCTCGCACGCCGCTTGTTTCAGCGCGTCCAGGCTGGTGATGTTCAGGCGGATCACCCCGGCTTCAGTCTTGTGGGGTATATCGGCAGATTCGATTTTGACGGCCAGCGGGTAGGGCAGCGGCGGTGCAGTCAGCGCTGCCACGGCTTCCGGCGCGAGCAGTTTTTCTGCGGTGACGGTGATGCCGTAGGCCTCGAGCAGCGTTTTTGCGGCGTGTTCGCCCAGCGCTCCGGTGGTAGCAGGTAATTGCAATGGTTGTGGCGCAATGGCTCTCGCTGTTCCCCGTGCCCGTGCAGCATCAAAGGCGCGGCGTTTCTGTGCGAATTCGTTCAGCGCAGCCAGGGCATCGACGGCGCGGCCCGGTGCCATGATGCAGGGCACGCCGTGTTCTTCCAGCCAGCGCATGGCCGGTGCGTTGTCGTCAGGGGAAGTCGGCCAGTTGAGTATCAGCGGCTTGTCGGTGTCCTTCAGCATGTCAACCAGTCCCTCGGCCCAGCTTTGCACCACGCTGCCGCGCGGTGCGCGCGCCACGATCGAGTCGATGTTCGGGTCTGTCAGCACGATGCGCATGGTTTTGGTGTACGACGCGAAGTTGTCGTTGTAGCCCTGTGCCGTGGTGTCGATCGGATTTTCGATCGAGGCGTAGGCAACCACCACGTCACGCAATTGTTCACGCGTAGCGTCAGTCAGTTTCGGCAGTGTCAGCCCGCGCGCCACACAACGATCGGCGAACAATACGCCGGCGCCGCCCGACAGTGTCATTACGCCGACACGGTTGCCGCGCGGCAGCTTCTTGCTGCGAAAGGCTTTGCAGATATCGATCAAGTCATCGATATCATGCACTTCAATGAAGCCGCCTTCGCGGAACGCAGTGCGAAACAGTTCGTAATCCGCGGTCAGCCGCGCGGTATGTGAGATGGCGGCCTGACTGCCGATTGCCGTGTTGCCGACTTTCCAGATGAGCACCGGCTTGCCGAGCTCAAGAGCGCGCGCACCCAGTCGGCGCAGGCGCCTGCCTTCGGTGGTGCCTTCGAGAAACGCGGTTAGAATTTCGACATCGGGGCGCTCGATCAGGTATTCCATCCAGTCGAGCGCAGTGAGATCCGCCTCGTTGCCGGTGGAAACCACATGATTGAAGCCGAGGCCGTGGTAACACGCGACCGCCACCACGCCGAAACCGAAACCGCCGGACTGCGTCACCATCGCAATCGGCCCGGCATGGAGTGTCTTCAGTTGCAGTGTGCCACCGAACCCCAGGCGGAAATTTTCCGTGAGATTGGTCAGGCCCAGACAGTTGGGACCGACCACGCGCACACCGCTGGACTGGATTGCGGTCAGCAGTTTTTCATTCAGTGCTTTTCCCGCTGCGCCGGCTTCACCGAAACCGGCAGACAGGATCAGTGCGAACGGTATGCCCGCTTTACCGCATTGCTCGATGGCGCCGGGTACCAGCGGGCCGGATAAGGCGATCAGCGCCACATCGCAGGGTTGCGGCACGGCGGTGACGTCGGGGTAGCAGGTGAGACCCTTGATGTCGGTGTATTTCGGATTAACCGGATAAATTTTTCCGGTATAGCCGAATTCGGTCAGCAGTTTGATTGACTGGCCGCCGATGCGTGAGAAATCAGTGGAGGCACCAATGATGGCTACGCCGCGCGGGCTCAACAGTCGCGACAGGTCGGGGGCGGTATTGGCGCTTATTGGGACTTCCATAAATCACGACACCGTTCGGGCTGAGCCTGTCGAAGCCCTCTTGCCCTTCGACAGAGCCTGTCCTGAGCCCGTCGAAGGACTCAGGGCGAACGGGTATGGGTTTTTCATAAGTTTGGAAAACATTAATAATCCGTGACCATCACTGATCGACGTGCGCCGTATTCGCCATGGAAGGGCGCTTTGCAAACGTTTCAAACCAGCCCGCGATGCGATCGTGATTCGCGCGCCAGCCGAGCTGCGCAAAACGAAAATCGGCATAACTCAGCGCACTGCCGAGGGCGACATGGCCGATGTCCAGCGGCGCTGCGGCAAGCGCTACGGCCTCGCCATCTAGCGCTGCGACGGCGTTGCGCACTTTGAGCTCGAACGCCGCGAGCATTTCCGGCGACTGCCGGGCTTGCGGCCTGGTCATTTCGTTCCGCCACAGCATCAGGTTGTCGATCAGATTGTTGCCCAACGCATGGCGGCGCAAGGCGGTCCAGCGCGCGGCACCTGACTGTGGAAACAGCTTGCGGCCGTCGTGCAGGCTGTCGAGGTATTCGCAGATCACCGTCGAATCATAGAGCGCGGAACCGTCGTCGAGCACCAGCGTTGGAATTTTGCCCAGCGGATTGGTGCGCAGCAGGTCAATATTGGGTTTGGTCATGGCAACGACAGTACGTATGCACTCGATGCGCCCGGCGAGCCCGCATTCATGCGCGAACACCATGACCTTGCGCACATAGGGTGAGCGCGACGACCAGTGCAGTTTCACGGCAGCTTCTGCATATACGTGATGATGGCGTCGGCGACGGCAGCGGGCTGTTCAGGCAGCAGGGCATGCGCGGCATCGGGAATCCTGGCCAGGGTGACGCGCTCTGCGCCCCATTCGTCGCGATAGCAATTCACGCTGTGCGGCGGCGACAGCGGATCGTTGAGCGCCAGCACGTCGAGCACCGGGGCTTTGCCGGCGGTCCACCATTCCGGTTTAGGTGTGGCCTCGGTTGCGGCACGTTCAGCATGCATTACATCTTCATCCCAGTCGCCGAGCCACACCCGCGCGTCGTTGCCCGGCGCGAAGAACACATGCTGCAGGTGGTGCAGCCGTTCGGCTTCCGGCAGTTGCATCATGTGGCATTTGTTGATGGAGTCACGTAATTCCGGTGTCAGCGGCCAGGTATGTGTGGCGGCGAGCAGCACCACTGCGCGTACCAGATGGGGATAGTCAGCAGCGGTGGTGCGGGCGACGAAATTGCCGAAGGCATGTCCGGCGACCACCGTAGCGCCGCCGCCATCGTGGTCGATCACCGCCGCGACATCGCGCGCGTAGTCATGCAGCGTGATGTGATGAAGCGGTCCGGTGCTGCCGCCGATGCCGCGCGGTTGTGGACACAGCACGCGGAAACCGTGCGCCGCAATCCGTACTGCGATGGCGTCAAAATCCGTTGCGCCGCGGCCCAGCGAAGGCAGCATGATGAGGCGCGGCCCGGCGCCGTACGCGCGGACTGCAATATGGACCGCATCGTGTTTGGCAACGAAAGTTTCAACAGCAGGCATGGTAATGCGGTGTTTTCGAAGATGTAGTGGAAGAATGATTCTACCGTGGTCGTTGTTCGCTCTACATCAGCGTTCCAGCATATGGAGAAAGGAGGCCGGTTTCATCAATGGAATCATTGAGCGATTATCATGCGACTCCTATAATCGAAGCACGGCATCGCAGATTCGCCAAAATAATTATCAGACTTATCAAGGAGGCGGCGTATGGATAGTGACGCCCGCCGCCCTTTTGCTACCCGGAGTCTTGCATGACAGACAAGTCGCACAATGTATCCAAGCCGCAGGACTGGAAACTGGTCGTCGAGAAGGACGTGCCAATCAGGTTGCGTGACGGCGCCGTGATTTATTGCGATGTGCTGCGACCGGACTGCGCGGAGAAAGTGCCGGCGCTGATGAATATCGGGCCGTACCAGAAGGACAAGCTGTGGCGGCCGCCGGCTGATCTCGAGGAAGAGGCAAATCCAAATATGAACTGGGAGACCGCCAACCCCGAATGGTGGTGCCCGCGCGGCTACGCTCTGGTGCGTGTCGATTCGCGGGGTTCCGGAAAATCGCCGGGGTTGTCGGACCCGAATTCGTATCAGGAGGCGGTCGATTTTTATGACGCCATCGAATGGGCGGCGAAACAGCCGTGGTGCTCCGGCAACATTGGCACGCTGGGCGTGTCCTATCATGCCAACTGTCAGTGGCGGGTTGCCAATCTGCAGCCGCCGTCGCTGAAGGCGATCCTGCCGTGGGAGGGTCGAGCCGATCTCTACCGCGACCAGGCCTACCACGGCGGCATCTTCGCGATGGGCTTCATTTCGAGCTGGCACAACACCCAGACCGCACATCATCTGCTGGGCCGACCACGGGAATACAACCCCAACGCCTTCCGCAACGACATGCTGTGGAACTGGATGAGCAACAACCTCGATTCCGAATACTGGCGGGTGCGCAGCGCGCAGTGGGAGAAAATCACCGTGCCGCTGTTCAGCGCCGGCAACTGGGGCGGATTTTCGCTGCATTTGCGCGGCAATATAGAAGGCTTCGTCAACGCGGCATCGAAGCACAAGAAACTGCGGATTCATACCGGATCGCACTTCCATCCGTTTCATGCAGAAGAAGGACGCGCGGATCAGTTGCGCTGGTTCGACTACTGGCTGAAGGGAATCGACAGCGGCATCATGGAAGAGCCGCCGGTGAAGATTGAGGTGCGTACCGGCGGTAGCACCAAACCGTATGAATTCCGTTTCGAGAACGAGTGGCCGCTGGCACGCACACAGTGGAAGAAAATGCATCTGAATATCGAGCGCCAGCAGGGGAGCGACATCGACAGTGTCGAGGGCGCGCTCAGCGAGAAGGCGCCGGCGAAAGAATCGAAACTCAGCTATTCGGCGAGCGGCGTCACCAAAGCCGGCGTCGCGTCGTCGTCGACCGCGCTGATGCTTGCCGCACAAAACAAGATGGGCGTGGCTTTCGAGACGCCGCCACTGGCGCAGGATACCGAGGTGACGGGCCCGTTGATGCTCAATCTGTGGGTGTCGAGTTCGACCGAAGACATGGACATCATGGTCACGCTGCGCAACATCGATGCCGACGGCAAGGATGTCTGCGAAGTCGGTCAGCAGGGGCAATCGGTGCCGGCGGTGACCAAGGGCTGGCTGCGCGCCTCGCATCGCAAACTCAATCCGGAACGCACGCTGCCGTACCGGCCATACCATGCGCACAACGAACGGCAATGGCTGAAACCCGGGGAAGTCGTCGAGTGCCAGGTCGAGATCTGGCCGACCTGCATGGTGTTCAAAAAGGGTCACAAAATTCGGGTCGACATTCAGTCCCGCGATGGCGCCGGCAGCCAGATGTACGGGCATTATCACGCCGACTACAATCTGGGGGCCGAGAACAGCATTTATTCCGGCGGCGACCGGACTTCGTATCTGCTGCTGCCGGTCATACCGGCGGGCTAGAGTCGCAGCAGTTCAAATTAAAACGCATTGCAGGGAGTCGGCACGGCATGGCTTTTACCACGATCAACGGCATCAAGATTCATTATGAAATCCAGGGCAGTGGTACGCCGCTGCTGATGTTCGCGCCCGGCGGCTTCGGTTCAGCGATGTCGCGCTGGACCGCCGCCGGCGGCAAGCGCGAATGGCAGGAGATGGACGCACTGACGACGCTGGCCAAACATTTCAAGATTATTGCTTACGATCGACGTGAAGCCGGCTTGTCTGGCGGTCGCATCGAGTCGCTAAACTGGGATCATTACGTGCTGGAGGCCAAGGCGATGCTTGAATTCGCCGGTGAAAAAAAAGCGTTGATTCTCGGCAGCTGCATGGGTGCGGCGCTGGCCACGGCATTCGCAGAGCGCCATCCGCAGATGTGCCTGGGGCTGTACCTGCACTGGCCGGTGGGTGGTTACCGCTGGATGATGAAAGGGCATACGTTCTTCAGGCGCCACATGGATTTTGTGCGTGCAAATGGCTTCGCCGCCGTGGTCAAACGCGCGCCGGAAAAACGCAGCTTCTGGGAGGATGCCGAGATCGGGCCGTGGGGGCCGCCTACGGTGCATGATGCGGAGTTTGCAGCACAGTATGTGCAGCAGGACATGGAACAGTATTTCGCCGTTTGTGCGCAGACCTGCGATACACTGTTCAATGACACGCAGTTTTCAGGAGCGGGTCCCGCTGCGCTGATGAAGATGGACATTCCTGCATTCATCCAGTCCGGCAACGATTCCTCCCATGCGCATTCAGCCGCCTGGGCAACCAAAGAGCTGATGCCCAATGCAGAACTGTGGAATGTATTGCCGCCGCACCAGAACGGCGCGAATACTTTGGAACAGATACTGAAATTCAAGGGAAAACTCGGCCTGTAAGCACTACAGGTCACTAAGCAACGCACCAGACAGGAGGACCATATGAACTTGCAACTCAAACATGCCGCAATTGCCGCTACCGCAGTGGCCATGCTTACCGGTGCCGTTGCCTGGGCAGCCGATTTTCCGAGCCGGCCAATTCGCATCGTCGTCGGTTTCACGCCGGGCGGGCAACCCGATATTTTTTCGCGGATGATTGGCGCCAAGCTCAGCGAAGTGCTGGGCCAGCCGATCGTGGTCGATAACCGTCCCGGTGCCGGTGGCTCGATCGGCACCAAGATCGTAGCTGACGCAACGCCGGATGGTCACACGCTGCTATCCGTCTCGGCATCTCATGTCATCTCGCCGAACGTGCGCAAACTGACCTTCGACCCGCAGAAGGATTTTGCCGGCATCACACAGATGTACAATGCTTCATACCTGTTAGTGGCGGCGCCTGCGCTGAAGATCAGCAACGTCAAGCAACTGATCGCGCTGGCGAAGGCGAAGCCGGGCGCGCTGAATTTCGGCTCGGCGGGTACCGGCAGCGGCACCCATTTTGCCGCTGAAGTGTTCAAAGCCGCGGCCAAGATCGACGTGGTGCACATACCGTACAAGGGTATACCGGAGCCAATGAATGCCACGATCACCAACCGCGTGCAGTTTTTCATGGCGCCACTCGCCAGTTCGGTCAGCCTGGTACGCGCTGGTCGGCTGGTCGCCCTCGGTGTCACGTCTGAAAAACGCGTGTCCATTTATCCGGACATCCCGTCACTGTCCGAATCCGGGCTGCCGGGATTCTCGTTTGATTCCTGGGGCGGGCTGCTGGCGCCTTCGAAAACGCCGCGTGCTATCGTCAACCGGCTCAATCGTGAGGTCACGGCGTTGCTGAAATCTGCTGACATTGCAAGCCGCATGCGCGCACTGGGCGCGGAGCCCGCGCCACTGACGCCGGAAGCCTTCGACCGGAAAATCGCCAAGGAACTGCGTGATATCGCCGCCATCGCCAAAAGCGCCGGCATCCGGCCGCAATAGTCCGGCTCATGGCGGAGGCGCTGTTTCTCGACGAGGCCTGCGTACGGCGACTGGTCACGATGGAGGATGCGCTCGCTGCCGTTGAAGAGGTATTTGTCGAGCAGGGCCGCGGCCATGTGATCAACGTGCCGCGGGTGCGGGTGCCGGTCAAGGGCGGTACTCTGCGTATTACTGCGGCAGTGTTGTCGTACCGCGGTTATTACGGCGTCAAGGTAGCCAGCACTGCGGTGTTCCACAGTAACGCCGGGCGCATGTTCAGTCTGTATCGCGAAGAGACAGGTGAATTGTGCGCGGTGGTGCAGGTGTTTGCGATGGGCGCGCTGCGTACGGGTGCGGCGAGCGGCATTGCCACCAAATTTCTCGCTAACGCCGATGCGTCCGTACTCGGAGTGCTCGGTTCCGGACGGCAGGCGCGCACGCAGGTCGAGGCGGTGTGTGCGGTGCGGCCCGTGCGCGAGATACGGATCTGGAGTCCGCGCCGCGAGAGCCGCGAGGCCTTCGCGGCGCATGTAAAAAATACTAATAAAATCAAATGCTTATGTGTTGATTCTCCGGAAGGGGCGGTACGGGGCGCCGAATTGTTGATCACTGCCACAACCGCCACTGCGCCGCTGGTGCAGGGTGCGTGGCTGAACCCCGGTGTGCATATCAATGCCATCGGTGCGAACTTCGAGCACCGGCGCGAACTCGACACTGCGACGGTCGCTGCTGCGAAATTCATCGCGACTGACGATGTCGAACAAGTGCGCTACGAATCCACGGATCTCGCCGTCCCGGTAGCGGAAGGCAAACTGTCGTGGGATCAGGTGCACAGTCTTGGCGACGTGGTCGCCGGCAGGCTCAAGGGCCGCGAGTCACGCGACGACATCACGCTGTTCAAGTCGCTGGGTGTAGCGATGGAGGATGTCGCGCTTGCCGCTCGCGCTTATGAGAAAGCGCTCAAGCTTGGCGTCGGCATGACGCTGCCGGATTTGACGCGATAGGTGATATTCCAGGAGTCATCATGGCGCGCATCCCGCCTCTAGCACCCACCAACGAACCCGCCGAACTCAAGCCGGTGTTCGACCAGTTGCGCGCTACCCGCGGGAACGTGCCCGGCATGTATCGCACGTTGGCGCATCAGCCGGCGATCTTGGCTGCGCACCGCGCGTACTTCCATGCCGTGCTCGATACCGGCGTGCTGCAGCGCCCATTCAAGGAGAAAATCGCATGGCGCACCGCACGGTTGTGTGGCTCTGAATATTCCTCTGCGTCGCATTATCGCTACGCGCTGAAACACGGCGTAGCCGAAGCAGAGCTCGCCGCCATCGATCGCGGCGATTACCTGGCGCTCCCGCCGCGCGATGCGGCGGCATTACGTTTTGCAGAAGCGATGGTGCGAGGGCAGGGTGCAGTTGACGACACGGTTTATGCCGCTCTGGAGAAGCATTTCAATTCGGCGGAAATTGTCGAGATCGCCGCACTGGTGGGTATCATGGAACTCGCCTCGTCGCTTGGGGCCGTATTCAAACTTACCGCAGATTGAACAGATTGCGTTCGCCCAATAGGAGTCGCGCGCACGGGTAGCGTACAATGGCTTGATGAAAGCTCCCAAACGCCTGCAATCTCTGATCGAAGAAGGCTTGATCGACTCAGTGGTGCGCCAGTTGATGAGCGGCAAGGAGGCGACGGTATACGTTGTGCGCAGTGGCGGCGCGACGCTGTGCGCGAAGATCTACAAAGAAGCTACGCACCGTAGTTTTCGCCAGGCCGTCGATTACACTGAAAACCGCAA
The DNA here is from genome assembly GCA_032128415.1 of Betaproteobacteria bacterium. Classification (GTDB taxonomy): domain Bacteria; phylum Pseudomonadota; class Gammaproteobacteria; order Burkholderiales; family SG8-41. Next base: position 2,816 of record JAQBGW010000054.1, on the reverse strand, counting down.
GGTCAAGAATTCCCGTCAGGCCCGTGCCATGGCCAAGGGCACCCGCTACGGCCGCGAGCAGCAGGAGGCGGTGTGGCAACGCGCCGAGGTCGATGCGTTGTACCGGCTGGCCGCCGCCGGCGTGCGCGTGCCCGCGCCTCACAATTTTCTCGATGGCGTGCTGTTGATGGAACTGGTGGCCGATGAACACGGCGAAGCCGCGCCGCGCTTGAACGATGTGGTGCTGACGCCGGAGCAGGCGCAGGAGTACCATGCCATGCTGCTCACGCAGGTAGTGCGCATGTTATGCGCCGGGGTGATCCACGGCGACTTGTCGGAGTTCAACATTCTGTTGGCAGCAGATGGCCCGGTGATCATTGATCTGCCGCAGGCAGTCGATGCTGCCGGCAACAACCATGCGGCGCGCATGTTGGTGCGCGATGTGGTCAACCTCCGCGAGTTTTTTGGCTGCTTTGCGCCGGAATTGCTGAACACCGACTATGGCCCCGAGATCTGGGATCTGTATCAGCAGGGCGTACTGAAACCCGATACGGTGCTCACCGGCCGCTATGAACGCAAGGTCGGGGCAGTGGATATGGACGGCATCATGCGCGAGATCGACGACGCGCGCGCTGAAGAGGCGGCGCGTCTCATGCGTCTGCAGACTGTCGAATAACGGACGGGATTATACGAACGTTCAGGCGACGGGCGCTGCAAACAGCTTGTCGTAAGCAGCCAGCAGCGTCTGGTGCATGGCACTGCCTTCCATATCTGCTCCCAGCGTGACCAATCCGAAAAATTTCTCACTGCGATCGAGCAGAGCTTGCGCCTGGCGCACCGTTGCCTTGCCGTAGAGCAAATCCAGCGAGCGGCGGAAATTGGCAGCGTTTTCCAGATTCATCAGGCTTTCGATGCAGCGGTACACCAGCCGGCGTGCCGGCTTCATCTCCTGAAAGTGATGTATCCAGTCGCAGCCTTCGCGTATGGCGTCTTCATCCCCAATCGCCAGTGCCAGCAGGGTCTTGAGCTCGCCGATGCGTAACTCCTTCCATACGGTATCCACCGGTATGGCCAGGCCGAGGATCTCCCACAACGGGCGCTCGTCGTTCAGATTCAGTGTTTGCAAATCAGCCAGCAGCGTTTTCGAATCGGCATCGCTTAATGCGGGCAGCTTGACCAGCGCCGGGCGTATCCGGTTGCCGACGCTGTTGTTTTCCCACGCCAGATCTTCCACTGGATAAATTTCGGACATCCCCGGCACCAGGATGCGACAACTGTAGGCGCCTTGTTCAGTGAAATCCGCCACGTAAATATCCTTGCCCTCGGCCTTGATGCAGTTGCACAGCCAGGCGTAGTCTTCCGCCGTAGTGGTGCTGAAATTCCAGTCGGTGAATGGGAAATCCGGCGTATCACCCAGAAAATTCCAGCTGATCACGCCGCTGGAATCAACAAAATGAATTTCGAGATTGGATGCCATGGTGATTTCATCCATGTCGAAGCCTGGTTCCGGAAAGCTCTCCAGTGCATCCAGTGCGCGGCCCTGCAGCAACTCGGTCAGCGCGCGTTCCAGTGCTACCTGGAAACGAGGGTGCGCACCAAAGCTGGCGAAACAGCCCTGGTCTTTAGGATGCAGCAGCGTCACGTTCATCACCGGATAACGCCCGCCCAGCGACGCGTCACGCACCAGTATGCCGAAGCCCGCATCGCGCAAGCCTTTGATGCCGGCGGCAATACCCGGGTAACGGGCGATCACTGCGTCCGGCACTTCGGGCAGACACAGTCCTTCGCTGATGATGCGGTTCTTGATATTTCGCTCAAAGATTTCTGACAAGGCCTGGCTGCGCGCTTCCATCAGTGTGTTGCCTGCCGCCATGCCGTTACTCACATACAGATTGCCGATGATGTTTACCGGTATCCACGTCTCGGCGCCGTCACGCAGACGCGTGTAGGGCAGCGCACAGATACCACGTTCTGTGTTGCCGGAGTTCAGATCCACCAGTACGTGATCGGCTATGTCGCCCCCAGGGTTGTAAAACTTGTGCAGTTCTGGATTGAGCAGCTCTTTCGGCCACTTGTTGTTCTTGGTCGGCGCAAACCAGCGCTCCTGCGGATAGTGCACAAACGGGCGATTGGCGCGCGTTGCGCCCAGATAAAAGTGAGTCCAGAAATAGTGGGTATTCAGACGCTCAAAAAACTCGCCCAGCGCACTGGCCAGCGCCGCCAGCTTCGTTGCACCCTTGCCATTGGCGAACAGCATGGGACATTCGTGGTCGCGCACATGCACTGACCAGATCGACTCCACCGGATTGAGCCACGACGATTCATTCAGATGAAACCCGCGAGCCGCAAGCTTCCGCTGCATGGTGTCGATGGTTGACTCCAGAGAGGCGTCTTTGCCGGGGATGAAACTCTCGTTTTTCATGACTATATGTGCCTGGTAAATTGGAAGAGTGCGGCAGAATGGGGAAGTTCATTCGCACGAAAAAGCAATGCGCCGGACGTGGTGGCGGAGTTTCCGGGCGGCTTGGTGACGCCTTCGAAGTCGTCGCGGGCTGTCCGCCGTGGGCCGTTATTATGCGGCTCAACTGCGGGGTGTGCGAAGTGCGCTCAGGTTTTCCCGCCGCAGAGCTCCGTGGCGCGCTTCATCGCGTATTGGGCGTGGTTGAAGCCGGGCACATTGAAGGTTTTGTCGTCGCTGCGGAAGATGAACGGATGTTCACCGCGCTCCTGGTACTGTAAAAACAGTGATTTGCTGTCCATGCCGGGCTTGAGCGCCTGGACCATGAATTCCTCGATGGTTTTTTGTGCCACCGCGATGGCCTCTGCCGTCGTTGCAT
>JAQBGW010000053.1:0-26614 GCA_032128415.1 Betaproteobacteria bacterium | reverse complement strand
CGTGCGCCGCCGTCACCTGGTGGTGCAGGGCAATCGCCTGCCTCAGCCGTTCGCTTACTGGATCGGGATACAACCGCAAGGTATCGCCCACTACGGCGCGCAGTGCCTCCAGCACGCGCGGGCTGGGCCCGTACGGGTTCTCATTGGTGTTGAGTTTGACCAGATTAGGCAGTTTGGGCTGCTCTCCCGGAACATAAGGTGTCAGGCCGCGTACCGCCGCGCTCCAGAACCGGCTCATCGATGAATCCGATACTGGGCCGATTTTGCGTGAGCGGGCAGCCCCTCGCCAGCCGCCAACTCTGCCGCAATCAGCCCAAGCTTGCGTGCGCCATTGCGCGATACCTCGATCAAACTCGTGCGCTTCTGAAAATCGTAGACGCCGAGCGGCGACGAGAAGCGCGAGGTGCGCGAGGTCGGCAGCACGTGGTTAGGCCCCGCACAATAATCGCCGAGCGCTTCACAGGTGTATCCGCCAAGGAAGATTGCGCCGGCGTGGCGGATCTTCGCAAGCAGCGCGTCGGGGTCGGCGACGGCAAGTTCGAGGTGTTCGGGCGCGATGCGGTTGACGAGCGCGCACGCTTCCTCGAGGTCGCGCACTTCGATCAGGGCGCCGCGTTTTTCGAGCGCCGCCCGGATCACGTCGCGGCGCGGCATATTGGCGAGCTGCCGCTCGATACTGGCGGCGACCCGGTCGATGAACCGCGCGTCCGGCGCAAGCAGGATCGCCTGCGCCAGCTCGTCGTGCTCGGCTTGCGAAAACAGATCCATCGCGATCCAGTCGGCGTCCACCGTGCCGTCGCAAATCACCAGGATCTCCGAGGGGCCGGCCACCATGTCGATGCCGACCACGCCGAACACGCGGCGCTTCGCTGCGGCGACGTAGGCATTGCCGGGGCCGACGATCTTGTCCACCTGCGGCATCGTCGCCGTGCCGTAGGCCAGCGCTGCAATCGCCTGCGCGCCGCCAATGGTGAACACGCGGTCCACACCGCAGATTGCCGCAGCCGCCAGCACCAGATCGTTTTTTTCGCCGTGCGGCGTCGGCACCACCATGATGATTTCAGTGACGCCCGCAACTTTTGCCGGCACTGCATTCATGATCACTGACGATGGATACGCCGCCTTGCCACCGGGCACATACAATCCCGCGCGATCCAGCGCCGTAACTTGCTGGCCGAGTTCGTTGCCGTCGGCGTCGGTATAACCCCAGGACTCGGCACGCTGCCGCTCGTGGTAGCCACGTACGCGTGCGGCAGCCTCCTCCAGCGCCGTGCGCTGTGCAGCAGGGATGCGCGCCAGTGCCGCCTGCAGTTCGGCGCGGGGGATTTCCAGTTCGGCGAGTGAGCTCGCCGCCACGTGGTCGAAGCGCGCGGTGTACTCAAGGACCGCGGCGTCGCCGCGTGTTTTCACGTCGGCCAGAATCGCCGCCACTGTGACATCGACTTGCGGATCCTGCGCCGCTTCGAACGCCAGCAGCTCGGCGAGGCGCGCTTCGAAATCAGCCTGGCTGGTGGAGAGCCTGCGCACGATCAACCCACCGCACGGGCAAAGGTGTCGATCAGCGGCTGGATTTCCGCGCGTTTCAGTTTCAGCGCCGCCTGGTTGACCACTAGCCGTGAGCTGATGGCTGCAACTTCTTCAACCGCAACCAGCCCGTTCGCCTTCAGCGTACCGCCGGTGCTCACCAAATCGACGATGGCGTCCGCCAGCCCGGTCAGCGGCGCGAGTTCCATCGAGCCGTAGAGCTTGATCAGATCGACATGCATGCCCTTCAATGCAAAGTGCTCGCGCGCAGTCTGCACATACTTGGTCGCCACTTTCAGCCGTGCACCCCGGCGCACTGCGCTGGCGTAATCAAAATCCTTGCGTACGGCGACCATCATCCGGCACCTGGCGATCTGCAGATCCAGCGGCTGATAGAGGCCCGTGCCACCGTGTTCATCGAGCACATCCTTGCCGGCAACGCCAAGATCAGCGCCACCGAACTGCACGTACGTCGGCACATCACTGGCGCGCACGATGATCACGCGGATGTTGCGGCGGTTGGTGGCCAGGATCAGCTTGCGCGAAGCTTCGGGATTCTCGCGCGTGACAATGCCCGCTGCCTTCAGCAGCGGCACGGTTTCGTCATAAATGCGGCCCTTGGACAGGGCTATCGTAATCATGGCCGGGCAGGATCAGTTGGTTGCTGGTGCCTGCCGGACAAAACCCGGCGGGCGCACGGAAAGTCCTGAATTGTAACGTATTTTCGCCTTCTAGCACCGCTACAACGGTTCCCGAAACCAGTTACAACCGTTAAACTGCGCCTTCCCTACCACGGGCTCTGCAATGACGACCACCGACCATGTCGTAGAAATCAACGATCTCGCGTTTTCCTACGGCGCCCACGAAATTTTCAAATCCGTGAATCTGACGATACCGCGCGGCAAAGTCGTCGGCATCATGGGTGCCAGCGGCTGCGGCAAGACTACGTTGATGCGGCTGATCGGCGCGCAACTGCAACCGGCGCGCGGCAGCGTGCACGTGTTGGGTGAGGATATCCACAACATCGACCGCGACGCGCTCTACCGCCTGCGCCGCCGCATGGGCATGCAGTTCCAGCAGGGCGGCTTGTTCACCGATCTCTCGGTGTTCGAGAACATCGCTTTCCAGATGCGCGAGAAAACCGATCTGCCGGAAGACATGATCAACGACCTCGTGCTGATGAAACTGAGTGCAGTGGGTCTGCGCGGCGCGGCACAGCTGATGCCGTCCGAATGCTCCGGCGGCATGGTGCGGCGTGTCGGTCTCGCCCGCGCCATTGCGCTCGATCCGGATCTGATCATGTACGACGAACCCTTCGCCGGGCTTGATCCGATTTCGTGCAATGTCGTCGGCAAACTGATTCGCCGTCTGAATGATGCGCTGGGCGTGACCTCGATCGTAGTTTCGTACGACGCGCAGGAATCGCTGAGGGCAATCGACTACGTATATTTCCTCGCGGATGGCAAGGTCGTCGCGCAAGGCACGACGGAAGAAGTGAAGAAATCCGAAGATCCGTTCGTCAAACAATTCATCGGCGGCCTGCCCGACGGCCCGGTGCCGTTTCACTACAAGCAAAATGCCTATACTGCAGACCTCGATCTGCCTGCACAAAATATCAATTAAAACAACAAGTTACGTAATTTATCGGGCTTGTGGCCTTGCCAGTCTACGCTTCACATTGCCGCGCCAGATAAGCAATCGGGATTCACTCCCGCAACCGGTACCATCGAACCCATGAATCGCCGTCTCGCCGTTGCACTGCTGGTCGTCATGGTTACCGCCATGAACGTCGCCCATGCGCAGTCCAAGCCCAATTGGGAACAAAAGCATCCCGACGTGATGAGCGCCAAAGTTCAGGCCAAAGGTGCGGGCGAGTTTGACTTCGATGTCACTGTTTCGTCGCCCTATGACACCGCGAGAAGATATGCTGATGCCATTCGCGTCAAGAGCAAAGAGGGTGTGGTGTATGGTGAACGCAAGTTGCTGCATGATCACGCCAGTGAGCAGCCGTTCACCCGGGACTTGTATGGAGTGAAGATTCCAGCGGGGGTCAAAACCGTCATCGTTCAGGCACGCGATCAGCAGTACGGCTATGGCGGGAAAACCACTGAAGTCCTGCTGCCCGGGCGATGAAATAACTGAATACGCGTATTTCCGCGACGCAGATTAACTGCGTGCAGCCAGATTCCACGCCGCAAACCCGCAGCCGACAATCACTTCGGGCACTACGCTGTAATTAATCAAGTCGAAACCCCGCCCGCCGGCGACGCCATGCGCGGCAACCCAGTTTCGAATCTCTGATGCGCCGTTGCCGACCTGCGGCAGGCGCTGCTCGAGGAAAGCACACAACGCCGCCGGATCGCCATGCTGAAAATGGGCGAGGCATTCGCGGTCGAATTCTTCCTCAATCAAGCCCATGGTGGCCTCGCCGATGGAGTGACTCAACCCGCCGCTGCCGAGCACGCCAACGCGCAGCTTGCCGGGCATGCTGGTGATCGCCCGCGCCAGCATTTCACCCCAGGCATAACAACGCGACACTGACGGAAACGGCGGCTCGATGTCGTTGAACACGACGGGCACGATCGGCAGCGGCGCGATCCCTGCCTTCAGCAGCGGAATGCAAAAACCGTGGTCGAGAATCATCCGGTGCGACACTGATGGCTCAAAACCCGACGCCAGCGCGGTGTCGAGAATGTGGTGTGCAAGCTGCGGGTGCCCCGGCAGCGTCGGGTGCGGAAACTCCTTTGCCATCCACGGCTCGTTGGGTCCGTCGTGGGTTTCGCCGACGCCGATGCAGATCATCGGCAGGTTGTCGAGAAAAAAATTGACCCAGTGGTCGGGCGAAATGATCACCAGCGCGTCGAGCCGCGCCGCCTGAATACGCCGGCCCAATTCGGCGAACGCGTTGTTCAGCACCAGCTGATTAGCAGGCGGCACCACCGCCCACTTACGGATAATCAACGGTCCGTGGCTGGCCGCAAACACACCGGCGAGTTCAGCCATGAGTAGCTCCAGTAGCGCGGATGCGGCTCAGAAACTCTTCCTCCGGCATGCCGGCGACCAGAAAATAGAAGCGCAGCAGGTACGGATTGACCCGCTTCGACAGAAACGCCACATCGTCAGCTTCCACCGCGGCGCGCACTTCCGGCTGCAGCGCATAACGATCCAGCACCGGGGCGCGACCGGCGCGAAACTCGGTAGCTTTCGCCGGATCCTGCAGATCGAAAAACAGTTTGCTCAACTGGTAATCACGCATCGACCAACCTCCCCTCTGCTTCGCTCCAAGTGTTCCCTTGACCCTAACCCTCCCCACGCAAGCGGGGGGAGGAGGAGTTTAATTCATTTGTTGATTAAAAAAATCTGCGTTTCTTCAGCGCTCCCGACGGATACGCGCGCCCAGCCGCGACAGCTTTTCCTCGATGCGCTCGTAACCGCGATCAAGATGGTAAATACGCTCCACCGTCGTCGTGCCGCGCGCAACCAGCCCCGCCACCACCAGGCTTGCCGAGGCGCGCAGGTCGGTGGCCATCACCGTGGCGCCGTCCAGATGCGCCACGCCCCTGATGATCGCGGCATTGCCCTCGACCTCGATGTCGGCACCGAGGCGCCTCAATTCCTGTACATGCATGAAGCGGTTCTCGAAAATGGTTTCGACCATCCGCGAGGTGCCTTGCGCCACGCTGTTCAGCGCCATGAACTGCGCCTGCATATCGGTCGGAAACGCCGGGTACGGCGCAGTGCGCACACTGGCCGCCTGCAGCGCCCCATTGGCTTTGACGTGGATCCAGTCGGCGCCGGTTTCGATGCGCACACCAGCTTCGCGCAACTTGTCGAGCACCGCGTCCAGCGTATGCGGACGCGCGCCGGTCAGCCGCACATCACCGCCGGTGGCCGCCGCAGCCGCCAGAAAGGTACCGGTTTCGATGCGATCCGGCATCACCGCGTGGCGCGCACCATGCAGCCGTGCCACCCCCTCGACGGTGATCACATCGGTGCCCGCACCGCTAATCTTCGCGCCCATCGCCGTCAGGCAGGCGGCAAGATCGGGAATTTCCGGTTCCCGCGCGGCGTTCTCGATGACGGTGACGCCGTCGGCCAGTGTCGCCGCCATCATCAGATTCTCGGTGCCGGTGACGGTGACGATGTCCATGCGGATGCGCGCGCCCTTCAGCCGTTTCGCGCGTGCAATCATATAGCCGTGCTCCATGTCGATGGCGGCACCCATCGTCTGCAATCCCTTGAGATGCTGATCGACCGGACGCAGACCGATAGCGCAACCGCCAGGCAACGACACCCGCGCCTCGCCCAGCCGAGCCACCAGCGGCCCCAGCACCAGCACCGAGGCACGCATGGTCTTCACCAGCTCGTAGGAAGCGACAGGATCGGTGATCTTCGCCGCGCGCAATTCGACGCTGCCTTTTTCGTCCAACACTGCGGTTACACCCATCTGCATCAGCAGATTGAGCATGGTCGAGACATCGCGCAGATGCGGCACGTTATCGACGATTAGCGGCTCGTCGGTCAGCAGCGCTGCGGTCAATATCGGCAGCGCGGCGTTTTTGGCGCCGGAAATGGCTACGCTTCCAGCCAGCGGTACGCCGCCTTCGATGACCAGCTTGTCCATTTATGGTTCTTTCCTAAACACTGACGCCGATCGTCAGCTCGTCCACTCTTCCGGTGTCAGAGTCTTCATCGACAACGCGTGGATTTCCTCGCGCATGCGGTCACCGAGCGCCTTATAGACAAGCTGGTGCTGTTGCACCTTGTTCTTGCTGCGAAAAGCCGGGCTGACAATGACAGCCTCCCAGTGATGGCCGTCGCCGTCAACTTCGACGTGCAGGCACTCAAGGCCGGCGGTAATGGATTGTTTGATGCTTTCAGCTGTCGCCATATGGAATACTCGATTCAGGGTCTTACGATTAAAGTTCTTACGATTAAAGTTCTCACGATTCAAGGTCTCAACTTATAACCTGTACGCAGCAGCGTCAGGGTCAGCAATGATAAGGCGATAAAACTCGCACCGACAATAGTCAGGCTCAACCACGGCGCCGCGTCAGCTGCACCGAAGAACCCATAGCGGAAACCGTCAATCATGTAGAACACCGGGTTCAGGTGTGAAGCTAGCTGCCAGAACGGTGGCAGAGAGTGGATCGAGTAGAACACGCCCGACAGGAAAGTGAGCGGCAGAATGATAAAGTTGGTGAACGCCGCAAGTTGGTCAATCTTGTCGGAATAGATGCCGGCAACGATGCCCAACGTCCCCATCACTGCGCAGCTGGCCACACCGAAGGCTAGCACCCACAACGGATGTGCCAGCGGCAGCGGCACGAACCACAGCGACGCCAGCAGCACACCCACGCCGACGATGATGCCGCGCGCCATCGCCGCCAGCAGATAGGCCAGGAAAAATTCGCGGTGTGACAGCGGCGGCAGCAACACGAATACAATGTTGCCGGTCATTTTGGACTGCATCAGGCTCGATGACGCATTGGCGAAGGCATTCTGCAGCACCGACATCATCGCCAGACCGGGGATCAAAAAAGTCGTGTATTCGATGCCCGGAAATACCTCGACCCGACCGCGCAACGCATGGCCGAACACCAGCAGGTAGAGCAGCGCCGTCAGCACCGGCGCGAGCACGGTCTGCACGCTGACTTTCCAGAAGCGCAGCCATTCCTTGTAGAACAAGGTGTAGAAGCCGGTCATGGCATCTCATCCCGCTTCATAACATCTTGCTTCATAACATCTCGCTTCATCAGGATTTTTTCATGATCTGCACAAATACTTCCTCCAGGTCCGGCTGCATGATCTCCATCTCCTGCACGCCGATGTGCGCCGCACGCAGCGCGGCCATCACTGTTTCGACCTCACCATACTCCTCCAGCGCCAGACGGATTGCGCCGTCTTCGCGTCGCTCAGCCACCAGCGGTTCCAGCGGCGCGGGCAGCAGCCCGGTGAGTCGCAACTCAACGTAACAGCCTGAATGCAGCCGCAGCAGATTTTCGGTGCGGTCAAGCGCGACGATACGCCCTTGCTTCAGCATGGCGATGCGGCTGCACAACGTCTCGGCCTCTTCCAGATAATGCGTCGTCAGCACCACGGTGTGGCCGTCGCGGTTCAGCCGCCGGATAAAACGCCACAGTGCCTGGCGCAGCTCGACGTCAACACCTGCGGTCGGCTCGTCGAGCACGATGACCGGCGGCTTGTGCACCAGCGCCTGCGCCACCAATACCCGCCGCTTCATGCCGCCGGAGAGCGTGCGCATGTTGACGTCGGCCTTGTCACCCAGATCGAGATGCTCGATCACCTCGTCAATCCACGCGCGGTTGTCGCGCAACCCGAAATACCCGGACTGGATGGTCAGCGCCTCACGTACCGTAAAAAAGGGATCGAACACCAGCTCCTGCGGCACCACACCCAGCGCGCTCCGCGCCGCGCGGTAATCGACCACCACATCGTGGCCCATGACGCGGGCGGTGCCGCTGCTCGCTCGCGTTAATCCGGCGAGTATGCTGATCAGCGTGGTCTTGCCCGCACCGTTCGGACCCAGCAGTCCGAAAAATTCTCCCGGCGCAATGTTCAGGCTGATGCCGGCCAGCGCCTGCAGATCACCGTAGTGCTTGGTGACATCAATGACTTCGATGGCGGGTGTCATGACCGGCTATGGGCGCACAGCGTACGGGCGCCGCCGCGCAGTCCGCCAACCCTATTCCGCGCCGACAAGTTCCGTGACGCCGTAGAGCTTCGCCAGGCTGGTGAGATTTTCCGGAAGATTGACGTAGCGGATACTGCGGTCGGCCGCCAGTGCGGCGCGGCGCCATTCAAACAACAGACTCACTGCGGCCGAGTCGACTTCGGTGACACCGGACAGATCCAGTATGACTTCGGGTGCAATAAACAACCGCAAACCGTCTTCGCGCAACGCCAGCGCGTTTTCCAGATTGACGGCGCCCTGCAACGTGCAGCGCCCCTCATTACATTCAATCATGCACGGTCGATCATTTGTCCGACTGCGCGATCAGCGCATGATTTTTGTCGCGCAGTGTCTTGATCAGGCCGTCCATGCCATTTCTCTGAATCTCGGTGTTAAAGGTGCTGCGGTACGATTCGACCAGGCTGATGCCAGCGATTTTGACGTTGTAAACCTTCCAGCCGCCATCGAGTTTCTCCAAGCCGTAGTCCACCTGCACCGGCTCGCCGCCACCAGACGCCCGCACCAGCGAGCGCACCACCACGTCATTGTCTTCCGGTGCGATCTTCAGCGGGCGGTAATCAATCTGCTGATCCTTGTAGAGCATCAGAGACGCTGTGTAGGTCTGCACCAGCAGTGCGCGGAATTCGGCAACCAGCGCTTTGCGCTGATCCGGGCTGGCCGCTCTCCAGTTCTTGCCGAGAGCGAGCCGGGTCATGCCAGAAAAGTTGAAATGCGGCGCGAGTTTGGTTTCGATCAGATCGCGCGCTTTGCGCTGGTCGCCGGCCTGAATGTCCTTGTCGGTGCGCAGGATGCCGACCACTTCGTCAGTCACGCTGCGCGCCAGCACATCGGGCGCGACCAGCTCCGCCGCAACCGCCGGCTGCAAACCAAAGAATGAAACATATATGAATATAAACAATAGGTTACGCATAACTTGCTCCATTAATCTGCTTTCCGCTTTGCATTATATTTCTTCTCCGGCAATCCCGCGGCCGCCTTATTTTTTGGCCGGAGCCCCTTCGGCTGCCTTATTTTTTGGCCGGAGCCCCTTCGGCTGCCTTATCAAACAGGAACTGGCTGATCAATTTCTCCAGCACCACGGCGGATTGGGTTAGCCGGATGGAATCGCCCGCTTTCAGCATCTTGTCATCGCCGCCGCCTTCGAGCCCGACATACTGTTCGCCGAGCAACCCGGAGGTCAGTATCGACGCCGTGGTGTCCTTCGGAAACTTGTATGTCCTGTCCACCGCCAGCGTCACTTTCGCCATGAACCGCTCATTATTGAAGCTGATCGCCGTCACTCGTCCAACCACAACGCCCGCGCTCTTGATCGGTGCACGCGGCTTCAAGCCGCCGATGTTGTCAAAGTTGGCACTGATTTCGTAGGTATCGCCGCCGCCAAAGTTCGACATGTTGCCGACCTTGAAGGCAAGGATCACCAGCGCGGCCATGCCCGCGACTACAAATATGCCCACCCATAAATCCAGCATAGAACGTTCCATTACGCACCTCTACCCATTAAGCACCGCTGAACTATCTAAATACCTCTGAACATGAATGAAGTCAGGATGAAATCGAGGCCCAGCACCGCCAAGGACGACGTTACCACGGTGCGCGTTGTCGCGCCCGAAACTCCCTCTGCGGTCGGCGGCGCGTCATACCCCTCAAACAATGCTATCCAGGTAATGGCGACTCCGAACACAAAACTCTTGATCACGCCGTTGATGATGTCTTCCCGCACATCTACCGAGCTCTGCATTTGCGACCAGAATGAGCCCTCATCAACGCCGATCAGCACCACGCCGACGACGTAGCCGCCGAATATGCCCATGGCGCTGAATATCGCTGCCAGCAGCGGCATCGAGATCACGCCCGCCCAAAACCGCGGCGCCACCACGCGCGCGATCGGATCAACCGCCATCATTTCCATTGCCGAGAGCTGCTCTGTCGCCTTCATCAGGCCGATTTCCGCAGTCATTGCCGAGCCGGCACGGCTGGCGAAGAGCAGTGCTGATACCACCGGCCCCAGTTCGCGCACCAGTGACAGCGCCACCAGTACCCCCAACGCGGATTCCGAGCCATAAGTGGTCAGCGTCTGGTAGCCCTGCAATCCCAGCACCATGCCGACAAACAAACCCGATACCAGGATGATGATCAGCGACAGTGCGCCGGTGTAATACAGTTCGCGCACGATCAGTCGCGGCCGCGCAAAACAGCTACCCGAATGCGCCAGCGTCAGGCCGATAAAGCGCGCTGCGTAGCCCAAACGCAGCACACTATCGATGGCGTTGGCGCCGATGCTGCGTATAGACGGCAGGGTTCTATGCGGCACGGCGCCCCTCTACACCCTTCATTTTCAGTTCGGCTGCGAAATCCCCGCTGGGATACTGATAGGCTACCGGGCCCTCCGCCTCGCCATAAACGAACTGGTGTACCAGTGGATCGGGATTGGCGCGCAACTCTTCCGGCGTACCGTGCGCCATCATCTTGCCGTCTGACAGGTAATACACGTAATCGACGACATCAAGCGCTTCCTGTACGTCGTGCGTCACCACCAGTGAAGTGGTACCCAACGTATCGTTCAGCTCGCGCACCAGATTGGCAATCACGCCCAGCGAAATAGGATCAAGCCCGGTGAGCGGCTCGTCGTACATCATGATCATCGGATCGAGCGCGATCGCGCGCGCCAGCGCCACCCGGCGCGCCATGCCGCCGGACAACTCCGCAGGCATCAGTTTGTGCGCGCCACGCAGCCCCACCGCGTGCAGTTTCATCATCACCAGATCGCGGATCATGCTCTCGGGCAACTCCGTATGTTCGCGCATCTGGAACGCCACATTGTCAAACACCGACAGATCGGTGAACAGCGCGCCGAACTGGAACAGCATGCCCAGGCGGCGGCGCATCCGGTAGATGCCCTTCGTATCGAGCTTGCTGGTGCACTGACCGTCGATCCACACCTCACCCGAGCTCGGTTTCATGACGCCGCCGATCAAGCGCAGCAGCGTCGTCTTGCCGGAGCCGCTGATGCCCATCAGCGCAACCACCTTGCCACGCGGGATGGTCATGTTGATGCCGGTGAGTATCGGCCGCCGTCCGTAGGCGAAATTGACATCCTTGATTTCGATGAGATTGTCGGCAGTCACAAGTTCGCCAGCGGTGGCCCGGTAAAAGGCGGATTTTAAACGAGATTCAAGCCTCCACCAAACCGTGACGTGAGTCACCATGCACCGTGATTGACACACTGCGTCCGGCGTGCGCGCACTCCGGTCAGGCAGTCGAAGTATGTGAGGCCGGTGTTTACCCTTCCGGCGCTTTCGGCCAGGGCCTGTTAACCATAGTTTCATGAATGCGACGGCGACGATTTGGCCCCAGGGCGAGAAGCGCCGAGCGCGGTTTGCCCGACGGCAAATAAGCGAAGGTGCGACACTGCCCTGGGGCCAGATCGTCCCGTCCCGAAGGGTTGTGTCCAAAATCGCCACTGGCGGCGTTGATTGCCTTGCCCATATACTCGATATGGGCTGCGGCAAGCGCCTTGCCACTGACGATTTTGGACACAACGCCTCTCACGAAACCATGGTTAACAGGCCCCAGTTACGACGCATGTCTGATCCCGCGCTGCAAATCCGCAATCTGCAAAAATCTTACTCTGGCACAGTGGTGCTGGCAGATTTGTCGCTGGACATCCCGGCAGGCGATTCTTTCGGGCTGGTTGGCGAAAACGGCGCCGGCAAGACCACGCTGATCAAGTGCGCACTCGATTTTTGCGACATCCAGGCCGGAACCATCCATCTCTTTGGCGTGCCGCACCGGCAAACGGCGGCGCGTGGCCGGTTGGCCTTTCTGCCGGAACGCTTCGTGCCTCCTTACTATTTGAACGGCCGGGATTTTCTGCGCTATACAGCCGAGTTGCACCACCGCGCGTACGACGAGCAACGCGCCGTCTCCACGCTGGGCGCCCTCGAACTTGATGCTGCCGCGCTCGACAAGCCGGTGCGCGCTTATTCAAAAGGCATGACCCAAAAACTCGGTCTCGCCGCGTGTCTGCTGTCGGACAAGGATCTGCTGATTCTCGACGAACCGACCAGCGGCCTCGATCCCAAAGCGCGCGCGTTGCTCAAGCGTGAGCTGAAAGCGCAGCACGCCGCAGGACGCACTGTGCTGATGACCTCCCACGCGCTGCATGACGTCGGTGAAATGTGCGATCGCATGGCCGTCATCCATCGCGGGCGGTTGCACTATGCCGGCACGCCCGCCGCGTTCATGTCAGCCTATGGTGCGCCTGACCTCGAGCAGGCCTACCTGGCGTGCGTCGCAGAGCCGGTAACGCCGCAGTAAGCTCTGCGGTCGCCCACGGCAGCCCGCCAATCTGTCACAATATCAAGTGATTTCAGGAAGTTAGGAAAACACTGGATCGGCGCTTTTGCTAGCGACCATCAACCATCATCAAAGGCATAGTCAACGGCGTGACCGCAACAGCCAAACCGGAACTGCTGATCGTTGACGATGACTCTGCCATCGTCGCCACGCTGAGTTATGTCCTGAGCGAGGAATTCCACGTACTTACCGCGGAATCACGACCGCACGCGAAGGCGCTGCTGCGCCAGCTGGATGCGCCCCCGCAACTGGCGCTGATCGACCTTGGGCTGCCGCCACAACCGCACCGCCCGGACGAGGGCTTCCAGTTGATCTCGGAGCTGATCGCCGCAGCGCCGACGATGAAGATCATTGTGTTGTCTGGCCAGAATGACGAAGCCAACGCCCGCCATGCGCGCACACTGGGGGCGATCGATTTCGTCGCCAAACCGGTGGAACCTGCAAATCTGCGGGCGTTGCTGAGACAGGCACTCAATGTCAGCAGTGCTGAAAATTCCAACGCAGAATCGGGATTGCTTGGCAACAGTCCGCCAATGCAGAAGCTGCGTCAACAAATCACGCAGTTCGCCGATGCGCCGTTCCCGGTATTGATCGAAGGCGAATCGGGCAGCGGCAAAGAACTGGTGGCGCAGGCGCTGCACCGGCAAAGCCGCCGCGCCGCCAAACCTTTTCTTGCACTGAACTGCGCCGCAATTTCACCCACGCTGGTCGAGCCTACATTGTTTGGCTACGCCAAAGGCGCTTTCACCGGCGCAGTCACCGCGCGTGCGGGATATTTTGAAGACGCGGCAGACTCAACGCTGTTCCTCGACGAGATCGGCGAACTGCCCCTGGAACTTCAGGCCAAACTGCTGCGTGTGCTTGAGAACGGCGAATTCCAGCGCGTCGGCGAAACGCAGGGCCGCGTCTCCAACGCCCGCATCGTCACAGCCACCAATCGCAACATGCGCGACGAGATACGCGCCAATCGCTTCCGTGCCGACCTCTATCACCGGCTGTCCGTATTTACCATCAGCGTGCCGGCACTGCGCGAACTGGAAGACGACAAGCTGCTGTTGCTCGATCATTACCGGAATTTCTATGCCCACCAGATCGGCGGCCGCCCGGCGGCTCTCGACGCGGACGCCTTGCGCGTCTGGAGCAACTACGGTTTCCCCGGGAACGTGCGCGAACTGCGCAACATTGTGATCCGACTTTGCACCAAATACGTCGGCACGACAGTGACGCCGGACATGTTGAAGGCAGAACTTGATCAAAAAAGTACTATCGCCGACGACAACCTCATCCCGGCAACCGACGAACGTGCGCTGGTCGAAATGGCGCGGCGTCAGTTGGAAAACGATCCCGATTTCCGGCTGGACGATATGCTGAGACGCTGGGAGCGCGGATTCGTCGAAGCCGCCCTTGAACTGACCCACGGCAATCTGTCGCAGGCCGCCAAGCGCCTCGGCGTACACCGCACCACGCTATACAGCCGCATGCAGTCGCAGGACGACGCCGGAGAGGAGAAATAAGTCATGTATTACGAGCATTTCGGACTGACTGAAGCACCGTTCAAGATCACGCCGAATACGGATTTCTTTTTTGGCGGCGGTAATCGCGGTCCGATACTGGAAGCGCTGATCTACGCCATTACGCAGGGTGAAGGCATCGTCAAGGTCACCGGGGAAGTCGGCAGCGGCAAAACCATGCTTTGCAGCATGTTGCAGACCCGTCTCCCGGCGCAAGTCGAAACCGTCTATCTCGCCAATCCCAGCGTCTCCCCGGACGAAATCCTCCACGCTATCGCCTTTGAGATGCAACTGGACACAGACAGCAACGTAAGCCGTCTGGCGGTCATGCACTCGATTCAGGATTATCTGCTGAAACGGCATGCTGACGGCAAGCGCGTTGTGCTGTTTGTCGAGGAGTCACAGGGCATGCCGATTGCAACGCTGGAAGAAATCCGCCTGCTGTCGAATCTGGAAACAAAGTCGGACAAACTGCTGCAAATCGTGCTGTTTGGCCAGCCTGAACTCGATGACAACCTGCGCCAGACGCAGATCCGTCAACTGAAAGAGCGCATCACCCACAGCTTCCGGCTGGAACCACTGACCGCGCCGGAATCCCGCGAATATCTGATGTTCCGGCTGCGCGCCGCCGGCTATCGTGGCCCCGACCTCTTCAGCGACGGCATCGTCCGGGAAATCGTGCGCATTTCCGGCGGACTGACCCGGCGCATTAATCTGATAGCCGACAAGGCGCTGCTGGCGGCGTTTTCGGAAAACACCCACACCATCCACCGCAAGCATATCGATGCTGCTGTCCGCGATAGCGAATTCGCCCGCCAGCCACTGCCTCCCGCAGGTCAGCCGCGCCTCAGCTATGTCCTGCTGCTGCTGTGCGGGGGCATGATCGCGGGCGCGGGACTTTTGTATGCCTGGATCGGCAGCGATGCCCAACGTGCCGTGGCGAACCCGGCTGCAGCGCCGACGTCGGCCGTGAGCGCTGCTACGACACCGGTCGCTACGGCACCGGCGGCGCCAACCGCACCCGTCGCCATAGTCGACAATGTCAAAAATAAATCAATAAAATCAACCGATTATGAAAAATCATCGGCTGAAATAACGATCACACCAAAACCCTCGGAACTGCCAGCTGCAGACAAGACCACCCAGTTGGCGCCTGCAGTCAGCCCAGAGGACAATTTGCTGGAAATCCGACTTGCCGCAACCAGTGTGTGGCTTTCAAGTGCAAAGCCAGAAGCCTATGCCATCCAGTTGCTCGGTGCGAACGACGAAGCCCAGCTTAACCAACACCTTAAGATCATCACAAAAATCATTGAAATCAATGATCTTTTTGTGTATCGTACCTCGGCGAAAGGTGCGCCGTTCCTGACAGTGGTATTGGGCAACTTCGACAGCCAGCGCGCAGCTCAGGCAGCAATGGCACAATTGCCATCATTCCTGCAAGCGTATAGGCCCTTGCTGCGTACGGTGCAAGGCATAAAGTCAGAAGTAGAAAGACAAAAAGCTTCTTAACACACGCCGTCTGTTGAAATTAAAACTCGCAACGTGAGACAGTCGATGCAGTCAGGGGAGATTGAGAATATGCCCGAACGGTCAGTAACCTGCCGGCACCATACGGAACAGGCCCACGCAGCGATGCCCGAAAACTCCTGCGGGCCACGTGCATTGTGGGTCACCTGTGCCGCTGCGCTGGCATTAGCGGGTTGTGCGCAGATCCGTCCCTATATTCCGCCATCGCAAGGGCATATTGCCGCCCCTGCTGCCAAGGCCCCGCCTGCTGCCGCAGCCATCCCGCCACCGGCGCGGGTGACCCCGCTGGTACCGCCACCGACAGCACAGATCAAACCGCAGACTTACAGCGTCGTAGTCAACGAAGTGCCAGTCAAGGAATTGCTGCTGGCGCTGGCCCGCGATACCAAGCAGAACATCGATATCCATTCGGGCCTCGTCGGACTGGTCAGCCTCAATGCGATCAACGAAACGCTGCCGGCGATCCTCGAGCGTATTTCCAAGCAGATCAATCTGCGTTACCGCACCGAGGGCAACACCATCATCGTGTCGCCCGACGTGCCCTACGTAAAAACCTATCGCGTGAACTACGTCAACATGACGCGGGACACCACATCGACCATCGGCGCGTCAGGTGAAATCTCCACTACATCGGGCGGCAGCGCCGGGGGATCCACATCGGGCTCGAACACCGTCGTCAAATCCACGTCCAGCAATAATTTCTGGGATCAGTTGCGCGACAACATCCGCTCCATCCTGAACTCGACGCGCCTGCAAAACCTGAGTGCCGAAGCACGGGCCGAGCGCATGGCGCTGGTCAGGCAAGAGCAGGATTTGCGCGTCAAACAGATTGAAGCTGCGAGCCGCGCCGGTGCCGGCGCACCGAATCTCGCCGGCGCCACCATCAGCGCGCCCGGCAGAAGTTCGTCACAGGCCTCGCTGGTGCCGGACGATGTGGTCGTCAATGCAGCCTCCGGTGTGATTACGATTAATGCCACCGATACGCAACACCAACTGATACAGACGCACATAGACAGCGTCGTCAGCTCCGTCCAGCGCCAGGTGTTGATCGAAGCCACCATCGTCGAAGTATCGCTGTCCGACGCCTACCAGGGCGGTATTGACTGGAGCCGGTTGGCGATCAGCGGCGGCCTCAATATCACACAAACGCTGCTGGGCGGTTTCAGTGGTGCTGCATTGGCTGCGGGCGCCGCAGCCGGCAACGCACTGACCATCGGCTACGTCAATCCCGTGACCAACCTCGGCAATATCAGCGGCACGGTGAAACTGCTGCAGGAATTCGGCAATTCGCGCGTGCTGTCGAGCCCGAAGCTGATGGCGTTGAACAACCAGACGGCGCTGCTCAAGGTGGTCGATAACATTGTGTATTTTGAGGTGCAGGCGCAGACCACGACGTCAACGACCGGACCCTCGCTGACCACCTTCAATACCACCGCAAAAACGGTTGCCGTGGGCATGGTGATGGGTGTGACGCCACAGATCAACGAAGATGGCCGTGTGCTGCTGACCGTACGCCCGACCATCAGCCGGCTGCGCCCTTCTCAACCATTCGTAAATGACCCGAATCCGTCCCTCGCCAACCCGTGCGGCATTCCAGTGCCCGCCATCGGCTGCAATATTGCGCCCATCTCCAACCCCGTACCGCAAATACAGGTGCGCGAAATGGAATCCGTGCTGCAGGTCGGCAGCGGTCAGACCGTCATTCTGGGCGGTTTGATGCAGGACGACACGCGCCGCAATCGTGAGCAAATACCCGGGGCCGACAATCTTGGCGATGCCGGCGAACTGTTCCGTTTCCGCAACGAAAGCGCAAGCAAAACGGAGCTGGTCATCTTCCTCCGACCGACGATCATCCCGAACCCATCACTGGAAAGCGACGAACTGAAATTCTTTCAGCGCTTCCTGCCGCAAGCCCAGTCCACTACTGCCCCCGCACCCAAGCCCGCTGCCGCCCCATGAGTCTGTTGATGAAGGCCCTGGAAAAGGCCGCCAAGGATCGTGGCGAAGTGCAGCAAACGCCTGCGCCGACTGCTGCTGCCCCCGCGGCCGCTCCAGCGGCTGCGTCATCACCTGCAGCAAATCCGTCGGCGATGGAACTGACGCTGGAGCCGGTGCATGCCGCAGCGGCGTCGCCTGAATCGACAACGCCGCAGACTGCAGCAGCTCCGCGCGCGAGCCGCGAGCAGGCGCGCGCAGCCACAGTACTGCAAGCTTCCGCGACCAGTGCAACCCCGACCGGTTCGCGCATACGCCCGGCGATGGCTCTCGGCATTGCTGGCGCCATAGGCGTGATTGCCATCGGCGTTTACGTCTATTTGCAGATTACCAACCCGGGACTGTTTGTGGCGAAACCGCCCGCGCCCAAGCCGCAATCTCCGCTAGGCCAGGCGCCATCACCGCAACCCACTGCGCCGGCTGCGCCTATCGCAACCGGCCGCGTGATTGCCCCGGCCGGCGCCGGAACAGACGCGCCCGCGACGTCTGCCACAACCGCAGCGCGACGCGCAGCATCAATTGCGCCGGCCGCAGCACCCGCTCCAACACGGGCACGCGATGCGATCCGGATCAGCGCCGGCAGTGCTGAACCGCGACTGGATCCACGCCTCAGCCAGGGATATGCCGCGCTGCAATCGGGCAATCTTGACGCCGCGCGCCAGTTCTACGGCGACGCCACCCGCAGCGAACCGCACAGCGTGCAGGCACTGCTCGGCCTCGCTGCGATCGCCATGCAGGAAAACAAGACTGAAGAAGCGAGCCGACTCTATTTCAATGTGCTGGATCTGGAGCCGCGCAACGCCTATGCCCAGTCCGGGCTGATCGCCCTGCTCGGCAAGGCTGACCCGGTATCGGCCGAATCCAAACTGAAACAGCTGATCTCGCGCGATCCCATGCCATCGTTGTATTTCACGCTGGGCAATCTGTTTGCTGACCAATCGCGATGGGCGGAAGCGCAACAAGCCTACTTTCAGGCCCATCATCGCGACCAGGCCAATCCCGACTATGCCTATAACCTTGCTGTCGGCCTGGAGCACGTCGGCCAGTCCAAACTCGCCGTCAATTTCTACCAGCGCGCCATAACACAGGCCGCCGCAACGGGTCGCGCCGGCTTCAATCTGGCGCAAGCGCAAGAGCGCATCCGTCAATTGGCTTCGCAGCCGCAGTAACCGGAAGAAGGCTGGCGCAATGGCCGAACAACGGAAAAAATTACGGCTGGGCGAACTGCTGGTACAGCAGGGACTGATCACCAAGGATCAACTGGCGATCGTTCTCGCCGAGCAGCGCAACAGCAACATCCCCCTCGGACGCCTGATGGTGCGTCTCGGCTTCGTCACCGAGACCGCCATCCGCGACATCATGGCGCGCACGGTCGGTCAGGAATCGATCGACCTCGCCCAGGTCATCGCTGACTCCGAAGCGCTGAGTCTGGTACCCGAAGACTTTGCGCGCCGCAACCATTTGCTGCCGATCGCCTACGATCCGGCGGAAAACGTGCTGACGGTTGCCACCACCGAGATTTTCAATGTGGTGGCGCTGGACCAGTTGCGGGCCATGCTGGGGCCGCAGATGGAATTAAAAACCCAGCTTGCCGCCGAAGCACAGCTCAGTGATTACATCGATCAGTTCTACGGCCACGAGTTGTCCGTCGATGGCATCCTGACTGAAATCGAAACCGGTGAAATTGACTACGACAGCCTTGCGGCTGGCGGCGACGAGTACACGCAACCAATGGTGCGGCTGGTCAACGCGATTCTTGTCGATGCGGTCAAGCGCGGCGCCTCGGATATCCACTTCGAACCCGAGTACGCCTTTCTGCGCATCCGCTACCGCATTGACGGCGTACTTGAAACCGTACGCAGTCTGCACAAAACCTACATGGCGGGCATTACGGTGCGCGTGAAGGTAGTCAGCACCATGAATATTGCCGAGACCCGCGCGCCACAGGACGGTCGCCTGTCACTGACGCTGAACGGTCGTCCGGTCGATTTCCGTGTGTCAACGCAGCCAACCATTCACGGCGAGAACATCGTGCTGCGCGTATTGGATCGTGAAAAATCCATTGTCGATCTGGATCGCATGAATCTGTCCGCTGACACCATGCAAAAACTGGAGATCATGCTGTCCCGTCCGGAAGGCATCCTCGTCGTCACCGGACCGACCGGCAGCGGCAAGACCACCACGCTGTATTCGCTGCTGGCACAGGTCAATGATGAGACCGTTAACATCATGACACTGGAAGATCCGGTCGAGTATCCGCTGACACTGATGCGTCAGACCTCCGTCAGCGACGTGGCACGCATGGATTTCGCCAACGGCATCCGCTCCATCATGCGCCAGGATCCGGACATCATTCTCGTCGGCGAGGTGCGCGACAAGGAAACGGCCGAAATGGCGTTTCGCGCAGCCATGACCGGTCACCAGGTGTTCACCACGCTGCATACCAATTCCGCGCTGGGCGCGTTTCCGCGATTGATGGACATCGGCGTACAGCCGGAAATCATGGCCGGCAACATCATCGGCATCATTGCCCAGCGTCTGGTACGCGTACTCTGCACGAACTGCAAGGAAGCCTATGCGCCATCGCAGGAAGAACGCTCGTTGCTAGGTCCGATGGGGCAGTCGGTCTCGTTCATCTACCGTCCGGTCGGCTGCAAAAACTGTTCGGGCAAAGGTTATCGCGGCCGCACCCCGATCATGGAATTGCTGGTGATGGACGCTGACATTGATGAACTGGTGGCCCGTCGCGCCACGGCCAAGGAATTGCGCGCCGAAGCCGTATCCAAGGGATTCCGCTCGCTGGCCGAAGAAGGACTCGCCCGCGTACTTGACGGCAGCACCAGCCTGTCTGAAGTGGCGCGCACGGTTGACCTCACCGGGAGACTGCGGCAGTGAGCTGCTTTATTTCGCGCTACGGAACATCACAGTCACCACGCCACGTCGGCGTCACACGCCGATGTGCGACTGAGTGAGCGCACCAGCCGTGCCTTCATTCGAATACAAAGCAATCGACCGAACCGGCCAACCGGCGCGCGGCGGCCTCGACGCCGTCAACGAGATCGATCTCGAATTGCGTCTGCGCCGCATGGGCCTCGATCTGATTACCTGCAAGCCGGTGGATCGGCAAACGTCGACGACGCTGGCGGCCGGCGGTGCTATCACCAGACAGGATCTTGTAAATTTCTGCTTTGACATGGAACAGATGGTGCGATCGGGCATTCCCATGCTCGACGGCCTGCGCGACATGCGCGACACCCTTGATTCGCCGCGCTTCCGCGAAGTGCTCACCGTCATGACGGAGGACATGGAGGCCGGGAATGTGTTGTCGCAATGCATGAACACCCATCCCGACGTGTTCGACCGCGTTTTTGTCAGCCTGATTCGCGCCGGTGAACAGTCCGGGCAATTGCCGGAAATATTCAAGAACCTCGCGGACACCATCCGCTGGCAGGACGAACTGATTTCGCAGACGCGGCGGTTGCTGATGTACCCGGCGCTGACACTGGTGGTAGTGCTAGGGGTGATGGCGGCGCTGCTGATCTTCCTGGTGCCGCAAATCGCACAATTGTTCAAATCCATGGGCATGGCGCTGCCCATGCAAACGCGAGCGCTGCTGGCGGTCTCCGGATTTGCCACGGATTACTGGCTGCCCATCCTGCTGCTGCCCGTGGTTGCACTCACCGTATTGATGGTTATCGTCCGCCGTTCCAGCAGCGCAGCCTATCAGTGGGATTACGCCAAGCTGCGCCTGCCCGTCGTCGGCCCCATCATTCAGAAAATCATCCTGTCGCGCTTTGCCAACATCTTCGGCCTGATGTACCGCTCGGGCATCACCGTGCTGGACGCCATTCGCATCTGCGAAGAGGTGGTTGGCAATCGTGTGGTTGCCGACGGGTTGAACCGCGCGGGCCAGCAGATCGCTGCCGGCGACGGCATGACGGAAACCTTTCGCAATCTCGGACTTTTCCCGCCGCTGGTCATACGCATGCTGCGGGTAGGCGAGAGTACTGGTGCGCTGGACGTGGCGCTCGCCAACGTGACCTATTTCTACAATCGGGACGTCAAGGACTCCGTCGATAAAGGCATGAAAATGCTCGGTCCCGCCATGACACTGATCCTCGGCGGCATGATTGCATTCGTGATCTGGGCAGTGCTCGGTCCAGTCTATGATATTCTCGGAAAACTGAAGTTTTAAGCGCGTCGCAACGAACGCCGTCGCCTCCTAAAGTCGCCCCCAAGCTTCCGCCATGGCCAACAAACTTCTCATCTGCATTTCCATTACCGGCGCCACAGTCGCGCGCTGGCGCAACGGCAAGCTGAGTGATTGCACAGCTTTCGATGCCGACCCCGAGGGCGTCGCCGCTTTTCGCGACTACGCGGCGGCAAGCGGGCGGATACCGGCGCTGCTGATCGTTGATGCCATCGAGGAAGATTACCGCTTCGAGACGCTGCCGCATGCCTCCGGCACCGACAGCGCGCAAATGGTCGAGCGCAAACTGCGCCAGTACTACCGCAACTCCCCTTTCAGTGCTGCGTTGCTGATCGGCCGCGACAGCAGCAAGCGGCGCGACGACCGCTTCCTGTTTTCGGCATTGACCAATCCGGAAATCGTCGCGCCCTGGCTGGCCGTGCTTGCCGAGATCAATGTGCCGGTCGGCGGCGCGTTTCTGCTGCCGATGGTCATCTCGAATCTGGTCGCGGACATGGAAAACCGTCCGACCAATCTACTCGTGGTCGCGACCCATCCGGCAGGCATACGCCTCACTTTTTTCCGTGAGGGCGCCTTTCGGTTAAGCCGACTGAGTCGCGCCAATACGGCAGACGACGCGCACGGTCGCGCCATCCTTGATGAAGTTTCCAATACGCGGCTGTATCTGCATGCCCTGCGCGCGGCAACACTGGACGAATCAGTCACCGTACTGCTCCTCGATCACGCTGACACACAGGAGGGTACCGCACGCACCATCAGTGAGGACAACCCCAACCTGAAATGCATCCGGCTCAGCCGGGCAGACATTGCCAAACGCACCAAGCTGGACGCCAGCCTGATCGCCTTGTCCCCGGACACCATTTACCTGCGCCTGCTGGCGGCCCAAACCCCGGCAAATAACCTGGCGCCCGTCGCTGTCACTGCCAGCTATCGCCGCTATCGGTTGCAGCGGCAGTTGTACGCGGCAAGCGCCGGCGTGTTTGCCCTGGGCATTGCGTGGGCCGGTTTTAATGTCACGCAGTACCTGTCCATCACCAACGACATTCAGCAAGCGGCGCAGCGCACGGCGCGGGTCAATGCCGAATATCAGGAAGCTACGAAGCAGTTTCCCGAAGCCCCGACGTCCGCCGACAATCTGCGGCGGGGGATAGAGCTGTCCGACAAGCTGCGGGCATCCGCGCGCACCCCGGAGCAATTTCTGGTCGTGGTGTCACGCGCCCTGGAATCCAGCCCGGAAGTTAATCTGGTTGAGTTGGGCTGGCAGTACCGCCCCGTCGAGTATGCGGCTACCGGTGGCACTGCTACAGCCCCCCAGCCGGTGCGGGCTGCCGATGGCGGGACGGGGACGGGCGCCGGCAACCGGCGCATACAAAGCGGCCTGCTCTCCGGACAGATTCGCGATTTCAAAGGTGATTTCCGCAGTGCCATCGCATCAATCCAAGCACTGGCCGATCATCTGAGCAAGGATCCTGAAGTGCAGTCCGTGCGCATCGTGCAGTTGCCGCTCAATGCCAGCCCGACACTTGCGCTCAGCGGCAATACCGCGGACAGCCCCGCACAATCGGGAACTGCCGAATTCAAGATGGTTGTGGTCCTGAAACAGCGCACATGAACGCCGAAGAACTCAAGGCTCTACGCTTTCAGCTGCTGTTACTGGTCGCCGTACTGGCCTGCGCCGCCGGTGCGGTCTATTACACGCAACTGCTGCTCCAACAAACGCGGACTGCGCTGGTGCGACAGACCGGCCAGTTGCGGGAAGCACAATCCCGGATGCAGCAATCCGGCGACGAGAAAATAATCATTGAGAAATACGTGGGTGGTTACCGCCAATTGCAGCAATTAGGATTCATCGGCGACGAGCAGCGCATCAACTGGCTGGATGCCCTGCGCAAAGCCAATGAACGCGCGGACCTGTTCGGCGTGAACTACGAAATCGGCGTTCAGCAGGCCTACACTTATGCGGCCGAACTGGATCGCGGAAAATTGGCGCTGCACCAATCCATGATGCGCGCAGAACTCCGTTTGCTGCATGAACTCGATCTACTGCAGTTTTTTGACGCGCTGCGCGCCCAAAACGCCGGGCTCTACCATCTCGATCAATGTCTGTTGCGCCGCACTGATGTGTCCGGTGCCATACGCAATCAACCCTACGTCACTGCAACCTGCCAGCTGGCGTGGATCACCGCCACGCCTGAAGCCCAGTCTGAAGGACGGCGCCCATGAGACTGTTGCTGGTTGTAGCAGTAATATTGGTCACTTTGCCCGCCGCCCGCGCCGCGGATGCCATCGGGCGGATATTCTTCACTCCGGCGCAGCGCGCCCAGCTCGATCTCGCGCGCACCCAGAAAATCGTCGCAACGCAGACCAAAGACGAGCCGATTCCTGAATTCGTCACCTACAACGGGATCGTGCGCCGCGGCGACGGCAAGGCGACAGTCTGGGTCAACAACCGGGCGATGTCGGATGCCGAATTAAGAGCAGCGCAACCGTTGTCCGGCCGCATCGACCGCAGCGGTCAGATCTTGCTGCAGGCGCCGCAGGGCGCAGGGTCATTGCAACTGAAAGTCGGACAAAGCGCGGAACTGCTCTCCGGGCGCGTTGATGAAGCGTATGCGAAGTCGCGCGCGACCCCGGTTGCAAAGTCGGTACCGAAAGCAAAACCAGAGGCGGAAAACAAAACTGCAATCCCGGAAAAAAACCGGCAGCCCGCGTCAGAAACCGCACCGAGCCGTCCTCGCGACGATATCCGATCGACAGCAGAAGGATCAGGTTCGTCCCGCGAGCGCAACGGCGATACGGTCGCCAAATAATCAGCAACGTATTGTTATGTATGTCAGAGGGCAACGGGGCCAGGCTCTTTTCGCGACATTGCTGTTGCTGGTAGCCGGCATCGGCACGTTGGTGTTCTATATGGCAGACCCTGCGCGTCTGCAACGCACTGCCGACGAGAAAACCGCCGCGGCACTGGCGCAAGCCAAAGCGGCGCTAATCGGCCTGTATCTCAATGACAGCAACCGTCCCGGCGCTCTGCCCTGTCCCGACACCTTCAATACCGGTAATAACCCGGGACTATCCGGCAGCGAATGCGCAAGTTATATCGGTCGCCTGCCCTGGAAATCGCTGGGACTGCCCGATTTGCGTGACGGGCACGGGGAGAGATTGTGGTACGCGCTGTCCCGCAACTTCCGCAACCATACGCTAGCGGAACCCATCAACACAGATACCAAAGGCACGATCACGGTCTATTCCGGAGCGACCGGAACAGTCATGACCAGCGAAGCAGTTGCTGTCATTTTCGCGCCCGGACAGGTAGTGGGATCCCAGAATCGTTCATCCTCCGCTACCGCGGCCTGCACGGCGCCCACAGGCACCATCCCGCTCAATCGCTGCGCTGCAAACTATCTCGAGACTGCAGACACCACCAATAATGCTGTGCCGCCCGCAGGGCCTTATATCGCCGCACAGGCCACGACCTCTTTCAACGACCGGTTGTTGGTGGTCACCGCAGCCGATGTGATGATTCCGGTTGAAAAGCGCGCCGCACGGGAAATCCTCAACCTGCTCCGGCTCTACAAAACCGCCAGCGCCGGCACCTGTGATTGCTATCCCTGGGCTGATGTCAGCGACGGGGCGGCTAATGCCGGCCTACTACACGGCAGGGTGCCTCTCCTCACAACAGACCTCACAAACCCGGCGGATTCGCCATTGAATTGGGGGGGGTTCGGTACCATAGTCGTAGCGCCCTGGCTGACCAATAACCGGTGGTGGTGGGTATTTTTCTATACCTTGGCAGGTGATGACAGCCAATCCAATAGCGGCGGCACCTTGATAATTAACGGGGTTAACGGGACCAGCGTCGTTCTGATCGCCACCGGAACTGCAGGCGCCACGCGGCCCGCGGGCATGCCCGGGACCTGGAATGATGCTTGGTGGAGTAACTATGTCGATGATTCCAACAATTCGGACTTGGGCGTATCGTTCAACACTCCGGCCTCGGTTGCTCATGACCGTGATCGCCTATACACCATACCCTGAAATATATGAATAAAAACAAAGAGTTAGGGTTTTCCCTGATTGAACTGGCAGTAGTCATGTTCATCGTCGTGTTGCTTTTGGGCAGTCTGCTGGTACCGCTGACCACGCAGGTTGAGCAACGCAAAGTCACTGAAACCCAGAAATCACTGGAAGCTATACGGGAGGCCTTGCTTGGTTTTGCCATCATCAATGGCCGGCTGCCCTGCCCGGATACCGACACCAATCCCGCAGCCGCGGGTTATGGCGAAGAAGAAGCTACATGCACCGCACCCACAGCAGAAGGTTATCTGCCGTGGAAAACTCTGGGGGTGCCATCGATGGATGCCTTTGGTATCACCCGCACCGCCGCAGGCAGTCCGCGTATCGGCGACTGGCGTTACCGTGTACACCGCAATTTTTCTTCGTCTTCGGCACCCTTCACCCTGACCAGCAGTGTAACCAGCACGGACAATCTTTCCGTGCGCGACAGTTCAAACAATCTGATCAGTTCTGGAACTGAACGCCCCGTAGCAATCGTCTATTCCGCCGGCCCCAACACCACACCTGACGGTCAAAACGCCAGCTATGAAGCAAACAGCGGCATCTATCAGGCAGACGTTCCCAGCCCGACTTTCGACGATATCCTGATCTGGATTTCCAGACCGATCCTGATGAACCGCATGGTGACCGCTGGCAAACTACCCTAACCCGCCGGTCCCAGTTCAAAGCTGACCGCGCCGTCGCGATTCTCTTTCAAGTCCA
>JAQBGW010000052.1:0-5132 GCA_032128415.1 Betaproteobacteria bacterium | reverse complement strand
AGTTGCTGATCCGGATTGCAGCGGGACCTGTCGCGCTGGCGAGTAGAGGTTAAACCTCCCGCCGCTCCAGCACCGCTTGCGCCAGCGTGCCGCTGTCCACGTGTTCCAGTTCGCCGCCCACCGGCAGTCCACGCGCGATACGTGTCGCCTTGACACCCTTGGCACGCAGCAATTCGCCGGTGTAGTGCGCCGTGGCCTCACCCTCGACAGTGAAGTTGGTGGCGAGCATGACTTCCTGCACTACGCCATCTGCGGCGCGTTTAAGCAGCCGTTCGAGATGGATATCCTTGGGTCCTATGCCGTCCAGCGGTGACAGCGCGCCCATCAGCACAAAATACATGCCGTTGTAACACTGTGCCTGCTCCATCATCAGCAGATCACCCGGCGTCTCGACCACGCACAGCAGATGCGCATTGCGCCGCGGGGAAAGACACAGCCCGCACACCGGCTCTTCGGAAAAATTGTTGCAGCGTTCACAGTGCCGTACCCGCTCCAGTGCCGCGCTCATGGTCACCGCCAGACGCTCGGCGCCCGGCCGATCGCGCTGCATCAGGTGAAACGCCATGCGCTGCGCCGAGCGCGGACCGACGCCGGGCAGACAGCGCAGCGCTTCGATCAGGGACTGCAGGGCGGGCGGCGAATTCACAGGTCAGCAGGGGAAATACGTAAGTATTTGTTTTTATTGATAATTTACTATTTTTAGAATGGAAGCTTCATGCCTGGCGGCAACGGCAATCCGGCAGTCACGCCGGCCATTTTTTCCTGGCTGGTGGCCTCAACCTTGCGCGTGGCGTCATTGACCGCTGCCGCAATCAGGTCCTCGAGCATCTCCCGGTCGTCACCCATAAGGCCAGGATCAACCGTCACGCGCTTAACTTCATGCCGGCAATTCATCACCACCTTCACCGCCCCGGCACCCGCCTGCCCCTCAACTTCGATCTGCGCCAATTGCTCCTGCATCTTGCGCATGTTTTCCTGCATTTGCTGCGCCTGCTTCATCAGCCCGGCAATCTGGCCCTTCATCATGATCTGCGTCCTTGGTCTGCGTTATTTCGGTTTAATGGATGCATCTTCGATGGAGCCGTCGAAATTTTCAATCAGCTCGCGCACAAAAGGATCCTGGTGAATTTCGGCCACCGCTGCTGCGTGTCGTTCCCCGGTTTTCCGGTCGGTGATGGCTTTGGGCGACGCACCGCTGACGGCGCCGGAGGTATACCTGACTTTCACCTGTGTCCCCAGCACCTGGCGCAGTGCGGCCGTCAGCTTTTCGCGATACGGTTTATCGAACATGCGTTCGTCGGCTGGTGAAATCCGCAGTTCGATCAATTCATCCGTGCGACTCGCCATTTCACAACGTAAGGCGAGCTGGTTCGCCATTGCGCTCAAACCCAGTTGTCCGACCAGCGCCGCCCACGATGCCGGATCAGCTGATGCAGCCGCTGGCGCAATGGCGGATGGCGCTACCGTGCTCGCCGGTCGCGTCGATTGCGGCGCCGCTGCTGGCATCGGTCGGTCGACCCTTCCCGCCGCTTGCGGGGAAAATGCCAGCATGCGCAACAGCGTCATCATGAATCCGGCCTGTTCATCGGGTGCCAAGCCGACATCGGCGCGACCCTGTACGGCAATCTGGTAATACAGTTGCACATCTTCAGGCGAAAAGTCTGCAGTCAACCGGCGCAATATCGCTGCGTCCGGATCGTCGTCGGGGATACTCTGCGGCACCACCTGCGCCAGTGCCACCCGGTGCAGCAGCGTCGCGAGATCCTGCAATGCCGATTCAAAAGACAGACTGCGCTCTGCCATACGTTCGGCCTCGGCCACCAGCGCCGCACCGTCCTGTGCCGCCAGCGCCTGCAATATCGAGTGTAAATAGGTCTGATCGACTGCGCCAAGCATGGCTCGAGTCGATTCGCCCTCGAGCTTGCCGCCGCCATGGGCAATCGCCTGGTCGAGCAGACTCAGCGCATCGCGCAGGCTACCCTCAGCAGCGCGCGCCACCAGCGCCACTGACGCCGCGTCCGTAGACACATTTTCCGCCGCCAGCACCTCGGTCAACCGTTCGCGTATTTGCTGCGGCGGAATCTGCTTCAAACTGAACTGCAGACAGCGCGACAGCACGGTCACCGGGATCTTTTGCGGATCGGTCGTTGCCAATATGAATTTCACGTGCGCCGGCGGCTCTTCCAGCGTTTTCAACATGGCATTGAACGCCGATTTCGACAGCATGTGTACTTCGTCGATAATGTATATCTTGTAACGGCCGCTGGTGGGTGCATACAACGCGCCTTCCAGCAATTCGCGCATGTTATCGACCTGCGTATTCGAGGCGGCATCAAGCTCGATCAGATCTATAAATCGGCCGGCGTCGATTTCGGCACAGGCGCCGCATTGGCCGCACGGCGCATCGGTGACACCGGTTTCACAGTTCAGCGCCTTGGCGAGGATGCGTGCCAGCGTCGTCTTGCCCACGCCGCGCGTACCGGTAAACAAATAGGCGTGGTGCAGCCGTTGTTGGCGCAGCGCATTGGTCAGCGCGCGCACCACGTGCTCCTGGCCAACCAGTTCGGTGAAATTACGGGGCCGCCACTTGCGGGCGAGAACCTGGGTCATTGCGCCTCGATGTTGCTGATGGTGAAATAGTCCAAGATCGGCATTTTATCCGCAATGGCGGTCACAGCGACACGCCCGTTGCATGGTCTGGCTAAATTTAGCGGAGCCAGTACTGCAGCCGGATCTGGTGAAATTCGATCCCGCGGTTTGGGCGCTTGATGCCGGCGTTGGAAAGATGTTGATAGCGGTAGCCTATTTCCATATCGCCGTGAGCACCAAAGCGATAACCCATTCCCAAGTGCTCGCCGAACTGGAACGAGGTACTGAACGGCTTGTTACTGAGTTCGGTGGTCGAGAGCAGATGTGCACCGATGCCGCCTTCGAGATACGCACCGCGCAGATCGTTGCTCTGAACACGGAACACCGGGGTTAGACCCATTTCGTTGAGTCGGAAGTGCCGGCTGGGGGCTGCCTCTTGATCCCACTGCGCGACACCAAGATCCCAGTACCCACCAACATGCCAATGTTCACTCTGCAGCCAGCGCTGCGACCATTGCCATTGCAGGCTCGCACGACGTGTGTGGGTATTGGTTGCCCGCCCTGCTTCGACGGCTATACCATCCAGCGCAAAAACAGGAGGCGCTGCAACACCGAGCATCATTGCGGTGGCGACCAGCGCACCACGCATTCTTTTTTTTGTTATTCCTGCCACTTGCCGGACGAATTCGATCGTCCGTCCTGTTGAAATTGGGGTGGCGAGCCTAACCCCCGGCACTCGCATTAAATAGCTGTGGCTGCTTCCTTCCGGACCTGACCAGATTCACTACCACACGATGCGGGGAGGCCCGCCATAAGTAGTATGCCCGTGAATCCGCCGGATTACCAAGATACTCGCGCTGATGATGATACAAGCGACTTTACAAGCGTCAACGATAGTGATTTTATACGGGTATAACCCGCTGGATGTCCCGCGCGACAATGTTGTGCGCCTTGCGGCCTTCCCGGCGAAAATAAATACGGCGACACCCGACACTGGAGACCCCTCATGTCCACCCCCGCATCAGGCACCATCGAATCCGTTCTGCACGAGCATCGTGTTTTTCCGCCCAACCCGGCACTCGCCAAGATAGCCAACATCTCCGGCATGGACGCCTACCGCGCGTTGTGCGCAGCCGCCGAAAAAGACTACACCGGTTTCTGGGCCGGTCTCGCGCGTGAACACCTGCTGTGGAAAAAACCGTTTACACAATCGCTGGATGATTCCAAAGCGCCCTTCTTCCGCTGGTTTGCCGACGGCACACTCAATGCCTCCTACAACTGTCTGGATCGTCACCAGAAAACGCAACCGGACAAAACCGCCGTCATCTTCGAATCCGACGACGGCAAGATCACCAAAGCCAGCTACAAGGATCTCTACCGCCGCACCTGCGTGTTGGCTAATGGATTGAAGTCGCGGAACATCAAAAAAGGCGACCGTGTCATCATCTACATGCCGATGTCTATTGAAGCTATCGTCGCCATGCAGGCCTGCGCGCGCATCGGCGCCATCCATTCGGTCGTTTTTGGCGGCTTCTCCGCGAAAAGCCTGCAGGAGCGCATCATTGATGCCGGCGCAGTGGCGGTGCTGACCGCCGACGAACAGATGCGCGGCGGCAAGGCCATTGCACTGAAAACCGCGGTGGATGACGGGATCGCGCTGGGTGGCTGCGCATCCATCAAGTCGGTCGTCGTCTACAAGCGCACCGGCGGCAAGGTCAACTGGAATCCGCAGGTCGACGTATGGCTGCACGATCTGGTCAAGGACCAGCCGGAAACCTGCGAACCGGAATGGGTCGATGCCGAACATCCGCTGTTCATCCTCTACACCTCCGGCTCCACCGGCAAGCCCAAAGGCATTCAGCACTCAACCGGCGGTTATCTGCTGTGGTGCATCTTGACGATGAAATGGACGTTCGACCACAAACCGACCGACGTTTTCTGGTGCACGGCGGACGTGGGTTGGGTCACCGGGCATTCCTATGTCACCTACGGGCCGCTCGCCTGCGGCGGCACCGAAGTGGTGTTCGAGGGCGTGCCGGTCTATCCCGACGCCGGACGTTTCTGGAAAATGATCCAGGACCACAAGGTTACGGTGTTCTATACCGCGCCCACCGCGATCCGCTCGCTGATCAAGGCTGGCGGCGATCTGCCGAAAAAATACGACCTGACGAGTCTGCGCATCCTCGGCACGGTTGGCGAGCCGATCAACCCGGAAGCATGGATGTGGTACCACGAAACAGTCGGCGGCGGCCGCTGCCCGATCGTCGATACCTGGTGGCAGACCGAAACCGGGGGCCACATGATCACCCCGTTGCCTGGCGCTACGCCAACCAAACCGGGATCGGCTACGCTGCCGCTGCCCGGCATCATCGCCGACATTGTGGACGAAACGGGACATTCCGTCGGCAAGGGCAAAGGCGGGATCCTCGTCATCAAAAAACCCTGGCCGTCGATGCTGCGCACCATCTGGGGCGATCCTGACCGCTACCGGACGACTTATTTTCCGGAAGATTTTCAGGGCAAGTATTACCTCGCCGGCGATG
>JAQBGW010000051.1:0-11061 GCA_032128415.1 Betaproteobacteria bacterium | reverse complement strand
CCACCTTCAGCGTGCGCAGATTTCAGCCATGCTGAAATCCGGCGATAACAAGAACGCGGGAGCCTCCTCCGGCCACCCCTCAAGGGGGTGCTATACCGAGTCCCGGCACCACCTTCAGCGTGCGCAGATTTCAGCCATGCTGAAATCCGGCGATAACAAGAACGCGGGAGCCTCTTCCGGCCACCCCTCAAGGGGGTGTTATACCGAGTCCCGGCACCAAATTCTGCTGACGCAGAATTTCGATTCCGGCCACCCCTCAGGTCGTCGAGTAGAGTTCCGTCCTGTGCCGCGCCAGCATCGCTTCCTGGGGCTCGACGGGCTCGGTCTGTCCGATCTGTTCGCGCAGCATTTCATTCATCGTCGGCAATACGCTGCGCTCGACCTGCGCAGCAGGCGACCACAATCCCGCGCGCATGATGGCCTTCGCGCAATGCAGGTAAGCCTCCCTCACCACCACATGCACGACCAGTTTCGGGTAACGACCGTTGACCTCGCATAATGATGTGAATGACTCGTCGTTGCGCAGGCTTGCGCTGCCATTCACCCGCAGTGCCTCATCCACGCCGGGCACCAGAAAAATCGCACCAACACGACCGGTGGCGATAATGTTTGTAAAAGAGTCGAGGCGGTTGTTGCCGGTCCAGTCGGGCACGATCAGCGTGTGCTCGTCGATCACCTTCACGAATCCCGGGTCGCCGCCGCGAGGCGACGCATCCACATTGCCCTGCGCATCGCAGGTGGACAGCACGACAAATCGTGCCAACGCCAGAAATTTGACACAGTGCGCGTCAAGTCGAGTGAGCTGCTTCTTGACGGCGCGCACTTTCGGCGGCGCATAGAGCGCCCGCAATTCCTGTTCAGTGGCAATCACAGTCATAATGTGTCTCGACTAAAATATTCAGAAATAATTAATGCCTGTCACTCGACACTACCCGCCGCAGATTAGCGGTCTACTTCAACATTATCAATCAGCCGCGTCTTGCCAAGACGGGCCGCCGCGAGCACCACCAGCTCGCGCTCGCCGTTGAGCGGCGGCCGCAGGTCAGACCGGCGGCGCACCGCGACGTAATCCGGTTTCCAGCCATTATCAGCCAGCACTGACATACCGTGCAGTTCGAGCCGCTGGAAGTCGTGGGCGCCGGCGGCGAGCTCATCGCGCACTTCCTGCAGAGCCTTATAGAGCCGCGGCGCTTCGCGTCGCTCCGCTGCCGACAGGTAGGTGTTGCGTGAGGAAAGCGCCAGACCATCAGGCGCGCGCACGGTTTCTGCTGGAATGATTTCGATCGGCAGCGCAAACTGGTGCACCATGTCACGCAGCACCAGATACTGCTGATAGTCTTTCTTGCCGAATATGGCCGAGTGCGGCATCACCAGATTGAACAACTTCAGCACCACGGTCGAGACACCGCTGAAATGACCGGGCCGGTGCGCCCCCTCAAGGATGTGCTGCAAATCAGAGGGCTCAACCTTGAAGGTCTGCGGCTCCGGGTAAATGGCTTTCTCGTCGGGCACGAACACCACATCGACGCCGGCGGCGCGCAGCTTGTCGCAATCGGCCTGCAAGGTGCGCGGATAACGATCGAAATCATCGCGCGGGCCGAACTGCAGCCGGTTAACGAAAATACTGACGACCGTACACGCCGCGCGCGGCTTGGCGACGCGTATCAGCTCAATGTGCCCGGCATGCAGATTGCCCATGGTCGGCACGAACACGTTGTTCGGTTCGCGACGCAGGCGCTCGCGCAATTCAGGTACGGAATGGATGACGTCCATGAAGTTCAGTGCAAAATGCAAAGTGCAGAGTGATGATCGGAAGACCCGAGATCATACCGGAGACTGGCGCCTTTACTTTGCACTTTGCACTTTGCACTTTGCACTTTGCACTTTGCACTCATCATTAGAAGGAGTGTTCGCGACCGGGGAACTTGCCCTCGCGCACTTCCTTCACATACAGCGCCACCGCGTCCTGTATGGTGCCGCCGGACTTCATGTAGTTCTTGACGAACTTGGCTTTCTTTCCGGGAAATATATCGAGCATATCGTGCAGCACCAGCACCTGGCCGTGGCAGTCCACACCGGCACCGATTCCGATCGTCGGCACCTTTGCTGCCGCAGTCACCTGGCTCGCCAGTGCCGCTGGTATGGCCTCGAGCACGATCATGCCGGCGCCCGCGTCCTCGAGTATTCGTGCGTCGTCCAGCAATCGCTGCGCATCGTCTTCTGCCTTGCCTTGCACCCGATAGCCGCCCAACTGATGCACCGACTGCGGCGTCAGCCCGAGATGCCCGCACACCGGTATGCCGCGCTCGGTGAGAAAGGTGATGGTCTCGAGCATAGGTCGACCGCCCTCAATTTTTACCATCTGTGCGCCCGCTGCCATGATTTCAGCAGCATTGCGGAACGCATCCTGCGGACTGACCTGAAAAGTACCGAACGGCATGTCGCCGATGATGAATGCGCGCTTGGAGCCGCGCGCCACGCAAGCCGTGTGATACACCATGTCGCGCAGCGTCACCGGCAGGGTAGACTCGTGCCCCTGCAGCACATTACCCAGCGAATCGCCGATCAGCAGCGTGTCGAGACCCGCCGCATCGAGCAGCGCCGCAAAACTGGCGTCGTAACAGGTGAGCATGGCGATTTTCTCGCCCTCCCGCATCATCTTGTGCAAAGTGCTCAGCGTAATACGCATGGGTGACCCCCTGGTTGCAACTTAACTGCCCAGACTGAAGAACTCGCGCGGACCGCGCATGGCATTGACTCGCTGCAACAATAAATCAAAATCCGCAGAAGAATCAACGAAGTTGAGATTTTCCGAATTTACGATCAACAGCGGGGCCGCCTCGTAATGATGAAAAAACCGCGCATAAGCGTCGGCAAGCCGCACCAGATAATCGTCAGCTATGGACTTTTCATAGTTGGCTGCGCGCTGCCGCACCCGCCCAATCAGCGTCTCGGCGCCCGCCTGCAGGTAAATCACCAGATCGGGTAACGGCGCCTGGGGCTTGAGGTGACTGAAAATCTGCCGGTACAGCGCCAATTCGTCATCATTCAGCGTCAACTGCGCAAACAGCGGATCTTTCTCGATCATGAAATCGGCCACCGTCACGCCGCCAAACAAGTCGGACTGGGCCAGATCACGCACCTGGTTAATGCGCTGAAACAGGAAAAACAATTGCGCAGGCAGCGCATAACGTCCGGCATCCCGATAAAAACCCGGCAAAAAAGGATTGGCATCGGGATCCTCAAACAGCGTCGCCGCGCCGAGATGACTGGCCAGCCGCCGCGCCAGCGTGGTCTTGCCCGAACCGATAGGCCCCTCGACAACCACGTAGCGGTACTTTGCGGATAGATTCATCCCGCCCGCCCATATTTTGCGGCGAGCATCATGCCGCCCGTCCATATTTTGCCGCGGCGAGCATCATGCCGCCGTTCCCTTCATTCGCTGCAATTGCGCAATACTCGCAGCATCCACTTGCGCAGCAAGATCACCTATCCGGCCATGGCCAGGCACTATGGCATCCGGTGCCACCTCCGCCAGCGGCACCATGACGAATGCGCGTTCGAGCATGCGCGCGTGCGGAATCGTCAGCCCGGGCTCGTGCATGACCACATCACCATAGAGCACGATATCGAGGTCCAGCGTGCGCGGCGCATTGGGGAAATCGCGGACACGGCCATGCGCACGTTCGATGGCCAGCAGCGCATCGAGCAACGCTTGAGGAGTCAGCAATGTTTCTACGACTGCAACCGCATTGAGGAAATCCGGCTGATCGGCGTAACCCACAGGTGCGCTGCGGTACAGCGATGATCGTGCAACAAGACAAGTATCCGGCAGCGCGGCGAGTGCCGCAATCGCGGACTCGATCTGGTGCAATGGTTCGCCAATGTTGGCGCCCAGCGCAATGCAGGCGATGATTCGCGGCGCAGCCATGCGCATCAATCCGCAGCGGGCGCCTGAGTTCCACCGGATTTGCGGCGGCGGCGTTTGCGGCGTTTTTTCGCAGGCCCGCTGTCAGCCACCAGCATGGCCGCGCGGGCGTCAGCATCGGCATTCTGAAAACTCGTCCACCAATCGCCCAGTGCCACTCCGACTTCACCACTCTCACACCGCAGCAACAGAAAATCGTAGGCCGCACGGAAGCGCGGATGCTCAAGCAACCGGAACGGGCGCTGTCCGCCACGCTGTTCGAAGCGCGATTGCAATGCCCACAGCTCCTTCATGTCCGCCGTGTAGCGGCGCGGTATGGCGATCTGTTCGGTTTGTTTATCGAGCACCTGCTCCATGGCCTCATACAGCGCCGGCATCGGTGGTACGCCGCGGGCTTCGGTCTTTTTCCACGCTGCCAGCACTTCATGCCAGGTCAGCGCGGCGAACAGAAATGCCGGCGATATCGTCTTGCCGGCGCGGATGCGCGCGTCAGTATTCTTCAGCGCCAGCATGACAAAGCGCTCGCCCAGCGGCTGTTCAAGAATCACGTCAAGCAGCGGCAGCACGCCATGGTGCAGCCCTTCCTTGCGCAGGCGCTTGATGCACTCCGTAGCATGCCCGGACAGCAACAGCTTGAGCATTTCGTCGAACAGCCGCGACGCCGGCACGTTGGCGAGCAGTTCCGCGAGTGCCTTGATCGGCTTGCGCGTGGCCGCATCGAGCTCCAGGCCACAGGCGGCGGCAAAACGCACTGCGCGCAGCATACGCACCGGATCCTCGCGGTAGCGCTGAGCGGGTTCGCCGATCATGCGCAGCCGTTTGCGTTTCAGATCGGCGACGCCGCCGTGGTAGTCCCACACCTGCTGACGGGCCGGATCGTAGAACAAGGCATTGATGGTGAAATCGCGGCGCGTCGCATCCTGCGCCTGGTCGCCCCACACATTGTCGCGCAGCAGGCGCCCGTGTTCATCCTCGACGTGCGTGCCGGCATCCGTTTCGGCCGCAGGACCACGGAAGGTGGAAACCTCGACCATGTCGCGCCCGCACAGCACATGCACAATGCGAAAGCGGCGGCCGATCACCCGCGAGCGACGAAAAATACCGCGCACTTCCTCGGGCGTCGCGTTGGTGGCGACGTCAAAATCCTTGGGGTCGCGGCCGAGTATCAGGTCGCGTACCGCGCCGCCGACCACGAAAGCGGCGTAACCCGCCTCCTGCAGCGCATCACAGGTGCGCAGCGCGCAGTTGCCGATGCGGTCGCGGGTGATGCCGTGCTCGCCCACGGCGATGATCCGCGGCTTGGCCGATTTGAACATGCGGCCCGAAAATACGTGGCCGAGCAACTTGGTAATCATGCGGGATTTTCAGTCGGTGTCAATCGGGTTTGATGCCGGCTGGAACCGGCAGGTGATCCGCGCACCGCAGCAGGGGAAAACCGCGCGATTATACATGCGCACCCTCGACAGCCCGCCGCGGAAAACACGCCTGCGACCGGAACGCCGTCAACCGAGACTCAGTACCGGCCAGCCGCGCGCAGCTGCCCGCGCACGCAGGGCCGCGTCAGGATCCACCGCCACCGGATGGGTGACCCGCTCCAGCAATGGCAGATCATTGTGTGAATCACTGTAAAATGTTGATTTTATTAATGTTTTTATACTCTCGCCGTGCCCGGTTAACCACGCCTCAAGGCGCTCGACCTTGCCTTCGCGAAAGCAGGGCGTGCCCTGTACACCGCCGGTGAACTCGCCATTGCTCACCTCAGGCTCGGTGGCAATCAGATGCTCGATGCCGAAGGCGCGCGCAATCGGCGCAGTGACAAAACTGTTGGTTGCCGTGATCATCACGCACACTTCACCGCGATGGCTTTCGACCAGCGCGCGCGCCGAATCGCGCATCATCGGCTGGATGCGTTCAGTCATGAATTCAGCATGCCAGGTATCGAGCACCGCGCGCGAATGGCGCGACAGCGGCTTCAACTGAAAATCGAGAAAGGCGCGGATGTCGAGTGTGCCCGCCTTGTACTGATCGTAGAACGTCTGGTTGCGCGCTTCATAGATTTCACGATCCAGCACACCGCGCTCGATCAGGAACTGCGCCCATTCAAAATCACTGTCGCCGGCGAGCAGTGTGTTGTCGAGATCAAACAAGGCCAGAATCATTGGTGATTTCCGTGGTGATCGATTGTCCGTTTATTAATCCATCAAGGGTGCAGCATTGACGAAATACGAGGGCAAAAAAGTGATCCACACTGGCACTTTGTAGTGGCACTTTTAGTCTGCTTGACGGGAAATATTGAGTTCAAGACCTTGTCGGCCTAAGCACTGGGCCAGCGCCGTGAAGTGTGCAGCACACGCAGGATTTCGATTTCACCATCGCGCACGCGATAGGGAATGATGTAGGGCAGG
Organism: Betaproteobacteria bacterium; assembly: GCA_032128415.1. Lineage (GTDB taxonomy): Bacteria > Pseudomonadota > Gammaproteobacteria > Burkholderiales > SG8-41. The sequence goes on along the minus strand of JAQBGW010000051.1, from coordinate 4,728 downwards.
TTGCCTATTACAAGTTCGCGTGTTCCGAGCACGCGCCCGGCACGGCCTATTGAAGCATGACGTGTCAGCAACGCTTCTGTCTGATCGATGAGTTCGAGTATCACCCGTGCCGCTGCCGCCGGACTGTCCTGCCCGATGTAAGCGGCAATAGTGTTCAGGTCGTTATCAGCGAGTTTTGTCCACCGCAGCCGCAAGCTTTTTCTCCCATTTCTTTTTCAGCTTTGCATGGTCTATGAACTGCCCGGTATCTGCTTGCTCCACGCCTTTCCGGATGGCGGTGATCTGCCATTCATTAACTTCCAGGAATTGCCTCACGGCTTCCGCCGCCAAAGCCGAGCGACTGCGTTCGGTCGTTTTGGCAAGCTGGTCCAGTCGTTTGCGGGTATCGGCATCCAGCCGCAACGCCACAGGCTCACTCATGATCACCTCCTGTAAACATTGTACACATTGTGCGGCACCCGGTATTTCGCGTCAACCAACAGCAGCGCCAATAGGGTCAGGTCTTGTAATCATTTATTTTTCCCGGTGCGCAGTTATTGTTTTTGTGCGGCCTGCAGCAGATCACGCGCCAGCGGTATGGTAATCGGCCGCTTCTCTTCCAGTGAGCGCCGGTCGAGCATGTCGATCAGAGCGCGCAGCGTGCGCAGATCACGCGGCGCCCGCGCCAGCACGTAATCCAGCACTTCCGTTGGCAAGGTAAAACCGCGCGCAACGGCGTAATCGCGCATGGCCACGCATCGCGCCGCCTCACTCAGCACCTGCACCTCGTAGACCAGGCCCGAAGCGAGCCGCGTCAGCAAATCCGCGCGTAGCGGCAGGCGCGCCGGCGGCACATCACCCGTCACCAGCAATGCCCCATCGCCATCCTTTAACTCATTGAATAAATTGAATAATTCAATTTGATCTGGCGGGGAGAGCCGCTGCACGTCATCGACGCAGACCAGTTCATCTGCGGCGATGCCGGCCAGCGCATCGCCCGGCGCAATCACGTGCGCTGAGCGTCCCGCATCGTGCGCAGCCTGCACTACCGCGCGCAGCAAATGCGTGCGGCCGCTGCCCGTACCGCCCCACAGGTAAATAAAACGCTCGCTGCCAACAGCACCAAAGCTGCGCAGCGCAGCGATGACTTCAGCATTGTCTCCGACAATAAAATTGGTCAGCGTGGGCGCAGGTGCCGGCGCCAGCTCCAGCGCAAGCTGTCTCATTCCCTGCATATTATTCCCTGCATTTCATTCCCCGCATTTCATTCCCCGCATTTCAATCCCGGTACATGCTGCTCGCGAGGTAGTCACGGCGCAGATACCGCGCCCAGACCAGCAATGCGGCGCTCACCGGCAGCGCCAGCAACACGCCGAAGAAACCGAACAGACTGCCGAACGCGAGCAGCGCGAAAATGACGGCCACCGGATGCAGGCCGATGCGCTCACCGACCAGCCACGGCACCAGTACATATCCTTCAAGCAGATTGCCGGCGACGAACACGCCCCACACCCAACTCAGCTGCGACCATTCCTGAAATTGCAATGCGCCCATCAGCGTCGCCAGCACCACGCCGGTAATGACACCGAGATACGGCACGAAGGTGACCAATCCGGCGAGCATGCCCACCGACAACGCAAAATCGAGGCCGACCGCCCACAGCCCGACGGTGTAGAACATCCCCATGCCCAGCATCACCAGCAACTGGCCGCGCAGGAATTGGCCGAGCACCGCATCAATTTCGCGGGCAACCTCGCTCACGCGATCATGCCAGCGCTGCGGTAGCAGTGCGTCGATACCGGCAACGATGGCGTTCCAGTCACGCAAAAAGTAAAACAACACCACCGGTACCAGCACCAGCGTCACCACGAACCCGATGACAGCCAGTCCGCCGGTCTTCAGCGAAGGCAGCAACTTCACTGCAACATCGCGAATCTCCGCCATGTGCTCAGCGACCCATTCGCGCACCATGCCCATCTCCAGCTGGATACCGAACAACTGTTCCAGTCGCGGCGCCAATGCGGTTCTCAACCAGTCCACATACACCGGCCCCTGATCGGCAATAGCACGCACCTGGCGAATCAGCAGCGGCAGCAACACTACCAGCACTACCAGCAGCGCCACACCCAAGAGGATCAGCACCAGCGTCACCGCCAGTGTCCGCGGCACGCGGCGCCGGGTCATGCGGCCGACCAGCGGGTTGCAGATGTACGCGAGGATGGCGGCGAACAGGAACGGCGTCAGGATCGGACTCAGCAAATAGATGGCAGCAAACGCCAGCGCCGCCGCAGCCAGCCAGCGCCAGAGGTGATACGGATCGCGACCTTGGGTATCCATTTAAGATAAAATTCGCATCAATTGCGTGATTGGATTGCCGGAGCGTGTAGTTTAACAGGGCCACCGAACGCGGCATCCCGAACCAACGCAGACCCGATCCAGAAAACCGCAGGGATCCCCTTGAAACGAAAATTAACCTCCCGCAAAGCTTTGACCTATCGCGATGCCGGCGTCGATATCGAGGCCGGCGATGCGCTCGTTGATCGCATCAAACCCTACGCGCGGCGCACCCTGCGCCCCGGCGTGATGGCCGGTATCGGCGGCTTCGGCGCGTTGTTCGCGCTGCCGCGCGGCTATCGCGAGCCGGTGCTGGTCTCCGGCACCGACGGTGTCGGCACCAAACTCAAACTGGCTTTCGAATGGCAGCGCCACGACACCATCGGCATTGATCTCGTTGCAATGAGCGTCAATGACATCCTGACGCTGGGCGCGGAGCCGTTGTTTTTCCTGGATTACTACGCCTGCGGCAAACTCAAGGTTGCCGACGCCGCCCAGGTGGTCAAGGGCATTGCCGCCGGCTGCGAAATGGCCGGTTGCGCGCTGATCGGCGGCGAGACCGCTGAAATGCCCGGCATGTATCCCCCGGGAGAATATGATCTCGCCGGCTTCGCCGTCGGCGTCGTCGAGAAAAAGCGCATCATCAACGGCCGCAGTATCCGTGCCGGCGACGTCATTCTCGGTCTCGCCAGTAACGGCGCGCACTCCAACGGCTATTCGCTGATCCGCCGGATCATTGCGAACAGCAGCGTCAGGCTGTCGGCGAAACTGGGAGGCCACGCGTTAAAAGACCTGATCCTGGCACCCACGCGGATTTACGTGAAGCCCGTGCTGAAACTGATGAAGAAAGTCACGGTCAAAGGAATGGCACACATCACCGGTGGCGGACTGGTGGACAACGTGCCGCGCGTATTGCCGGCAACGCTGACCGCGGAATTGGATCGCGATGCCTGGCCCATGCCGCCGCTGTTCCGCTGGCTGCAGAAACGGGGCAACGTGGCGGACGACGAAATGCACCGCGTATTCAATTGCGGCATCGGCATGGTGGTGATCGTCGCCGAGCGCGACGCCAAACGTGCGCAGGCGCTGCTGACTCGTGCCGGGGAACGCGTGTGGCGCATCGGCACCGTGCGTCGCCGACGCCGCGGTGAACCGCAAACGCTGGTTATCTAAAGGAAATATTCTGAAGCGCATCGTCATACTGATTTCGGGGCGCGGCAGCAACATGGAAGCACTGCTGAAGGCAGCGCTGCCGGCGCAGATTTGTGCCGTCATCAGCAGCGACCCGTCTGCGATGGGCCTGCAAACCGCGGCCCGGCACGGCATCACCACCAGGGTCGTCGACCATCGCGCGCATGCGCAACGCGCGGATTTTGATGCAGAACTCATGCAAGCCATCGACGCACAGCGCCCCGACCTCGTCGTGCTGGCCGGCTTCATGCGCATACTGACCAACGACTTCGTCAATCATTACCGTGGCCGCATGATCAACATTCATCCCTCACTGCTGCCATCTTTCCCGGGCCTGCATACCCACCGCCAGGCGCTTGCTGCGGGCGTGCGCGTACACGGTTGTACCGTGCATTTTGTGACGCCGCAACTCGATCATGGCCCGATCATCATTCAGGCCGCGGTGCCGGTGCTGACTGGTGATGACGAGTCCGCGCTCGCCTTACGGGTACTGTCTGAGGAACACCGCATCTATCCACAGGCCGTGCGATGGCTGTGCGAAGACCGCGTCACGCTGGCCGCCGACGGCACCGCGCGCATTTCCGGTGCGCACGCTGCAACTGGCGCGCTGCTCTCCCCGGCTCCCGATGTTTAGAGCCCCTAACATAATGAAACCCGTGCTGCGCTGGCACGATTTTGGCTCGGGGCGCGAAGCGCGACGCAGACAATATCGCGAATATTGGCAAGGAGCGCGACAAAGCCCTGAGGCAAAACTCGCGCCAGCCCTCCGGATTGTGGCCAAAATCGGCGCCGGCTTTGTCGGATTCGTTGCGCATATTCGCGATATGCGCTGCCTCGTCCTTCGCGCCACCACCGATTTTGACCGCAACCCGGAGAGCTGGCGCGAGTTTTGCCTCAGGGCTTTGTCGCTCTCCTTGCCAATATTCGCGATATTGTCTGCGTCGCGCTTCGCGCCCTGAGCCAAAATCGTGCCAGCGCAACATGCGTTTCATTATGTTAGGGGCTCTTACAGGCTCCGCCGATAAAAATCGAATAAGGTCGCCGCTGTCAGCAGCACCATGTAAAGTCCGCCCTGACCGGCTATGGCCAGCAGAATTGAAGCATCGGGCATCGCGTTGACCAGCCAGGTAGTCTCGGTCCAGCGATCCAGGGCTGGTATCAGGTAGCCCAGTCCTTCCACCAGCGCCCCGGTAATTTGATGCGAGTAAGTGTCTTGCCCGGATA
>JAQBGW010000050.1:0-6297 GCA_032128415.1 Betaproteobacteria bacterium | reverse complement strand
GGCTGGGATGTCGCCCAGCACGGCCAGCCGTTCAGCAAGTTCGTTGACTCGGCGATGACGCTCGACGCGAAGCTGTACTCGGAGATCATCATGACCCGCGTCACGGTGCCGGTGGGCGAGGATATCGGGTTTTTGCCCGGCACCGAAGAAGAAAAAATGAATCCGTGGATGGGCGCGCTGGAAGATAACCTTGATGTGCTCAACAAGACCGACGATGATGCGGGCGAGTGGGGACGCGCAGCGACCCGTGACTTGATCCGCTCGCGCATCAAGGTGAAGTCACTCAATTTCATGCGCGGCCGCACGTTTATCAACAAATTTCTGATCATCGATGAGGCGCAGAACCTGACGCCCAAGCAGATGAAGACGCTGATTACCCGCGCCGGACCCGGCACCAAGGTGGTGTGCCTGGGCAACATCTCGCAAATCGATACGCCCTATCTGACCGAAGGCAGTTCGGGCCTGACTTACGTGGTGGACCGGATGAAGGGCTGGGCGCATGGCGGTCATGTGACGCTGATGCGCGGGGAGCGTTCGAGACTGGCGGATCACGCGGCTGAAGCGCTTTAACCCAGTGCAAAGTGCAAAATGATGAGTGCAGAGCGGAAAACCCACAAACCCGTAGCCCGGATGGAACGCGCCCGACCGGCATATCACGTTTTATCTGGCTACGGAACTACCGATACCGCGCCTTCTCAGAACGAGTCGCTGCCACCGCCGGCGTAGCTTTCAAAGCGCGTGTAACGGCCGAGGAAGGTCAGGTCGATCTTGCCCACCGGACCGTTACGCTGTTTGGCGATGATGATTTCGGCAATGCCTTTGCGCGGTGAATCATGGTTGTAGACTTCGTCGCGATAGATGAACAGGATGACGTCGGCATCCTGCTCGATGGCGCCCGACTCTCGCAGATCCGACATCATTGGCCGCTTGTCCTGACGCGAATCGACGCCGCGGTTCAACTGGGACAGCGCAACCACCGGCAGCTTCAACTCCTTGGCGAGGCCTTTCAGCGATCGTGAAATCTCCGCGATCTCGGTGGCGCGGTTTTCTTCGCGGCTGTTCGCAGTGCCCGACATCAGTTGCAGGTAATCGACCACTATCATCGCCAGCCCGCCGCACTGCCGGTGCAAACGCCGCGCCCGCGAACGCAATTCCAGCGCGTTGAGTCCGGCGGTATCGTCGATGAAAATCTGCGCGTCATTGAGCTTGCCTACGGCATCCACCAGCCGCGGCCAGTCTTCTTCCTTGAAAGTGCCGGTGCGCAACTGGTGCTGATCGACCCGGCCCACGGAGCCGATCATCCGCATCGCCAGTTGTGGCCCCGACATCTCCATGCTGAACACCGCGACTGCTTTCTTGCTGTCGAGCGCAGCGCTCTCTGCCAGATTCATCGCCAATGCGGTCTTGCCCATCGACGGGCGTCCGGCAACGACAATCAGCTCACCCGGCTGCAAGCCGGAAGTCATGCGGTCCAGATCCACAAAACCTGTAGCCAGTCCAATCACATCATTTTTGTTTTCGCGGCTGTAGAGCATGTCGATGCGCTCTACAGTTTCAGTCAGCAGCGGATCGATTTTGACGAAACCCTGCCTGGATTTGGCGCCGGCCTCGGCGATCTGGAACACCCGCGCCTCGGCCTCGTCAATCAGCAGATGGGCGTCCTTGCCGGTCTGGCTGTACGCCGAATCTGCAATGGCGGTGCCGACAGCAGCGAGGTTGCGCAGGATCGCGCGCTCGCGCACGATTTCGGCATAGCGACGGATGTTGGCGGCACTCGGCGTGTTGAGCGCCAGTGAGCCGATATAGGCTTGCCCGCCGACTTCCACCAGCTTGCCGCTGCGCTCCAGACTTTCAGCAACGGTCAATGCATCCGCAGGTTTGTTGTGCTCGATCAGTTGCGCAATGTGCTCAAAGATTGTGCGATGGTCGCTGCGGTAAAAATCCGCATCCGTGATGACATCGCCCAAACGATCCCACGCTGCGTTGTCGAGCAGCAGGCCACCGAGCACTGATTGTTCGGCCTCGATGGAATGCGGCGGCGTGCGCGCAGCTTCAAGCTGCGCATCTTTGATAATCGGGGTGACGAGTTGCACCATCGCAGCGGGTTTTATATAACCTGTTGTTTTATAATGATAATTTACGCATGCGCACGATGTGCCTCTGAACGCTGCCGATTCAATTTACAGAAAAAAAAGGGCTGTCGCCAGCCCTTTTTCTTTTTTTAAAAAATTGCTTTTGATTCAGGGAGGTGCTGATTAAATATTACAGTTAATCAGCGCTTCCTCTGCAGTGAGGGATATACAAGGGGGCGTAGCCCCTTGTTGACTTCCTCTTCAGTGACTACGCAGCATCTCCGAGTACCGACACGGTGATGGACACCACGACATCGGTATGCAATGCAACCTTCAGCGGAAAATCACCGATGATCTTCAGCGGGCCATCCGGCATGCGTATCGACGCTTTCAGCACGTCAAAGCCCTGTTTTTTCAGCGCTTCTGAAATATCGCTGTTGGTTACCGAGCCGAACAGCTTGCCATCGACGCCGGCTTTTTGCGTGATCTGCACCATCAGGCCATCCAGCTTCGCACCCTTCTCCTGTTCCTTGGTCAGCGTTTCGGCATGGATTTTTTCAAGCTCCGCGCGGCGCTTATCGAATTCCGCCAGATTGGCGGTGGTGGCGCGCTTGGCTTTGCCTTGCGGGATCAGGAAATTGCGCGCATAGCCGTCCTTGACGCGAACCACATCGCCCAGCACGCCCAGGTTGATTATTTTTTCCAGCAGTATGATTTGCATGGCTGGTCTCTCAGTGCAGGTCGGTGTACGGCAGCAGCGCAAGAAAGCGTGCGCGTTTGACCGCAATCGACAATTGGCGCTGAAAGCGCGATTTAGTGCCCGTGATGCGGGCGGGTATGATCTTGCCGTTTTCGTTGATGAAGTCTTTCAGGATGTTGATGTCCTTGTAATCAACCTGCTTGATGCCTTCAGCAGTAAAACGACAAAACTTCCGGCGACGAAATAGCGCATTACCTTTCTTGCGCGTGTCCTTGCCGCCTTTGCCTTTACCCTTGAACTTCCCTTTGCCGCCACTTCCGCCTAATCTTGGCATAGTCGTTTCCTTTTTCTAGATCAATTCGATGTTCGTCACATGCAGGATCACTTGCCTGCTCATGCGATGCTTGCGATTCAAAAACCCCTGCACATTCACTTGTCTTCCCGGTTGCATCCCTGCGATCTTGCCGGCGATATCGCCAACCGCTTTGGCCGGCATCTCGAATTCCACTGTGCGCTCATGACCCGCTTCAGACTGCGGCGAGACATGCGCCAGGGTGAATTCAACGACCGGCAATCCGGCTGGGGTATGGCGCAGCGGCTCGATTCCGGCCAGTGTTGCCGTCAACCGGACCGAATTCTGCTCCACCTCAGGCCGCGCTCTCCGTCTCGACGGGAGCCGGTTTAACGGCTTCGTCAGTGCTGACCGGGCGCGACTTCTCATCCCGCATCATCGGCGACGGGCTGGTAACCGCTTCGTCCATGCTGACGGTCAGGTGGCGCAACACGGCGTCGTTGAACTTGAAGGCATGCTCCAGTTCGAGCAAGGTTTCGTTGTCGCACTCGATGTTCAGCAGCACGTAATGTGCCTTGTGCAGTTTCTGGATCGGGAAGGTCATCTGCCGACGACCCCAGTCTTCAAGGCGGTGTATCGCGCCATTGCGACCGGTGATGGTCTGGCGGTACCGGTCTAGCATCCCCGGCACTTGTTCGCTTTGGTCCGGATGGACGATCAAAACGATCTCGTAATGTCGCATCAATTTCTCCTTATGGGCTGGTTGGGCCGCCCGTGATGCGAGCACGGTGCGGCAAGGACAGGTGTTTTAAGAACAAACGCGGCATCACTGCCGCGCGTGGGGGCGAATTATACCGGAACTGCCCTCTGGATCAAGGGCTTGGGGCTCCTACTAGAGCGATTGGAGCATTTTGCAGGGCGGGAGCAACGAAGTGATTGCGGAATTCAGTGATTGAGTGATTAGGTAATTAGGTGATTAAAACCGCGGGCGACAGCCACCCAATCACTCAATTACTCAATCACTTAATTACAGTCAGTAAATGATGGCGATGCCGGCGCTCACGCGCTGCTCGTTGGTTTGGCGGGTGCCGTGGGCCTGGAGAATCTGTGCCACATCCAAGCGCAGGCTGAAGGCCTTGCCATAGGACAGGCGCAGACCCAGACCCGTACTGGACAGATACTGGCTGGCTTCCTCTCCGGGCAGCGGGTCGTTGCGCTTCAGTCCGCCGAAATCATAAAAACCGACCACGCGGGAACGCCATTTGTCGTTCATCCCCACATTGCCGGCAAAGTTCGGGGTGTAGAACTCCACTTGCGCGGCATATCCCTTGTCGTTGGCGGCCTCGCGCGGCAGGTAACCGCGCACGGTCCCGGCGCCGCCGATGCCGAACTGCTCGCCCGGAATCAGCAAGTCACGGGTGTATTGCCCGCTCACGGCAACACGACTCTGCCATTCGTTACGGAAAGCATGCGAGAAGCTGGCACCGCCGCGGTAAATCAGATAATCATCGGTCGCACCAAAACGGGTGCGCGAAAAATCAGCCTGCGTCCCGTCGTTACCGCCGGGAATATTGTTTGATACCGAAACATTGAAATTCAATTCACTCGCGGTCATGCGCACCAGTCCGCCGTAACCCAGCGATATGGGATGAACGGTGATGTCGGGGACAAAGCCGATGCCACCCAGCGTCACATTGTTTTGGAAGGCTCGATAGTCGAGGCCGAGGTAAACCTTGTGTTCGAGATCCTGAAGCTTGGGCAGATAGTAATTCCAGCGGCTGCCGAAAATCGAACCCTTGCCTTTGACGTCAAACAAGCCGCCTACCGTGCCCGAATCAACGTCGGAATAACCACCATAAAAGTCGAGCGAGCTATTCAACCGGTAGTACGGAATACGGTAACCGAAGCCGTAAATCGATACTTGATCCAGTTGCGACGGTGAAGTGATGTATTGCAGCGACAACTGATGATCGCGATCGAACAAGTTGGTGTGCTGGTAACCCACGCCCAACCGCAGCAGGCCGGTATCGGTAGTGCCGGTATTGTCCAGTGTCGCTACCAGCCGCCACGGCCGGTCATCCTTGACGCGCACATTGACATCCACCAGATTCTCCGCTGCACCCGAACGCAGCAGCACGCTGGTCTGTTTGACCGGATGCTCGGCGCCAATCTGCAGATTGCGCGCAATCTCATTGGAATTCGGCGTCGCGCCCTCTTGCACCGCCGGCAATGAACGGCGCACGTTCTCCGTGCTGAAATTCTGGTTACCCTCGACAATGACCTTACCGATCTTCGGCTCGATGATGTTGAAGCGCACCACACCACGGGTGATGTCCTGCTCCGGCAGCAGCACCTGGATTACGCCGTAGCCGCGTTCGCGATAGGCATTTTCCAGTGCTTCCAGTGCGCGCTGGATGTCGGCGAAATCCTTCTGCTTGCCGGTGAACGGCGCCACAGTAGCCTGCGCGACTTCGGCGCCGAGCACCGTATCGCCACTGACTTCAAAGCGCTGGATATCGAATTTTGGCGGGGGCGCTACTGCATCCTGGGCCAGACTGGCGCCGCTGATAATGGACATTCCCAATGCCAAGCCCAACATCGGAACCCACACGGACTTCAGTCGCTGCCGGATGGTCATGATGTAACTCATTGTTTTTTAATGTTTATCAACATACCCCGTGCCACCAGACATTGCAACGCCAAGCACCCCAGCACTCGTCCCAGATGCCAGTTTATCGCAGATTTTGACTGTAAACAAAAAAACCCCGGTGGTTACACCAGGGTTTTTTCTGATTGAACTACACAGTCCATTACCTAGCGGCAGATTGGCGCTTTTTCCTTGTCGTCCTTGATATCGTCAAAAATATCCTTTTCCTTCTCCGGCTCGGGTGGCGTGATGGACTCACCCATGGCCACCAGCAGAGCATCGGTCGGCGGCTGCAGACTGCCGCCAACGCCGTATGTCACCAGCAGGTTGGTGCCGAGTATGGCCGCGCTGTTATTTGCCAAGAAGCCGGTTAATGTGTCGATATCGTAAACCACGCCTTCGATGCCGTTGACGAAATAACCGCCGCTGGCCAGCATCGGGAACGTCAGCAGTATCGTCGTGGGCTCACCAGCATGAATGGTTCCGCCGTTATCCATATTGATCACGCCGTCGACGCTCATCACCACATCCGGACTACCGAAGATGACGCTGTTATCTACCGTCACGTTGCCACCCGTGCTGATGG
>JAQBGW010000049.1:0-43041 GCA_032128415.1 Betaproteobacteria bacterium | reverse complement strand
GATCTCCGGAAATTGTTTCATCAGCAAAGGCACGAACACTTCATTGAGCGCTTCACCGAGCACTGCGGGTTCGTCCGGCGGTTTGCCAGTGTAGGTCGAGTGATAGATCGGATCGCGGCGCATGGTGATGCGCTCGACGGTAAATACCGGAAACCGTTCCTGCTCGTTGTAATAGCCGGTGTGGTCGCCGAACGGGCCTTCCAGTGCGGTGTCGCCCGGATGGATGAATCCTTCCAGCACGATCTCGGCACGCGCCGGCACTCTCAAGTCATGCGTCAGGCATGGCGCAATTTCAGTTCTTTCCCCGCGCAGCAATCCGGCAAACTGGTATTCGGACAGCGCGTCCGGCACCGGTGTCACTGCACCGAGCATGGTCGCCGGATCTGCACCCAGGGCCACCGCCAGCGGATACGGCGTGCGCGGGTGCGCCAGACAATGATCGCGATAGTCCAGCGCGCCGCCGCGGTGCGCCAGCCAGCGCACAATCAACCGGTTGCGGCCGATGACCTGCTGCCGGTAAATGCCGAGGTTCTGCCGCGCCTTGTTGGGCCCGCGCGTCACCGTCAGTCCCCAGGTAATCAATGGCCCCGCATCGCCGGGCCAGCAGGTCTGTATCGGCAGGCGTGCCAGATCGACTTCTGCGCCTTCCCACACCTGTTCCTGGCATGGCGGATTTTTGATTTCCCGTGGCTGCATGCTCAACACCTGACGCAACAGCGGCAGCTTGTCCCACACATCTTTCCAACCCTTCGGCGGCTCCGGCTCCTTCAGTTGCGCCAGCGTCTGCCCGAGTTCGCGCAGCGCTGCCACCGAATCGCGTCCCATGCCCAGCGCCACGCGCTGCGGCGTGCCAAACAGGTTGCCAAGCACCGGAATCGTATGGCCCGCTTTTTGGCCTTTTGGTTTTTCGAACAGCAGCGCCGGTCCGCCCTGTTTCAACACGCGGTCGCAGATCTCGGTCATCTCCAGCCGCGGATCGACTTCGGCGGTGATGCGTTTGAGTTCGCCGTCACGCTCTAGACCGGCGATGAAATCGCGTAAATCCCGGTATTTCATACCAGTACCTGCGGACCCAGCCACCAGTCGAGCGCGATGCCGGCGAAAATGACGCAGCCGACCCAGTTGTTGTTGAGGAACGCACTGAAACAGCCTTCCCGCGTGCGCATGCGGATCAAGCGGTACTGCCAGAGGATCAGCAGCGTAGCCACGGTCAGTCCGGCGAAATACCAGCCGCCGCGCAACTGCAACCAGCCGATCCACGTCATCAGTCCGAGAAACAGCGCGTGAGCTGTCATCACGCCCACAACGTCATAGCGTCCGAACAGAATCGCCGAGGATTTCAAGCCGACTTTCAGATCATCATCGCGATCGACCATCGCATACTCGGTGTCGTAAGCAATCGCCCAGAACATCGTTGCCAGCAACAGCAGCCACGCCACCGGCGGCAACGTATTCCAATGCGCCGCATAGGCCATCGGGATGCCAAACCCGAATGCAATACCCAGCCAGGCCTGGGGCAGCGGAAACACCCGCTTGAGGAACGGATAAATGACCGTCAGCGCAGCGGCTGCAAATGCGAGCTTGATGGTCAGCGCGTTGAGCAACAGCACCAGCCCGAAGGCAATCAGCATCAACACCGCGGCCAACACCAGCGCTTCTGCCGGCTGGATGACCCCCGCTGCAAGCGGCCGATCCCTGGTGCGTTCCACCTGGGGATCGAAGTTGCGGTCGGCATAATCGTTGATTACGCAGCCCGCGGAACGCATCAACACCGTACCGGTAAAAAAAATCAGCAGCACGTCCGGATACGGCAAACCGCCGGCAGAAAACCACAGCCCCCACAATGTCGGCCACAGCAGCAGCAATATGCCGATGGGCTTGTCCAGCCGCATCAGCTTTTCATATGCCGTCAGCCGTTCCTTGAGCGTAAGCATCATAAGTTGAGCACACCCGGTAAAAATACTTCGCTGACCAGTATAGGGGATTTGCCCACAGCGAAAATCGACCGCCGCGCCCACAGCGACGGCGGCGGGCGCTTCAGGTGCGCTGACGCGCGCAAGTGCAATGCATGGTTGCGCCGCAGCTTTTTCTGGTACAGCGGAAACCGTCCCACTCGCGGATCGGCGAATAACGCCGCGCCCAAGGGTCGCGTACCCAGCCTTGCAATGCTGCGCCACGCACCGCGCAAGCCGCCATAGGCCAGCACGGTATGGGCAAATACCAGCGGCGTTGCGCCATGCAGCAACAACACTTCGCGCACCAGCACGCGCGCTGACCGCGACGCAAACAGAAATGCCTCATCGCGGTTGGCGCGACGCAACCCCTGGAACAGCACCTTCACTTTGATTGACCCGGCATGCCGTTGCAACCGTGCCGTCAGCGAACCGCGATCGGTCAGCCAGCGGCGCAGCGCGCCGGCGGCGACCGGGGTGGCACACCAGGAGGAATCTCGGGGGATGGATTTCACGGGGGAGAAAACTTGGGAATGGGGAATTATCGCATCAACTTGTACAAACATCGTATCGCCACCGCCCGCCTCCCCTTGTGAGCCGCCGAGCAGCGCAGGGGACCCGCAGGGCGGCGAGTCAGGGGCCGCCTTCTTTTGATTACTTTTCTTGGCGGAGCAAGAAAAGTAATCAGCCGCCGGGCTGCCCCCGGCAAACCTTCTTGTTGCGCTGGGCTACCCCCGGCGAAGTTGCATTGCGACAACAAGCTACACTTTCAAATACTCACCTCTCCCCCCCAGCCATCTCGCCAAATGCGCCCGCGCCGCATCCGGATGCTCACGCAGCAGCATCTCCGCGGCATCGCGCGCCGCATCAAGCAGATCCAGATCCAGTGCGAGATCGGCAAAACGCAGCATCGGCACTCCGCTCTGCCGCGCACCCAGCAATTCGCCGGGGCCGCGCAACTGAAGATCATGGCGCGAGATTTCGAAACCGTCGGTATTTTCATAAATGATTTTCAACCGTTCACGCGCCGTCGGTGTCAGCGGATTCTGGTAGAGCAGCACGCAAGCACTTTCGGTAGCGCCGCGCCCAACGCGCCCGCGCAACTGGTGCATCTGTGACAGACCCATGCGTTCGGCGTGCTCGATCACCATCAGCGACGCATTCGGCACATCCACACCGACCTCGATGACCGTGGTTGCTACCAGTAACTGAATCTCACCGCGCTGGAATGCCGCCATCACCTGCTGCTTGTCGGCGATTTTCAGCCGGCCGTGCACCAGACCGACGCGTAATTCCGGAAAAGTCTGCTGGACATGGGCATGGGTATCCAGCGCGGTTTGCAGTTGCAACTTTTCCGACTCTTCGATCAACGGGCATACCCAGTACGCCTGGCGACCTTCAATGCAGGCATCGCGCACGCGCTGGATCACCTCGTCACGACGATCTTCGGCGACCAGCTTGGTGACGACCGGCGTTCGCCCCGGCGGCAATTCGTCGATCACCGACACGTCGAGATCGGCGTAATAACTCATCGCCAGCGTGCGCGGGATCGGCGTCGCGCTCATCATCAACTGGTGCGGCTGCGCGCCGCCCTTGCCGGATTTGGCACCCTTCATACGCAACGCGAGTCGCTGGTGGACGCCGAAGCGATGCTGCTCGTCGATGATGGCGAGACCCAGATTCTTGAATATCACTTCTTCTTCGAACAAGGCATGGGTGCCGACGACGATTTGGGCTTCACCCTGAGAAATTCTAATAACTTGTTGTTTTTTATCGCTTTTTTTAATGCCGCCGGAGATCCATGCCACCGTGACCTGCAGCGGCGCCAGCCATTCAGCAAACTTGCGGTAGTGCTGTTCGGCGAGAATTTCAGTCGGCGCCATGATCGCGGCCTGATAGCCGTTCTCCACGCATTGCAGCGCCGCCAGCGCCGCCACCACGGTTTTGCCGCTGCCGACGTCGCCCTGCAGCAGACGCTGCATTGGGTGCGACTGCGCGAGATCTTCGCGTATCTGCGCCAGCACAGCGTTCTGCGCGCGCGTCAATTGAAACGGCAGGCGTTTGAGCAGCGCATTGACGAGCGTACCCCGCACTTTCAGCGGTGGTGCGCCGGCGGCCCGGCGCTGCCGGTAATGCACGCGCATCGACAACTGTTGCGCCAGCAACTCGTCAAACTTCATGCGTCGCCACGCCGCATGGGTACGCCCCTGCAATGCGGCCTGCGCGATTTCCGGCGGCGGATTGTGCAGCAACTGCACGGCGGCGCCGAACGCGGGCAGACCCAGCGCGTCATGCACCGGGTGCGGCAGTGTGTCGTCCAGCGGTTCGCTCGCCAGTGCACGCGCGATCATCCGCCGCAGCGCATCCTGGCCGAGTCCTGCGGTGGTCGGATACACCGGCGTTAACGATACGGCTACCGGCGCATCAGCGCTGACGATGCGATAACGCGGGTGCACCATCTCCGCGCCGAGGGCGCCGATCCGCACGTGACCGAAAGCACGCACCACGGCACCGGGCGCCAGTGTTTTGACCTGACTGCCATAAAAATTCAGAAAACGCAGCGTCAATGCGCTGCCGCCGTCTTCGATGCGACACACCAACTGGCGCTTCGGCCGGTACCTGATGTCGCAGTCGGTGACGGCGCCCTGCACCAGAACTTCGGGCCCCGGATGGGCATCGCTGATCGGGCACAACCGCGTTTCATCGTCGTAACGCAAGGGCAGATGCAATACGAGATCGAACTTGCGCGCTATCCCCAGCTTGGCAAGTTTGGTCTCAATCGCGCTCTTCCCCTCACTCTTCAATTTGCCCCTCACCTTTGCCTTCACTTCAAATACATGACGGCATCGACCTCGACCAGCGCATCGCG
Source organism: Betaproteobacteria bacterium (assembly GCA_032128415.1). Taxonomy (GTDB): domain Bacteria; phylum Pseudomonadota; class Gammaproteobacteria; order Burkholderiales; family SG8-41. Next base: position 38,220 of record JAQBGW010000049.1, on the reverse strand, counting down.
CGGCAGACTGGATACGCCGAGTGCGGCGCGCGCCGGATAGGGCTCACTGAAATAACCAGCCATGATTTCATTGACCCTGACAAAATGTTTGAGGTCCGTCAGATAGACATTGACCTTCACAAAGTCATTAACACTGCCGCCGGCTGCGGCTGCTACCGCCTGCAGATTCTTGAACACGCGATGAATCTGCTCATCGATGCCGCCGGTGATCTGCATGGTCAGGGGATCGAGGCCGATCTGACCTGCCAGGTAAACGGTGTCGCCGCAGCGCACGGCCTGGGAATAGGTGCCGATCGCCTGTGGCGCGGACGGGGTATGTATCGCAGCTTTGCTCATGGCTGATCACTTTCGCGTAGACAATCAAGAATGGCGTAATCATGCCGCTCGCCGCGGGAGAACACAACGCGAGACAGGGCCGCGAAGCAATGGCAAATCAGACGGGTACCGAGCAAAGAAAGCCAGCGTGACGTTGACGCCAGTGCAGTGTATGGCGACGACTCAAGTCGAGTGCACTATGGGAACAGTGAGAGACTGATCCACCAGGTAATTGCGGCAATGAATGCGGAACAAGGGATGGTCAGTATCCAGGCCAGCACGATGTTTCCGGCAATTCCCCAGCGCACCGCGGCAACCGAGTGTGCTGATCCGACACCGACTATAGAGCCGGTAATGGTGTGCGTGGTCGAGACCGGTATACCCAGACCCGTGGCAAGAAACAGTGTGATCGCGCCGCCGGTCTCGGCACAGAAACCGCCCACCGGTTTCAACTTGGTGATTTTCTGGCCCATGGTCTTCACAATGCGCCAGCCGCCGAACATGGTGCCCAGTGAGATGGTGGCATAGCAGGAAACGATGACCCACACGGGAATCGGGTCGCTAGGTCCCGAGATCCCCGCGGCGATCAGCAGCATGAGTATGATGCCCATGGTTTTCTGGGCATCATTGCCGCCGTGGCCCAGGCTGTACATCGCCGCGGACAATAATTGCAACCGCCGGAACCAGCGATCTACCTTTGTTGGCGTTGAGCGCCGACAGATCCAGGATACGGCGACCATCAAAAACCCGGCGAGCAGAAAGCCCAGCATCGGCGACAGCACAATAAAAATCACCGCCTTGTAAATGCCCGCGCTTTGCAACGCCCAGAAACCGCTTTTTGCCACCGCCGCGCCGATTAACCCGCCAATCAGCGCATGGGAGGAACTCGATGGCAGTCCGTAATACCAGGTAATGATGTTCCAGACGATGGCACCGACCAGCGCACCAAAAATCAGATGATGATCAACCACGGAGCCGTCGATGATGCCCTTCCCGACCGTGGTGGCCACCTTGAGCTTGAATACGAAAAGTGCGAGGAAATTGAAGCAAGCAGCCCAGACCACAGCCTGGTAGGGTTTGAGCACCCGAGTCGATACGACGGTTGCGATGGAATTGGCCGCGTCGTGAAACCCGTTCATGAAGTCGAACACGAGCGCGACAATGACCAGAAACACCACGACGCCGAGGCTGATACTTGCAGTTTCCATGGTGGAGAGACTAAGAGTGCTCGAGCACTATGCCTTCGATGATGTTCGCCACATCCTCACAACGATCGGTGATTTCCTCAAGCAACAGATAGACTGAACGCAGCTTGAACACCTGCTTCAGGTCGGATTCTTCGCGAAACAATCGCGACATGGCCGAACGCATGACACGATCGGCATCGGATTCCAGCCGGTCGATCTCTTCGCAAGTCTTGAGGATGGCCTGCGGCGCGCTGAGTTTCGACAGCAAACCAACGGCGGTTTTCACCCGCTCGCAGCACATGTGGCAGATTTTTGCCAACTGCTCGGCTTCCGGCGTGCCTTGCCGGATGTCGTAGAGCACCAGTGATTCGGCGACGTCCTGGATCAGATCGAGGATGTCGTCCATGCTGGTGATCAACTGGTGAATCTGGTCGCGATCGATGGGCGTAATGAAAGTGCTGTGCAGCACAAGGATCGTGTCATGGGTGATCTTGTCGGCCGCACGCTCGGCATCGTCGATACGGCGTGCGTAGCCTTCGGCATTGGACAGATTGGCCATCAACCCGACCAATTCCTGACTGCCCTCGACGATGCGCGCTGCATGGGCGTTGAAGAAATCGAAGAAGCGGCCCTCGCGGGGCATCAGCTTGGAAAACAGGGTAGTCATGGTGATCTGTGCCGGTGATTTTCGATAAGTTATTGTTTTTATTAATTATTTTAATTGCCGGGAATCTGCCCGCAACAGCGCCCGCTCCCGGCTAACGAAGCTTACCGAAATACGCCACGCACGACCATGCCTACTGACCTCAAACAGGCATCTTCCAGATTGCGATATCAATAAATTGCGCCAGCCCCACGAGCGATGCTTACGTTTGATATAGCGCATTGCCTCTCACCGGTGATACCGCTACAGTCCGCGCCACATCGACATACCCGCACCGTCATGGAAGCCTTTCTCATCTCTACCGGCATCGTCGCGCTCGCTGAAATCGGCGACAAGACGCAATTGCTCGCCCTCGTGCTTGCGGCTCGGTTCAAAAAACCGTGGCCGATCATCTGGGGCATCCTCGTGGCCACCATCGTCAACCATGCACTGGCGGGAAGCGTCGGTGCCTGGGCCGCCACTGTGCTGGGTGCCGAGGTGATGCGCTGGATACTCGGCGGTTCGTTTCTGGCAATGGCGGCGTGGATGCTGATACCCGACAAGCTTGATCCTGCCAAGGCTGATACGCCCAACGCGCCACTCGGGGTTTTCGGGATCACTGTCGTCGCATTTTTCTTCGCGGAAATGGCCGACAAAACGCAGATCGCGACCATTGCGCTGGCCGCGCAATTCGACGCCCTCCCCGCAGTCATCATTGGCACCACGCTGGGCATGATGATCGCCAATGTGCCAGCCGTGCTGCTGGGTGAGGTAGCGACCAGAAAATTTCCGGCCCGGATCGTGCACGCGATTGCGGCACTGATCTTCGCGGTGCTGGGAATAGCGGTGTTATGGGGACCGGTGCCGGACTGGATGCCGGGGAGCTGAAGTCAGGCGCCCGATCATTGGTTCCGCCAAATAAAAAAGCCGCTATAGAGCGGCTTTTTTGGTGGAGTGGAGGAGGATCGAACTCCCGACCTCCGCATTGCGAACGCGGCGCTCTCCCAGCTGAGCTACCACCCCTTAAAGAGCGGCGGATTTTACCCGCTTGCCCCGCATGCGGCAAATCGGCGAGTAGGTGCGGGGCTGCGGGCTATAATCGGTCGCAACACTTCTGGAGAAACTGCCTTGGATATCAAGCCTCCCTACGGATATCAAGAAATCGTTCCGCTGACGAAAACTCACAAGGTGCTGTTGCCGGAAGAACGCAAATTGCCAGTGCTATTCCGTCATTTGACTGCATTGCCGCTGTCGTTCACGGAATTCTCGGTCGCAGTGCATGACTATCCAATTGCCTTCGTTTCCGGTGACAACGGCCAGAGTTTCGTGGCTATGGCCATACTGGGTCTGGAGCAGCAGCAAAATCTTTTTGTCACTGGCGACGATACCTGGGATGCTCAGGTGTATATCCCCGCCTATGTGCGCCGCTACCCGTTCTGCATGACCCGCGTAACGGTGGATGGACAAGAACAAGCCGAACGCATCGCCTGTGTCGAAAAACGCGCACTGAAATCCAAGGGCGAAGCGTTATATGACGACAAGGGCGAGCCACTGCCGGTCTGGGAAAACCGGCGCAAACTGCTATTCGAGTTTGAGGCCGACCTCGCGCGTACCGAAGAAATGTGCCGGCGGCTGCACGAATTGCAGTTGCTGGAGACCTTCAGCGCAAAGGCGGCGCCGGCGGGCGAAGGGCCAATCACGTTGACCGGCATGTATCGCATTTCGGAGGAACGTCTGCACGCGCAGCCTGCCGATACGTTGAAGGAGTTGGCGCTGAGCGGCATGCTGTCACGGGCATACGTGCACCTGTTGTCACTGGGAAATTTCCAGCGCCTGCTCGACCGGCGCGCGCAACGCCGCGCGCAGACCACTCCGGCAGGAACCATGGATCCGAAAAAACTGAACTAGGTTTTGTCGGCAGTCGCCGCAGACGGACGGGTCAACGCCCACGCCAGCATGGCGGCGCCGGCGAGCATCATCGGCAGCGACAACCACTGTCCCATCGACAACCCCAGCGCCAGCAACCCAAGAAAGCCGTCGGGTTCGCGCGTGTATTCCACGCCGAAACGGAATACCCCATAACCGATCAGAAACAATGCAGACGCTGCGCCGCGCGGTCGCGGTTTCAGCGTAAACAGCCACAGGGTCGCGAACAGCGCAACGCCTTCGAGCGCAAATTCATACAGTTGCGAGGGATGCCGCGCCACGCGATCGACGTTGGGAAACACCATCGCCCACGGCACATCGGTCGCACGGCCCCATAACTCGGCATTGATGAAATTGCCCATGCGCCCTGCTGCCAGCCCCAGCGGCACCAGTGGCGCGATAAAGTCGGTGATGCGCAGCCAGTCCTGCCGGCGGCTGCGTGCGAACCAGATCATCGCGATGACCACACCGATAAATCCGCCGTGAAAAGACATGCCGCCTTCCCATACGTAAAACACTTTCCACGGCGCCACCAGGTAATCACCGAATTTGTAGAACAACACATAACCCAGCCGCCCGCCGAGGATGGTGCCGAGGATGCCGAAAAACAACGCATCGTCGAGATCGGTGCGCGACCATACGCTACCGGAATTGCGATCAATACGATAACGGCCGGCCAGCCAGAACAGACCGAAGCCGAGCAGGTACATCAACCCGTACCAGCGCAGGGCAATCGGTCCGATCTGCAATGCCACGGGGTCGAACTGCGGGTGTATGAACATGGGAAGTATCAGAGGATGCGATAAAATGAGGCTTGCATTATACGTGCCCACCCCGCCGCTCGCCGCGAATCGGCGCTGCCGCCTGACTACACTGGAGAACTCACATGCCGCTAAACAAACGCAGTCAGCTGATCACTGCCGGTGTCGCGCGCGCCCCCAACCGTGCCATGCTGCGCGCGGTTGGTTTTGGTGACGGCGACTTCGAGAAACCCATCGTCGGCGTCGCCAACGGGCATTCGAACATGAATCCGTGCAACGCCGGCATCCAGCCGCTGGTTGATCGCGCCATCGCCATGCTCAAGTCAGCCGGCGCAATGCCGCAGGTGTTCGGTGTGCCGACTATCACCGACGGCATCGGCATGGGCACCGAGGCGATGAAATACTCACTGGTGTCGCGCGAAGTCATTGCCGACTGCATCGAAACAGCGGTCAACGGCCAAGCCATGGACGGCGTGTTGGTGTGCGGCGGCTGTGACAAGAATATGCCCGGCGGCATGATCGCCATGCTGCGCATGAACGTGCCCGGCATCTATGTCTATGCCGGCACCATCAAGCCCGGCAAATGGAAGGGTCAGGATCTGACCGTGGTCAGCGCCTTCGAGGCCGTCGGTGCCTATGCCGCGGGCAAGATGAGTGACGAGGATTTCATTGGCATCGAAAAAAACGCCTGCCCGTCAGTGGGTGCCTGTGGCGGCATGTTCACCGCCAACACCATGTCGTCGTCGTTCGAGGCGCTGGGCATGAGCGAACTCGGCTCCTCGCAAATGGCCTCACCCGATACAGAGAAGGCCGACTCGGCGGCACAATCCGCCCTGCTGCTGGTCAACGCCATCAGGCAAAATATCCGGCCTCGCGACATCGTCACCCGTAAATCCATCGAAAACGCGGTGGCGCTGATCATGGCCACCGGCGGCTCGACCAACGCCGTACTGCATTACCTCGCCATCGCCCACGCCGCACAAGTTAAGTGGACTATCGACGATTTCGAGCGCGTGCGCCGCAAAGTGCCGGTACTGTGCGACCTGAAACCATCGGGCCGCTATGTGGCCGTGGATTTCCATCGCGCCGGTGGCGTGCCGCAAGTGCTGAAAATGCTGTTGCAGCACGGGGTGCTCCACGGCGACTGCATGACCATCAGCGGTCAGACCATGGCCCAGGCGCTGGCAAATATACCCGACAACCCGCGCAGCGATCAGGACGTCATACGCCAGTGGGACAACCCGCTATACAAACAGGGGCACCTCGCCATTCTCAAAGGCAATCTCTCGCCGGAAGGTTGCGTCGCGAAAATTACCGGCCTGAAATCGCCGATGATTACCGGGCCGGCGCGCGTGTTTGATTCCGAAGTGGAAAGCATGAAAGCGATCATGGCCAAGAAGATCAAGGCGGGTGACATTGTGGTGATCCGCTACGAAGGACCCAAAGGCGGGCCGGGCATGCAGGAAATGCTCGCACCCACCGGCGCACTGATCGGTCAGGGTCTCGGTGAATCTGTCGGTCTGATCACCGATGGCCGTTTTTCCGGCGGCACCTGGGGCATGGTGGTCGGTCATGTCGCGCCTGAAGCGTTCGAAGGCGGCCCGATTGCGCTGATCAAGGAAGGCGACTCGATCACCATCGACGCCCACCAACTGCTGATCCAACTCAACATCTCCGCGAAAGAACTGGCGGCGCGCAAAAAGAAATGGAAGCAACCGAAGCCGCGCTATACCCGCGGCGCACTCGCCAAGTTTGCGCGGCTGGTTTCGACGGCGAGTCTGGGCGCGGTCACCGACTGATCACCGCCGCTAGCGCTCATCGGGTATGAATTCCGGGCGCCCTCCGCAGTTGCGGCGAGTACTGTCGCTGCCGCTGATCACGTTCTACGGGCTGGGCACGATTCTGGGCGCAGGAATCTACGTGCTCATCGGCAAGATTGCGGGGGTCGCCGGTATTTATGCACCGATCGCATTCCTCGTTGCGGCCGCGGTTGCCGCGCTCACCGGCTTCTCCTACGCCGAACTGAGTTCACGCTATCCGGTCTCCGGCGGCGAGGCCGTATATATCGAGCAAGGGCTGGGTATCCGCGCGCTGTCGACGTTGGTTGGCTTGCTGGTCATCGTCTCCGGACTGGTATCGGCAGCCACCATCACCCATGGTTTCGTCGGCTATCTGAACGTGTTTGTGACCTTGCCCGCCATACCGGTGATCGTGGCGGTAGTGCTCGCGTTGAGCGCGCTGGCCGTGTGGGGCATCCTCGAATCAGCATGGGCCGCAGCGATTGCGACGATCATCGAGATCGCCGGATTAGCGCTGGTGATCGGCGTGGCATCACCCGTTTTGCTGGAACTCCCGGTACGCTGGCCGGAGTTGCTGCCGCCCGCAGACGCGGGCATCTGGTCGGGCATCATGCTCGGCGCCTTTCTGGCGTTTTACGCATTCATCGGTTTTGAAGACATGGTGAACGTTGCCGAGGAAGTGCAGGATCCGCAACGCAATCTGCCGCGCGCCATTCTGCTCGCACTGGTGCTCGCCACTGCGCTTTATCTGCTGGTGGCGCTGGTGGCCGTGCTGTCGCTGCCGCCGGAACAGCTCGCGGCAAGCACAGCACCGCTCGCACTGATTGTCGAGCGATCTGGTGGGCATTCCCCGCTGTTCATTGCCGCAATCAGCCTGTTCGCCGTGATCAACGGCGCGTTGATTCAGATCATCATGGCGGCGCGCATGCTCTACGGCATGGGCGCCGCCGGTTGGATCCCTGAGGTGTTTGCGCAAGTGAGCCTGCGCACCGGCACTCCCGTTGTGGCCACGATGACCACCGCATGCTGCGTCCTGCTATTCGCACTGGCGCTGCCCTTGGTCACGCTGGCAAAGGCCACCAGCACGGTGGTGCTGGTGGTATTTGTGCTGGTCAATCTTGCGTTGATCCGGATCAAGCGCCGCGATCCCGCACCACCCGGTGCGCGGGTGTATGCAAACTGGATTCCCTGGGGTGGATTGATGCTGGCGCTGGCGTTGCTGGCGTTTCATATCGTCACCTTAGTGCGCGGCTGAACCTACAGACGGTGCGCCGGATCCGCTGCGCCATCGGCTACAATCGCAATACTTTTTTACTTTTTTCAGCCTCATCACTCAGGGAGTCATCATGAAATCGGTTTTGATCGCTTTGGCCATCACCGGTATGCTAGCTACCGGTACCGCCGCCGCTACGGAGAAACTCGCGCGGGCTAGCGGCTGCATGACCTGTCATGCCGTCGACAAAAAACTGATCGGGCCCGGCTTCAAGGAAATCGCAGCAAAGTACAGGGGTGACCAGGATGCCGAAGCCCGGCTGGCGCAGAAAGTAAAAGCCGGGAGCAGCAGAACCTGGGGCACGATGGCCATGCCGCCCAATGCGCATGTCAAAGAGGCCGATATCAAGGTCTTGGTACATTGGATACTGTCGCAGAAATGATCCCGGACTATCGGGTGCTCCGCAAAAAGCCGGCTATTGCCGGCTTTTTAATCGGCCGGTGACCGCACCCTGAAATTGACATTGCGGCGGGCAACTCCGATAATTCTAAAATCTCTTTCAGTAACAATGGGTTAAATGCAAATTCCGGCACCTCTTGCCGCCCGGGTTCGCGTGCCACACTGAATATAAAACGGAGTCCACATGCATAATTTCTCCCTGCGCCATGCCGCCCTTGCCCTGTTGCTCGCCGCAGTCGTAGCCGGTTGCAGCAAGGAAGCCCCGCCGCCCGCCTCCAAAGCCGCCACGACCAAGACCCCGGAAGTGCTGAGCGTCAAGATCGGCTCGGCCTCGCCGCTGACCGGCCCGCAGGCGCATATCGGAATTGATATACGCAACGGCGTGCAACTCGCCATTGAAGACGCCAATGCCGCCAACATTGAAATCGGCGGCAGGAAAGCAAAATTTGAAATGGTGGCAGAGGACGACGAAGCCAATCCGACCAAGGCCACCACGGTCGCGCAAAAACTCGTCGATGCCCGAGTTGCCGCCGTCGTCGGCCATTTCAATTCGGGCGCGTCAATTCCCGCATCCAAGATCTACTCCGATGCCGGCATTCCGCAGATTTCGCCTTCATCGACCAACCCCAAATACACGCAGCAGGGATTCAAGACCACGTTCCGCGTCGTCGCCCATGATGATCAGCAAGGGCCGACACTCGCCCGCTTTGCTGCCGCCACGCTGAAGATCACCAGTGTCGCCATCATCGACGACAGCACCGCCTACGGTCAGGGACTGGCCGATGCCTTCGAAAACACGGTCAAGACGATGGGCATCGAGGTTCTTGCCCGCGAACACACTACCGACAAGGACACCGACTTCAAGGCGATCCTGACCAAGATCAAGGGCAAAAAACCCGACCTGATCATGTTCGGCGGCATCGACCCGCAAGCCGCCCCGATGATGCGCCAGTTGAAAGAACTCGGCATCAAGGCCAAGTTCATCGGCGGCGATGGCATGCAAACCCCCAACTTCATCAAGCTCGCCGGCAACGCTGCTGACGGCGCCATGGCATCCATTCCGGGGCTGCCCAAAGACCAGATGCCCGGCGGCAGGACATTCCTCGAAAAATACAAAGCAAAATTCAATCAGGAGGTCGAGCTCTTTGCACCGATGGGCTACGACGCAGTCATGGTGATTATCGAAGCCATGAAGCGCGCAGGATCGGCTGATCCGGAAAAATTCCTGCCGGAAGTGGGCAAGACCAACTATCAGGGCGTCATCGGGCCCATCGCCTTCGATGACAAAGGCGATCTGCAGAACGGTCCAATCACCATCTACGTGGTCAAAGGCGGCAAGTGGGTGCCGCTGGAAACCGTCAAGCCCTCTGACGCAGGCGGCGCGGCAGCAAAGAAATAACCCGCGACGACCGGCACAACGGCACCCGGGGTGGTGCCGTTGCCGTCTCTGAATATGGAAATTTTCGCGCAACAACTGGTCAACGGCCTGGTGCTGGGCAGCATTTATGCGCTGGTCGCACTCGGTTACACCATGGTCTACGGCATTCTTGGCCTGATCAATTTTGCTCACGGCGATATCACGATGATCGGCGCACTGGTCGCGCTGACGGTCGCGCAACTCCTGGCGGCCGCGGGATTGCCGGTGCCTGCAGTTCTGATTCTCGCCGGTGGCGCAGCGATAATGGTCTGCGTGTGCCTCGGCGTATTCATCGAGCGTGTCGCCTACCGTCCGCTGCGCCGCGCACCGCGACTGGCGCCGCTGATTACCGCCATCGGAGTATCCATCCTGCTGCAATATTCTGCCGCGCTGATCTGGGGCAAGCAGTATCTGTCGATGCCGGAGCTGGTCACACCAACGCGCATTAACATCGCCGGTGTTCAACTGACCGGACTGCAAGTTGCGATTTTTTTGCTGGCATGCGCCATCATGGCCGGTCTGCTGTGGTTCATTAAATCGAGTCGCATGGGACGGGCGATGCGCGCCACCGAACAAAATCCGGACATCGCCGGACTGATGGGTGTCAATATCAATACGGTGATTACGTTCACCTTCATACTCGGCTCGGCGATTGCTGCTGTCGCAGGGTTGATGGTCGTGCTGTATTACGGCATCGGCCACTACTTCATGGGTTTCATGCTGGGTCTGAAAGCATTTACCGCAGCCGTACTCGGCGGTATCGGCAATGTCGCCGGCGCGGTACTCGGCGGTCTGTTGCTTGGGGTCATCGAAAGTCTCGCCTCCGGTTACATCGGCGACATTACTGGTGGCGTGCTGGGCAGTAACTATCGCGATGTGTTCGCATTTCTGGTGTTGATCCTGGTGCTGGTACTGCGCCCGTCGGGATTGATGGGGCAACACAGCGGGGATCGCGCATGAGAAATTTCTTGTCGATGTTGCAGGCGCGCAACCACTGGCGCTGGATCGCGTGGGGCGGGCTGGCGTTGTTGTTGCTGGCCGCGCCCTTCCTGATCGAAGCGTTGCTCGGACGCGCCTGGGTACGCATCGCCGATGTGGCGCTGCTGTTCATCATGCTCGCGCTGGGCCTGAACATCGTCGTCGGCTTTGCCGGCCTGCTTGATCTCGGCTACATCGCATTCTTTGCCGTTGGCGCCTACAGCTATGCTTTGCTGGCATCGCCGCAATTCGACTTACATTGGCCGTTCATGGTGGTTTTGCCGCTGAGCGCCGCGGTCGCAGCCGTATTTGGCATACTGCTCGGCGCACCGACACTGCGCCTGCGCGGTGACTATCTCGCCATCGTGACGCTGGGCTTCGGCGAAATCATCCGTGTCTTCCTCAACAACCTGGGCCGGCCGGTCAACATCACCAATGGTCCATTGGGCATCACATTGATAGATCCGCTGCAAGTCGGTGGCCTCTCCTTGGCCCAGACCCATACCTTTGCGGGCCTGACCATCGCACCGGTACACAGTTATTTTTTCGTTTTCCTGGTCTGCGCAGTACTGTCCATACTCATTTCACTGCGTCTGGAGAATTCGCGTATCGGTCGCGCCTGGGCCGCAATCCGCGACGATGAGTTGGCGGCGGCGTCGACAGGCATCAATACCCGCAACCTGAAGCTGCTGGCCTTCGCCATGGGAGCTACGTTCGGCGGCGTTGCGGGCGGACTTTTCTCTTCATTCCAGGGTTTTGTCAGTCCCGAGAGCTTCCATCTGCTCGACTCCATCATGGTGTTGTGCATGGTGGTATTGGGCGGCATGGGCAATGTGGCCGGTGTGGTACTCGGCGCCGTCCTGTTGACGATGCTGCCGGAAGCGCTGCGCTACATCGGCCCACTGCAACAAAAGCTGTTCGACGAAGTGCTCGTTGATCCGTCGGATCTGCGCATGCTGCTGTTCGGTCTGGCGCTGGTATTGATGATGCTGTTCCGGCCGGAGGGACTCTGGCCGTCGCGCCGGCGACGCGCAGTGGAGAAATCACATGCTGCCGGCTGACGATACCCCTTTGCTTTGCGCCACCGGCATTAGCAAACACTTCGGTGGACTGGCCGCGCTGTCGGATGTGTCGATTACCGTCCGCCGTGGAGAAATCTGCGGATTGATCGGGCCAAATGGCGCCGGGAAAACAACGTTGTTCAACATTCTGACCGGCATTTATGCGCCCGACGCCGGCGAACTGACGTTTGACGGCGTGCGCCTGACTGGTCTGCCGCCACACCGTGTCGCCGAGTGCGGCATAGCGCGCACGTTCCAGAATATCCGGCTGTTCGGCAGCATGACGGCCTTGGAAAACGTCATGGTTGGCCGGCACGTACGCACGCGCGCCGGCGTATTGGGCGCCGTGTTCCGGACACGAAAAACCATCACCGAAGAACGCGCCATCGTTCGTCGGGCGCATGAATTACTCGAATACTGCGGACTCGCGGCGCGCGCGGATCATCACGCCCGCGACCTGCCGTACGGCGATCAACGACGGCTGGAAATCGCCCGCGCACTGGCAACTGATCCACGGCTGCTCGCGCTCGACGAACCAGCCGCAGGGATGAATGCCACTGAAACCGCTGCGCTGAAACAATTGCTGGAACGGATACGCGCCGACGGTATCACCCTGTTACTGATCGAACACGACATGAAACTGGTCATGGGCTTGTCACACAGCGTGACCGTACTGGACTACGGCGAAAAAATTGCCGAAGGTGAACCGGCAGAGGTGCGTCGCGATCCTAAAGTGGTCGAAGCCTACCTCGGCAGCGACCCGGTGAACTGACATGCTCAACGTACGCGGACTCGAGGTAGCTTATGGCGGCATCAAAGCCGTCAAAGGTATAGATTTCGCCGTTGGCGCCGGTGAAGTGGTGGCCTTGATCGGTGCCAATGGCGCGGGCAAGACCACGACGTTGCGGGCGCTGGCTGGTCTGCTGCAGCCAAAAGCGGGCCGGATTACCTATGACGGGGCGGATGTCACGGGAAAACCGGCGTATGATCTGGTGCGGCGCGGCCTCGCCATGGTACCGGAGGGACGCGGAGTTTTTCCGCGCCTGACCGTGGCGGAAAATCTGGCGATGGGCGCTTATGTCCGGAATGACAAAGGCATGATCGAGCGTGATTTACAGCGCGTTTGCCGCTTGTTTCCGCGACTCGCTGAACGGCAGGCGCAAATGGCCGGCACGCTGTCCGGCGGCGAACAGCAGATGCTCGCACTGGCGCGCGCACTGATGTGCCGCCCGCGGCTGCTGCTGCTGGACGAACCCAGCATGGGACTCGCGCCGCTGATGGTGCAGAAGATTTTTGAGACTATATGCATGGTTGCAGCAGAAGGCGTGACTATGCTACTGGTTGAACAGAACGCCAGGCTGGCACTGCAAACCTGCAGTCGCGGCTATGTAATGGAAAGCGGCAACATTGTTCTCGCCGACGACGCGAAAGCACTATTGTCAAGCACACAAGTGAGGCATGCGTATCTTGGAGAATAAGTCCGAACAAGCCGCCCCCGGCGCGACACCGCCGGCCCAGTCCGCACCACCGGGAGCACTATGGCGGTCGCGTCTGGCGCGCTCTTCTCGCCTGCCATTAACCATTGCCGTCGCTGCCGCCCTGGTTGCGCTGCTCAGCTTCCTGTATTTCAAGAGCCAGGGGGTCGATTACAAGAGGCAGGGCGATATTCTGAGTTCCCTGCGCGAGCTGAAAGAAATCGACGGACACTGGGATACTGAGGTGTTGCGCGCCCGTGCCGAAGGCACTGCCGGCAAGACCCGGATCGTCGGCGACCGCGGCGTCCGTGCTCCCGATCTGCTGCGCCGGTTGCGCCAGGATTCCGCGGACATGGACAGCAAAATCCTGATGCGCAGTCTGCCCGCCCTGATCGCCGCATTTGATCAAAAACTGGAATTGCTGAACCGCTATCGCGCTGCAAGCAGCACTGTCACGCAAGCGCTGGGGCGCATGATCGAGTTCGATACAGAGATCGCCGGTCTGGTGCGCGGCGCATGGCAAAACTTTCCGCAACGTGAACGGTTGGTGGCGGTTGAAAGCACCACGGCCCTGCTGTTTGCGCATGTGATGCGTTATGCAACAAACCCTTCTGAGGGGCAGCGCAAGAATGTCGAATTGTTTGTGGCCGACCTGCGCAAAGCCGGTAACGGACTGCCGTTGGCGCTGCGTGAAGGCATCGCCCGCGTCGATACCACCGTGCAGCAAGTTCTCGGTGCAAAACCCGTCGAAGAAGAACTGTTTCTGAAAATTGCCGTCTCCTCGGCGGGTCCACGCATCGACAGCCTGACGGATGCCTTCACGCAGGAGTCGGCAAACGCGCAATCGGATGGCGAGCGATATCGCATTTATTTGATCGCTTACGCTGCAGCTTTACTGCTCCTGACGGGTTACCTGCTGTCGCGGCTTGCCGTCAGCTACCGGTTGCTGGAATCGCGCGTGGTGGAGCGCACCAGTGAATTGTCCAACGCGCTGCATCAACTGAAGGAGTCGGAGTCACAATTGATTCAGACCGAGAAAATGGCGTCGCTTGGACAAATGGTGGCGGGCATCGCTCATGAAATCAACACGCCATTGGCGTATGTCAAGAACAGCCTGGGCTCGGTCGTCGGCAAACTGCCGGACGTCAAAGAGCTGATTATGCAGACCAACAAGTTGCTGAAGGTGCTGGAAGAGGGGGCGCCGGATCCACAACGCTTGCAGGAGAAATTTACTGCGGTGCGCGAACTTGTTCACCGCTTCGCAGAACAGCAAGCGCTTGCTGAGCTCGGACAGCTGGCGAAAGACGGACTTTACGGCATCGAACAGATTTCAGAAATCGTGCTCAATCTGAAAAATTTCAGTCGGCTTGACCGCAGCAAAATGTCCACCTTCAATCTCAACGAAGGCCTGGAAAGCACACTGGTGCTGGCCAAACATGAACTGAAACATCTGACGGTAAAAAAACAGTTCGGCGACATTCCGGCCATCACCTGCTCTCCTTCGCAGTTGAATCAGGTATTCCTGAATCTGATTAATAATGCGTCGCAGGCCATCGAATCCGGCTCCGGCGAAATCACCCTCACCACCCGCATGGAAGGCGCCGACCACGTCGCCGTCGAAATCGCCGATAACGGCAAAGGCATACCGCCGGATGTCATACCGAAGATTTTCGATCCGTTTTTCACCACCAAAGCCGTCGGCAAGGGCACGGGGTTGGGGCTATCCATTTCCTACAAAATAATCGAGCAACATGGTGGTAGGATCAGCGTTGATACCGCCGTGGATCAAGGCACGCGATTTACGATCGTGCTGCCCGTAACACCGTCGCAAATGACTGAACCGAACGAACAACAATGATCACCGGTTTTCCTAAAACCATCGGCAAATTCGAGGTGCAGGGCATCCTGGGCCGCGGCGGCATGGGCGTCGTCTATAAGGCATTCGATCCGGCCATCCATCGCCAGGTCGCCATCAAAACCATCACCAAATCCGCGATGGATCCATCGGAGTTGCAGTACGCCATTGCCCGCTTTCGCCATGAAGCGCAGGCCGTGGGTCGGCTGACCCATCCGCGCATTGCGGCAATCTTCGATTATGGCGAAGACGAGAACATCGCCTACATCGTCATGGAACTGGTCAACGGCAAGTCGCTGTACGACCATCTGCAAAACAAGGTTAAATTCGAACTGTCCGAAATCGGGGAGATGGTGCGCCAGTTACTCGATGGCCTCGGTTATGCGCACGCGCAGGGCGTGGTGCATCGCGACGTCAAGCCGTCGAATATCCTGATCAACGACGACGGCCGTATCAAAATCAGCGACTTCGGCATTGCTCATCTGGACTCATCCTCTCTGACACAAGTCGGCGAAATCATGGGCTCGCCAGGCTACATGTCCCCGGAACAGTTCACCGGCGACGAGCCCGATGCGCGATCCGACATTTACTCTGCGGGCGTCATCGCCTACGAGTTGCTCGCCGGCCGCAAGCCTTTCATCGGCAGTAATGTGGAAATCATGCGCCAGGTGATCAGCGAGCTCCCGGGAAAGCCGTCGCAATACAATCCAAAAATCTCGATACAGCTCGACTGGGCTACCCACAAGGCGCTCGCCAAGAAGCGCGAAGACCGGTTTCAGACTGCCCGCGAATTCGAGCTGGCGTTCGCCCAAGGTGTAAGCGCCAGCCTGCGCACGAGCAAGGCGGAGGCTGTCGAGGAGGATACGGCGGAGGCACCAACGCAACGCCTTGACGCCAAACTTGTTTCGGCGGCCCGCATGCTTGCCGGACTGCAGTCAGCGAAGCCGGCAGCGACGGGATCTGCTGCGACTGCGGCAGCAGCGCCGGTTGCGCCGCCCTTTGACACCGGCGGCAAAAAAGCGAAATTGCTGTTTGTGGACGACGAAGAACGCATACTCAATGCATTGCGCTCGGTGTTCCGTGGCCAGTACAACGTGTTTACTGCAAGCAGCGGCCCCGAAGCCATGGAATTTCTGAAACGCTTTCGCCCGCAAGTGGTTATCAGCGACCAACGCATGCCGGAAATGACCGGCGTCGAATTTCTGCGCCAAGTCAAGGACGTCGCGCCGCATACCGTACGCATTTTGCTGACCGGCTACTCGGATCTCGCCTCCATCGTCGGCTCAATCAATGACGGCGAGATTTTTCGCTTCATCAGCAAACCCTGGGATAACACGGACATCCAGAAAACCATCGCCGAGGCCTCTGCCATCGCGCTGGAACTTGCCGACACAGCCATTTCGCCGGTGATCTTGCCGGAGAAAGTCCGCTATGGCCTGCTGGTGATTGACCCGAATCAGAGCGTGTTCCGCGCAATTAACGAATTAATGGCCGGCGCATGCCCGGTCTACCATGCGCCCGACATTGATCGCGCACTGACCCTGCTGGCTGAAAAGGAAGTCGCCGTCATCGTTGCCGAACTTCGCGGCGGCGATCCGAAATCAGTCGCCGCCTTCAAACTGCTGAAGCAAGACCACCCGGAAATTCTCACTATCGTCACGACAGAGGCCTCGGACTCGGAGCTGATCATCGACCTGATCAACCAGGCGCAGGTATTTCGTTTTCTGACCAAGCCGCTGAACCTCAAGCTACTGCTGCAGCATGTGCATGCCGCACTCGCTCGTTATCAGTCCTTCCGCAAGTCGCCGAAACTGCTGAAACAGCATCGAGTAGCAGCAGCGAGTGCCGGTGATGCGTCGATGCTCGGCCTGTTGCGTGAACGGGTGGCTTCAATACGATCGTGGTTGGGCCGCAGCTAATGTGCGTATAACAGCGCCCGGGCGATCAGAGCCAGTCGCGAACGACCAGAAAATCCGTATAGAGCTGCGCCTCCGGTGTGCCGGGCTGCGGTTGCCAGTCGTAGCGCCAATGCACGACGGGCGGCAATGACATGAGAATCGATTCGGTGCGCCCTCCTGATTGCAGACCAAACAGCGTACCGCGGTCATACACCAGATTGAATTCAACATAGCGGCCGCGCCGGTAGGCCTGAAAATCACGCTCGCGCTCACCGTAGGGTAGTGCGCGGCGGCGCTCCACCAGCGGCGCGTAGGCAGGCAGGAAATGGTCGCCTACACTGCGGGTCAGTGCAAAACAGGTGTCGAAGTCGGGCACGCAGAGATCGTCGAAAAAAATGCCGCCAACACCGCGCGGCTCGGCGCGATGTTTGAGCTGGAAATACTGGTCGCACCCCGCCTTGAACCGCGGATGATGATCGGCGCCGAACGGCGCCAGCGCATCCCGGCAAGTACGATGAAAATGGGTCGCGTCTTCCTCAAATCCGTAATACGGCGTCAGATCCATGCCGCCGCCGAACCACCACACCGCTGCAGCGCCGGATTTTTCAGCTACGAAACAGCGCACGTTCAGGTGTACTGTGGGCACGTATGGATTTCGCGGATGCAACACCAGCGACACGCCCAGCGCCTGGAATGAACGTCCGGCGAGTTCCGGTCGCGCCGCAGATGCAGATGGCGGCAGGTTGTCGCCGAACACATGCGAAAAACCGACACCACCGCGTTCGAACAGCGCGCCGCCCTCGATCAATCGGGTAATACCACCACCGCCTTGCGGACGCTCCCAGTCATCACGCAAAAATGAACCGCCGTCGAGTGCTGTCAAGCGGTCGACGATCGTATCCTGCAAACCGGTCAGATAGGTTTTGACTGCGGCGATGTTCATCATTTGCCCCGGTACACGCTGAGCCGCCGCACGTTATTTGCGCCCCGCGACGATGGCGTGGTGACCGATATCGTGTCGATACTGCATGCCGTCAAAGCGGATTTGTTCGACCACCTCGTAGGCTCTGCGCTGCGCCGTGCGCGTATTGTGTCCCAGCGCCGTGACGCACAGCACGCGGCCACCGCTGGTAACCACTTCCTTGCCCGCAAGCGCAGCGCCGGCATGGAACACGTGACAATCCTCGCCCGGCGCCGGTAGCCCGCGGATGACATCCCCTTTGCGCGGATCATCGGGATAACCGGCGGCGGCCAGCACGACGCCTAGCGCCACCCGCGGATCCCAATCGGCCTGCACCTCATCAAGTTTGCCGTTCAGTGCCGCCTCCAACAGCGGCACCAGGTCGCTTTTCAACCGCATCATGATGGGCTGCGTTTCCGGGTCACCCATACGGCAGTTAAATTCCAGCACTTTGAGCCCGCCGCTCGCGCCAATCATCAGCCCGGCATAAAGAAATCCGCCGTAAGGCAGCCCATCCGCTGCCATGCCATTAAGTGTGGGCTGTATGACTTCGCGCATCACCCGGGCGTGAATTTCCGGGGTCACTACCGGGGCCGGTGAATAAGCACCCATACCGCCGGTGTTGGGACCGCAATCGCCATCCTGCAACCGCTTGTGATCCTGGCTGCTGGCGAGGGCCAGTGCATTGCGACCGTCAGCAAGCACGATGAAGCTCGCTTCCTCGCCTTCGAGAAATTCTTCGATAACAACGCGCGCGCCCGCCGTACCCATCTTGTTGTCGATAAGCATCATATCGACCGCAGCATGCGCATCATCAGTAATCATTGCGACCACCACGCCTTTGCCCGCAGCCAGACCGTCGGCCTTGATGACTATGGGCGCACCCTGCTTGTCGATGTAAGCGTGCGCGGCGGCGGCATCCGTAAAGGTTGCGTAAGCCGCCGAAGGAATACCATGCCGCACCATAAAACTCTTGGCAAAATCCTTGGAGCTTTCGAGTTGCGCCGCCTTTTGTGTTGGACCGAAAATGCGATGGCCGGCGGCACGCACGGCATCAACAAGGCCGGCCGCGAGCGGCGCCTCGGGCCCCACCACCGTCAATGAAATGTCATTTTTCTTAATAAAATCAATTACTTGAGTATTGTCGCCTAAATCAACATTCTGCAATCCGTCTTCCTGCGCCGTACCGGAATTGCCCGGCGCAACACACACCCTCGACACGCGTGGCGATTGCGCGAGCTTCCACGCCAGCGCGTGTTCACGACCACCGCCACCGATCACGAGGATTTTCATAGTCTGATGTTAGTGACGGAAATGCCGGAACCCGGTGAACACCATCGCAATGCCGTGTGCGTCGGCCGCAGCGATAACTTCTTCATCACGCAGACTGCCGCCGGGCTGGATGATAGCCACCGCACCCGCATCTGCAACGACATCGACACCATCGCGAAACGGGAAAAATGCATCGGATGCAGCCACTGAGTCGGTTAACGACAGTTTGGCATTAGCCGCCTTGATTGAGGCCATGCGTGCTGAATCGACGCGGCTCATCTGACCGGCACCGACGCCCAGGGTCTGGCCGTTGCCGCAAAAAACGACAGCATTGGATTTGACGAACTTGGCGACACGCCAGGCGAAGATCAGATCCGATAGCTGCTGCGACGTCGGTTTGACCTTGGTCACAGTCCTGATGTCGCCGTCGGACACCGTTACGGCATCCGGCGTCTGCACCAGCAGCCCGCCGCCGACACGCTTGACATCAAAGGCGTTGGCGCCCGGCGCGAACGACACTTCCAGCACGCGAATATTTTCCTTCGCGGCAAATACCGCGAGCGCTTCAGGCGCAACCTGTGGAGCGATGACCACTTCGACGAACTGCCCGGCGATGGCTCGCGCCGCATTGACATCGAGCGGACGATTAACGGCGATAATGCCGCCAAACGCGGAAGCCGGATCGGTCGCGAAGGCTTTGGCGTAGGCCACTGCCAGATCCGCGCCCACCGCAACGCCGCAGGGGTTGGCGTGTTTGACAATCACACACGCCGGGGCATCGAACGTTTTGACACATTCCCACGCCGCGTCGGCATCTCCAATATTGTTATACGACAGTTCCTTGCCCTGCAATTGCCGGTAGCCTGCAAGACTGCCGGGAGACGGCACAAGATCGCGGTAGAACACCGCTGACTGATGCGGATTTTCGCCATACCGCAACGTCTGTACGCGATCGAACTGCAGGTTGAGCCGCCCCGGAAAAACATCACGCTTGCCGTCGGGCTGTAATGCGGTCAGATAATTACTGATGGCGCCATCGTATGCCGCGGTATGTGAAAACGCCTTGCAGGCGAGACGGAAACGCGTCGCTGCTCCCACCGCACCGCTCGCCGCCCCCATCTCCCGCAAGACGTCGCCGTAATCAGCCGGATCGGTGATCACCGCCACATGATCATGGTTTTTCGCCGCACTGCGCACCATCGCCGGACCGCCAATATCGATATTCTCTATGGCATCTTCGTGCGTGCAATCCGGGCGGGCAACAGTCTGCGCAAACGGGTAGAGATTCACCACGAGGAGGTCGATGCCGGGTATGTTCGCGGTACGCATCGCTGCGATATGTGCAGGCAGGTCGCGACGCGCGAGCAGTCCGGCATGGATGCGGGGATGCAGCGTTTTCACGCGCCCATCTAGCATTTCCGGAAAACCGGTGTAGTCCGCAACCTCGGTGACCGGCAAGCCGGCATCACGCAATAACTTGGCGGTGCCACCGGTCGATAACAGCTTTACGCCAAATCCGGCAAGTTCGCGCGCAAATTCGACGACGCCCGTCTTGTCGGAAACGCTGATTAGCGCTTGTTTGATGATGGCCATGAAAACAGTACGCGGTGATTCAGGGGTTCAGCGGGCCTGGAATTCTAGAACTTGATGTTGTAACTCTTGATTTTTTTACGCAGCGTATTGCGGTTAATGCCCAGCATGGCTGCGGCATGTGACTGATTGCCGCTCACCTTGTGCAGAACTGATTCCAGCAGCGGTTTTTCCACGCTGCCGATGACCATGTCATAGACGCCGCTGGCCTTCTCCCCATCCAGATCGCGGAAATAGCCGTCGATTGCCCGGCGTACGACGCGGGCCATTTCGGTTTCATTCATCATGCTGCAAGTTCCTCCGCGTAGGTCAGGCGCTCACCCAAGCCTGATAGCGCAACAAAAAATTGATTAACGGCCGCCAACTGCTCGGCACAGGTCTGCAATTGATTCATCGCATGACGAAACGCCGCTGATCCCGCCAACCCCCTGGTGTACCAGGAGATATGTTTGCGCGCGACACGCACGCCGGTGTGGTCGCCGTAAAACCCATGCAGGTCATGCAGATGCGCAATCAGTACACGGTGGATTTCTTCGACTGCCGGTGGCGGCAAATGCCGGCCGGTCGCCAGAAAATAGCTGATCTCGCGGAACATCCACGGCCGCCCCTGTGCGGCGCGACCGATCATCACCGCATCGGCTCCGGTGTACTCCAGCACATGTTTGACTTGCTCCGGTGTGGTGATATCGCCGTTGGCGATCACCGGAATGCGGATTTCGGATTTGACTGCGGCAATGGTGTCGTACTCGGCGTCGCCGGTGTAGCCACAGGCACGGGTGCGGCCGTGGATCGCCAGAGCCTGGATACCCGCACTCTCGGCAATTCGCGCAACTGCGCGGGCATTGCGGTGATCACGATCCCAACCGGTGCGGATTTTCAGGGTAACGGGCACTCTAACCGCGCCCACCACGGCATCGAGTATGCGGCCAACCAGCGACTCATCCTTCAGCAGCGCTGACCCGGCCATCACGTTGCACACTTTCTTCGCCGGACAACCCATGTTGATGTCGATGATCTGTGCGCCCTGATCAACATTGTATTGTGCCGCGTCGGCGAGCATCTGCGGATCAGCGCCGGCGATCTGTACTGAGATCGGATCAACCTCGCCTTCGTGATTGGCACGGCGCAGTGTTTTTGCAGAACCCCACAACAGCGAATTGCTCGCCACCATTTCCGACACAGCCATGCCCGCGCCCATCATCTTGCACAACTGGCGGAACGGACGATCGGTCACGCCCGCCATCGGTGCGACGATGAGATTGTTCTTGAGTTGATGGGGGTCGATGCGCATCGGGATTGTCGTTGGTGTTATGTGAGAGCAGGGGAAGGGCGCCATTGTAATCACACTCGCCCGTCATGCAAAGAGAATTGTGCCTATTTATTAAGCACCAGTATCGTTTGCACAACGATCTGCGCAACACCTGCATACTGCGCGGCAACATCAACACTGCAGGCAATCATTAAAAACACTTTGGATCAACAGACTTACTGCGCATTGCTCGAACACAACGTGCGGATTCCACGACAACTCACGGCGCAGCAACGATATCGGAATTTATCCGCGCGCGCCGAAAATCATCCGCCGCACCACAAAATTCTTCAGCGGTGGAATGCAGCCGAGCAAAGCAAGTCCTGTGCCGCGTGCCAGCCGCAATGGCAGCACGTCATTGGAAAACAACTGCACCAGCGTGTGCGTGAACGCAACGCCGCCGCCACGATCCACACGGCGCCGTGCGCGATAGGCCGCCAGCGCATCGGTTGAGCCTATGGTCGCCCGGTTGCCAGCCACCAGCTGCTCACTCAGCTCCCAGGCGTCCCGCAATCCGAGATTAAATCCCTGACCGGCAACGGGGTGCAGTGACTGTGCCGCATTGCCGATCCGCACCATATGATCCTGTACCGGTTGGCGCGTACGCCGCAGCCGCAGCGGGTAACGCGCCCGAGCGGTCACCGCCGTAAACGCACCGGCACGCGAGCCGAACTCGGCGTGTAATGCGTCCAGAAACTGCGCGGCCTCCGCGCCATAGAGCTCGTCTGCACGCGCCGGCGATGTGGTCCACACCAGCGCCCAGTCTCTGCCGTCCGGCAACAGTGCCAACGGGCCGTGCTGCGTAAAACGCTCATAGGCAGTATTGTTATGCGGGCGCTCACTCACCACACGTGCCGTGACTGCGCATTGGTCGTAATCCACCTGCTGCGCATCGCCGTTGTCTCCGGGGCCGCTGTCTCCCGCGCCGCCGTTGGCCGCACCGTCCGCAACAACCACAAGCTGCGCAGTAATGGCGCGCGATTCGCCGTCAATGACGTACTCGACACGCGCCGGATCGCCGGCCTGCCATGCCGTCACCCACGCGCCACTGCGGCACTGCACGGGGGTAGACGCCACAGCAGTCGCCAACCCCTGAGACAGGCGACCGTAATCAATAACATAGCCGAGGTCGGACATACCCGCTTCGTCAGCATCCAGCTCCACTCGGCCGAATCCGCCGCGCTGCGAAACTTGGATGCGCCGTATCGGCGTCGCAAAACCGGCGAGTGCCGGCCACAAATCAAGACGATCAAGAATCAGGCGGCTGCCATACGACAATGCCAGCGGGCGCGCATCGCCGGTCGCTGCCGGACGCGCTTCCAGCAGCACGATCTGCAAACCGGTGTCCCGTAAAGCCAGCGCCAAGGCGCTGCCGACCGGGCCACCGCCAATAATCACCACATCGGCATGCTCAGTCACGGGACGCCCGCATCAGGTTCTCGATGTCGGCAACACTCTTCGGCGCAGCTACGCTCAACAGCTCGGATCCTTGCGCAGTGACCAGCGCATCGTCCTCGATACGCACGCCGATATGGGCCAGCGCGTCAGGCACGCCGGGCCCTGGGCGGATATAGCAACCCGGTTCGACCGTCAGCACCATACCCGGCTGCAATACGCGCCATTCGCCGTTTTCCTTGTATTCCCCGGCGTCATGCACGTCGAGGCCCAGCCAGTGACCGGTGCGGTGCATGTAAAACTGTTTGTAGGTTTCCTGTTCAATCACATCATCCAGCTTCCCGGACAGCAGCTTGAGATCGAGGAATCCCTGGGCAAGCACGCGCACCGCAGCCTCATGCGGTGCGTTCCAGCGCGCGCCGGGCCTGATCTTCGCGATCGCTGCCGCTTGTGCAGCCAGCACCAGTTGATAGACATCCCGCTGCGCCGCACTGAAACGGCCATTGACCGGAAAAGTCCGTGTGATGTCGGCGGCATAACCGTCAAGCTCGCAACCGGCGTCGATCAGCAACAGATCGCCGTCGGCAAGCGTGCCGCTGTTTTCAACGTAGTGCAGCACGCAACTATTGACGCCTGCCGCGACGATCGGGGTATAGGCAGGCGCCTGCGCGCCATTCCGGCGAAACTCGTACAGCAGCACCGCTTCAATTTCGTACTCCGCAACGCCCGGACGCGCCGTCAGCATTGCCTGACGATGCGCTTCGGCAGAAATTGCACCGGCACGCCGCATCAGCCCCAGCTCCTCTGCATCCTTGAACAGGCGCATGTCATCGAGCAGCGTATGCACGTCGCGGATGTCGCGCGGGGCAGACACACCGCTGCGCGAGCGTCCGCGTACGGCATTGATCCAGCCCAGCACGCGTCCATCCCAGCCCGCATCAACCCCCATATGGACATGCACTGCGGGCCGGTCACTCATCAAATCGGGCAGACGCGCGTCGAGCTCTTCTATCGGATATGCGGCATCAAAGCCGAACACGTTGCACGCCGCATCCGGACCATGGCGATGACCGTCCCATATCTCCCGTTCGGGATTTTTCCCGCGACAGAACAGCAGGGTTTGCGGTCGATCTCCCCCGAGCAGCACCAGCACTGCTTCGGGTTCGCGAAAACCCGTCAGGTAATAAAAATAGCTGTCATAACGATAGGGATAATGCGCATCGCGGTTGCGGATGCGTTCCGGCGCCGTCGGCACAATGGCGATTCCCGCGCCGATCTGTTGCGCCAGCTGCGCCCGGCGACGCACAAAAACTGCGGGGTTGAATTTAATCTCTGCACTCATGGTGTATCGATTATAGCCGCCGCTTCAGCGGCTCACCCGGGCATTGAACGTGTTGCTCATCGTCTCACGCGCAACGCCTGATCCAGCGCGGCGAGCCGTTCCGGAGTGCCCACGTCCTGCCAATAGCCGCGATACAACTCCCCCGTCACCTGCCGGCGCACCATGGCCGCGATCAGCTGATCGACCAGTCGTGCACGCGCGCCACGGGCAATGCCGTCAAACAACGCCGGGTGATAGGCGCCCATGCCGCTGAAGGTATACCGCGCCGCAGCGTCGGCCTGCACATGGCCTCCGGCCAGACCAAAATCTCCCTGCGGGTGCTGTGGCGGATTGTCGACCAGCACCAGATGCGCCAGCGGTCCCTGCCTCGACAACGTGCGCGCCGTGGTAACCAGCCCGGAAAAATCATAGTCGCTATACACATCGGCATTGACGACTATGAACGGCGAGGCGCCGAGCAGCGGCAGCGCATAGGCGATTCCGCCCGCCGTTTCGAGCGCCTCGGTTTCACGCGAATATTCGATATGCACGCCATGCGCAGTCCCGTCACCCAGCGCCGCGGCAATTTGATCGCCGAGATGTGCCAGATTGATGACGAACTCGCAGATGCCCGCACGCACCAGCGCTGCGATCAGAATCTCGATCAGCGGCGTATCGTTGACCTGCAACAGGGCCTTGGGCGTGTGATCGGTCAGCGGCCGCATGCGCTCGCCACGGCCGGCGGAGAGTATCATCGCTTTCACTGATGGCCTCAGAACGTGTAGCCGACTTGCGGCGGACGTTGTTCCAGCTCTTCGAGCAGGCGCGCCAGCGGCGCAAGCGATGCATAACGCCCGCACACCGCGTGCACATAAGCCAGAAAACGCGGTGCATCTTCGAGATAATCCGGCTTGCCATCGCGATAGCGTATTCGCGCGAATATACCGAGTACTTTCAGGTGTCGCTGTAGCCCCATCCACTCGAAAGCGCGGTAGAACTCACCGAAATCGGCATCGACCGGCAGCTGAGCATGTTTCGCACGCTCCCAGTAACGCACCGTCCAGTCGAGCACCCGCTCCTCAGGCCAACTGATGAATGCATCCCTGAAGAGCGAAGCCACGTCGTAGGTAATCGGGCCGTACACCGCATCCTGGAAGTCCAGTACACCGGGATTTGGCTCGGACAGCATCAGATTGCGCGGCATGTAGTCGCGATGCACAAACACTGCCGGCTGGGCGAGTGCGCTGTCGGCCAGCAGCCCGGCTATGCCGGCCAGCGTTTTACGCTGCGCGTCGGACAAAGTCAGCGCCAGATGACGCGCTACGTACCATTCCGGGAACAAGTCCATTTCCTGTTGCAGCAACGCCCGGTCATATGGCGGCAGCACTCCAGGCCGGCTCGCGCACTGCCACGCAATCAGGGCGTCCATCGCATCCGCAAACAATGCGTCGGCATTGTTACCGGTCAGCGCACGCAAATAAGTGGTATCACCAAGATCTGTGAGCAGAAGAAAACCCCGGTCAATATCCCCGGCGATCACTTCGGGCGCGTGCACGCCCGCCTCGCGCATCAACTGCGCAACCTGCACGAAGGGTCGGCAATCCTCCTGCTCAGGCGGCGCATCCATTGCAATGTGCGTGCCGCCATTGCACGTCACCCGGAAATAGCGACGGAAGCTAGCGTCTGCTGACGCGGGTGCGAGCGTAAACGGCGCGCCCGCCAACACTGTGGTCAGCCATGCGTGCAGCGCATTGAGGCGCGCGTCGTGTCCGGCAGCAGGAGGCAGATTCAAGCGTTGCTTAAGGCTATGAATTGTGAGATTTTAGCACTTCGCCTGACACCTCCCCTGATGCCTCTCTCCCGAAAAACCCGGATCGCCATCGCAGTGCTATGCGCGTTGCCGCTGCTCGCCGAAGCGGAACAGGGGCTCAACCTCAAGCGACAACTCTTCCTGCTGCCGCTGCCACCGGACATTGCCGAGCCGGTGCCGATGTTCATCGATGCTGATCGAATACAGGGTACACAGGATCGCGAAACTGAAGCCTCTGGCAACGCCCGACTGCGCATGCGCGGCCATGCATTTCACGCCGACCGTTTGCGCCACTACAAAACGACGAATTTGCTGACCGCCGAAGGCAACGTGCGCATTGAGCAAGGCAGCGACACCATCGATGGCGATACGCTGTACTACGAACTCGCGACCGATCGCGGTCATATGAATAAGCCGCGTTACATGCTGATGAGTACGCCGCCATCCGGCCCGCCGGGATCCGCCGTAGCGCGCTTCGGTCAGGCTGACGCACGCGGCACGGCAGAACGCATGCTGTTTGAGGGGAAGGGTCAGTACCGCGTCGAGGATGCCAGCTATACAACCTGCAAGCCGGGAAACGACTCATGGTTTCTGCGCGCCAGACAGATCGATATCGACCGCTCGCGTGATGTCGGCGTCGCCCATGACGCAAGCATCGTGTTTTTCGATCGGACTATTTTCTACACACCCTATTTGTCATTTTCGCTCCACCAGCAGCGCAAATCCGGGGTCCTGACGCCCAGTTACCGCACCTCGAACACCACCGGCTTTGAACTCACGGTACCGTATTACTGGAATATTGCGCCGGAAATGGACCTCACCCTGTTCCCGCGCTACATGACCAGACGCGGGATACAGCTCGGCAGCGATTTTCGCTATCTCGACCGCGCCTGGAAGGGCGAAGCGCGCGTCGAAATGCTACCCGGCGACCAGCAGATCAGTCGCGACCGCTGGGGGGTTTTTACCAAGCACCAGCAGACATTTGTCAATGGCTGGAACGGCACGGTCAATCTCAACCGCGTCTCCGACGGCAAGTATTTCACCGACCTGTCCACGCAGATTGCCGTTACTTCGCAGGTTCATTTGTCGAACGACGTGACGTTGTCGCGCGGTGGCACTTGGGGCGATGCCGGAACCTATGCCATCTCGGCGTACACTCAGCGCTTTCAGACGCTGCAATCCGATCCACTGGCACCGCTGACCCCGCCATATAATCGCCAGCCGCAACTGACACTGACGGCACAGCGCCTCGGCAGCGCCTGGGGCGACCTGGATCTGCTCGGAAGTTTCATAGCATTCGATCACCCCTCTCTGGTCAACGGCCGCCGGCTGGTGGCTTACCCCTCGGTATCACTGCCGCTGCAAACCCCTTATGCATTCGTCGTGCCGAAAATCGGTATGCACATGACGCAGTATTCGATCGGCAAGAACAACGATGTCGCGGGGCTGCAAAACAGTTCGCGGACGCTGCCGATTTTCAGCACTGAGAGCGGCGTGGTGTTCGAGCGCCAGATTCGCGCCGGTGACCAGAAACTGATTCAGACACTGGAGCCGAAAGCGTATTACGTTTACGTCCCTTACAAGGATCAAAGTCGCTTGCCGAATTTCGACAGCGGCCTGCAGGACATCAGTTTCGCGACTATCTTCACCGAGAACCAGTTCAGCGGTCAGGATCGCATCAATGACGCCAACCAGCTGACCGTGGGCATCACGTCACGGTTCATCAGCGCCGACAGTGGCACCGAGCGTCTGCGCGCCGGACTGGCACAACGATACTATTTCCAGTCGCAGCGCGTCACGGTACCCGGAGTTCCACCGCGCGCCAGCGACAGCAACTCCTCCGACCTGCTGGCTACTCTGAGTGGCAATATCGCCCGGCATTGGACCGCCGAGACGGGCTGGCAATACAACACCGATCTGAAACAGACCCAGAAATTCAACGTCGCCGGCCGCTACCAACCGCAACAAGGCAAGGTGTTAAACCTGGCCTACCGCGAAACAGTCGATACGTTGCGCCAGCTGGACTTCTCCACGCAATGGTCGATCGACGGACGATGGTCCGCGGTAGGCCGCTGGAACTTCTCCCTCCGTGATCACCGGATGCTGGAGGGGCTGGCCGGTTTCGAGTACAACGACAACTGCTGGGCTTTGCGCATCGTAGCCCACCGCTTTGCGACAACCACCGACAGCGTCAGCACTTCAATTTTTGTACAGCTTGAGCTGAACGGCGTGTCTCGGATCGGCACCAATCCGCTGGAGGTGCTGAAGCGGAACATCGGCGGTTACAAGCCGTTCGACCCCCGCACGGCCACCCCGGTCGAATACAATGTACCGGGCCTGTACTAGTTTCCAGGTCGCTGTCCGGCCTGAACCGCAACTGCAATCACTGATTGAGAATCTGGACTCATGAAGCCTTTACCGAAACTGACCTGTCGTCTTGCCCTGTCCCTTCTGGTGCTATTACCGGCCGGGTTGTCGGGGAATGCGTGGGCGCAGGCCGCCAAACCGCGGGTAATCACCGTTGACCGTATCGTTGCCGTAATTAACGATGAAGTCGTCACGCAGCAGGAACTCCGTGCGCGCGTCGACTATGCTATTGATCAATTGCGCCGGCAGGGTACGCCGCTGCCGCCGCGCGCCGACATTGAACGCCAGGTCGTGGACCGCTTGATCAATGACAAGGTGCAGATCCAGCATGCGCGCGCGATCGGCATGCGCGTGGATGATGCCGAGCTCAATAAGGCGATCGCGCGCATCGCCGCAGAAAACAAGCTGTCGCTGACCCAGTTGCAGGCAACACTGAACAAAGACGGGGTGCCGTTCGACAAGTTCCGCGAGGACATCCGCAGTGAAATCACCCTGTCTCGGCTGCGCGAACGTGAGGTGGCCCAGAAGATCGTCATCACCGAAACCGAGATTGATAACTTCATTCAAAGCCTACAAGCGCAAAAAGGCCGGAACGATGAATTCGACGTGTCGCATATCCTGATTGCCGTGCCGGAAAACGCCGCGCCTGAACAACTGCAGGCCCGCCGTGCCCGCGCCGAACAGGCCTTGGCACAGCTCAAAAGCGGCGCCGACTTCCGCCAGGTCTCTGCCGCGTTCTCCGACTCGACTGAAGCAATGCAGGGCGGCACTCTGGGTTGGCGGGCGGCGGATCGGCTGCCGGGATTGTTTGTGGAAGCCTTGAGCTCGATGAAAACCGGCGAGCTGACCGAACTGCTACGCAGCCCCAATGGCTTTCATATCCTGCGACTGAACGATCGTCGCGGGGGGCAACCACCCATCATGGTGCAGCAAACCCGGGCGCGCCACATCCTCATCAAGACCAACGAACTCGTCTCGGAAGCCGAGGCGCGTAACCGCCTGCTGGTGCTCAAGGAGCGTCTGGACAACAAAGCAGATTTCGCAGAGTTGGCGCGGTCGCGTTCCGAAGACACCAGCGCGACCCGCGGCGGCGAACTCGGCTGGTTATCCCCGGGCGACACCGTGCCCGAATTTGAGCGGGTGATGAACGAACTTAAAATAAATGAAATCAGTGCGCCGGTACTCAGCCCGTTTGGCTGGCATTTAATCGAGGTGCTTGAGCGCCGCACCCAGGACATGACGCGTGAAGGCCGGCGCTTCAATGCGCGTCAGGTGCTGCGCGAGCGCAAGACCGACGAAGCCTATCAGGAGTGGGTGCGGCAGTTGCGTGACAGCGCCTACGTCGAACAACGTCTCGAAGACCGGACCTGAGTCCGCCGTCTCGATACACCCGGCGACGTTCGTGCCTCTTCCATCGCCTCTACCGCTGATCGCAGTCACTGCAGGAGAACCTGCGGGCATCGGCCCGGATTTGTGCGTTATGCTTGCCGCGCACAGCTTGTCCGCGCGGGTGGTCGTCGTCGCCGATGCCGAACTCCTGCGTACGCGAGCGCACGCCTTGGGTCAGGCCTACGCTGTCGATGCGTTCAGCACCCGGGACACCGCGCCGGCATTTTCAGTACTGCACGTACCGCTGGTCAGCCCGGTAATTCCGGGGAAACTTGACCCGGCCAACAGCCCTTACGTACTGCGCACACTGGAGCGCGCCGCCGACGGCTGCCGCGATGGCTTGTTCGATGCCATGACCACTGCGCCGGTACACAAAGGCGTCATCAACGATGCCGGTTGCCCCTTTACCGGCCACACCGAATTTCTCGCCGCTCGGTTGCGCGCCGCTCCCGTGGTCATGATGCTCGCGGGCGGCGGCATGCGCGTCGCGCTGGCCACCACGCACCTGCCGGTGCATGCCGTGCCCGCGGCCATAACTGTGGAAGGCCTGGAGCAAACACTGCGCGTGTTGCATGGCGACCTGGTTACGCGATTCGGCATCCCGCGGCCGCGCATTCTTGTTGCCGGCCTCAATCCACATGCCGGAGAATCCGGCCATCTCGGCCGCGAGGAAATCGAGGTGATTGTGCCGGTGCTCAACCGGCTGCGCGGTGAAGGCATGGATCTCACCGGCCCACTGCCCGCCGATACGCTGTTTCAGCCCGATCGGCTGCGCCTATGTGATTGCGTGCTGGCGATGTACCACGATCAGGGCTTGCCGGTACTCAAATTCGCAAGCTTTGGCGGCGGCGTCAACGTCACGCTCGGTCTGCCGATCATCCGTACTTCAGTCGATCACGGCACTGCGCTGGATCTTGCCGGCACCGGGAAAGCCAGCGACGGCAGCCTGATCGCCGCGATCGAACTGGCAGTTGAGCTCGTCGTGCGCAGCCGGAATCGCACCGTGGCATGACCGCGCGTCCTGTGTCCAGGCACATTCCGCGTAAACGTTTCGGCCAGAATTTTCTGGTCGATGAATCTGTGGTGGCGAACATCGTCGCTGCCATCGCTCCGGCGCGCAGCGACAACGTCGTTGAAGTCGGACCGGGCCTGGGGGCATTGACGACGCCGCTGCTCAAGCAACTGGACCGCCTGCACGTTGTCGAAATCGACCGCGATCTAATCGCGCAGTTGCGTGAACGCTATGCTGCGGACGCGGTGGTGATACACGAAGGCGACGTACTCCGGTTCGATTTCGCCGCATTGGGCAGCGATCTGCGTGTTGCCGGGAATCTGCCGTATAACATTTCGACGCCGCTGTTGTTCCGCTTTGCCGAATTCGCCGGACACATCCGCGACATTCATGTGATGCTGCAGCGGGAAGTCGTTGAACGCATGGTCGCCGCACCCGGCGATTCGGAATTCAGCCGGCTATCGGTGATGCTGCAGTACCGGTTCGACATGGAAAAGCTGTTTGAAGTGCCGGCCGCATCGTTCGACCCTGTACCGAAGGTGGAGTCTGCTGTGGTGCGACTGATGCCGCTGTCGCCGCTGCCCTGCCCGGCGCGCGATGAAGCCATATTCAGCAGCGTGGTCGCGCGCGCTTTCAGTCAGCGCCGCAAGACTCTGCGCAACACGCTGAAAGGCGTGGTCGCCGTCGAGGAGTTTGCACGACTTGGTATTAATCCCGGCGCGCGGGCACAGGAATTGTCAGTTGCGGATTTTGTGCGTATTGCCGACACCGTAGCAGCGCCGGTTTAAATCCGGAGCGGCGGCTCAGGTTGCCGCTTTGCGTTGGACAAATTCTATTTTATATCCGTCCGGATCTTCGACAAACGCGATGACATTCGTACCGTGCTTCATCGGTCCAGCTTCGCGCGTCACCTTGCCGCCGCGCTTTCTGACTTCGTCACACGATTTGTGGGCATCTTCGACTTCAACAGCGACGTGCCCGAAACCGGTGCCCATGTCATACGTTTTGGTATCCCAGTTGTGCGTCAGCTCCAGCACTGCAGTACGTGATTCATCATCGTAGCCGACGAAGACGTTGGTAAAACGCCCGCCCGGATAATCGGTTTTCCGCAACAAACGCATGCCCAGTACCTGCGTATAGAAATCAATGGATCGTTGCAGGTCCCCCACGCGAATCATCGTATGCAGCATCCTCATTCCGGAATCTCCTCGATCAAATCTCTACCATCTCGAAATCTTCTTTGCGCGCACCGCATTCGGGGCATGTCCAGTTCATCGGCACATCTTCCCATTTCGTGCCCGGTGCGATGCCTTCATCAGGCACTCCTGCGGCTTCGTCGTAGATGTGTCCGCAGATCAAACACATGTATTTTTTCAATTGTCCGGCGTCGGTTGTCATCGCTGTTTTCTGAAGTAAATGAGCTACAATCCCTGCGTCATTCTAGCTGATCTCACTCCGCTTCCCAATTCGCGGTTTCCGATCCGCACTTTCCAATCCGCACTTTCCGATCCGCACTTTCCGATCAAATGACCGACGCGCCACCCATCGTTATGGTATTCGCCGCCACCGACCCTACCGGCGGAGCGGGATTGCAGGCTGACATCCTCACACTGGCCAGCATGGGTTGTCATCCGGTATCCGTGGTCACGGCCATCACCATTCAGGACACCATGGGCGTTGATGAAGTGATGCCCATCGACGGTGAGTGGGTCGCGGATCAGGCACGCTGTATCCTTGAAGACATGCCGGTAGCGGCATTCAAGATCGGCGTGCTGGGCAGTCTCGAAGCCGTCGCCGCAGTGGCTGAAGTGGTGTCTGACTATCCGGAAATTCCGCTGATCCTCGATCCCGTGCTGGCCTCAGGCCGCGGCGACGAACTGGCCTCTGAAGATATGCTCGCGGCGATACGCGAGTTGCTGATTCCGCAGACCACCATCGTCACGCCAAACAGCATCGAGGCACGACGCCTCGCCGCCGACGACAGCGACGATGACAACGACAGTCCCGACCTCGCGGAGTGCGCCCGGCGTATCCTCGCCTCGGGCTGTGAATACGTGCTGATCACCGGGACGCACGAGAATACCGAAGAAGTCACCAACACGCTGTACAACAACGAAGGCATCGTGCGCAGCGATTCGTGGCCGCGATTGCCTGGCAGCTATCACGGCTCCGGCTGCACGCTGGCCTCAGCACTTGCCGCCACCATCGCCAACGGCGTCGATATGCAGGAAGCTGCTCGCGACGCACAGGAATACACCTGGCAATCGCTGAAACTCGCCTTCCGGCCGGGCATGGGCCAGCACATCCCGGACCGGCTGTTCTGGGCCCGCGATGACGATGCCGCGCCTGATGCCCCCAAGGGCGACGGCGAACCGCCAGCGACCTGAGTTTTTGCTGCGTATAAATGGCTCGGGACACTAGCGTGAAAGCACGGATCGCCGGTCTTTACGCGATCACGCCCGATCTCGCCGACACGAATGAATTGCGGCGGCGGGTACAGGCCGCATTGCGCGGCGGCGCACAGGTCATCCAGTACCGCAACAAGACCGCATCGCCGGAACTGCGCGCGGAACAGGCGCGCATGCTGCAAATGGTCTGTGCTGAATCCGGTGTCCCGCTGATCATCAATGATCATGCCGCGCTGGCCGCAGAGATCGGCGCCGCCGGCCTGCATCTGGGCGGTGCAGACGGCCCGCTGGCGGCGGTACGCACCGCACTGGGTCCGGATCGTCTGCTCGGCAGTTCCTGTTACGACCGTATCGAACTGGCGCAAACCGCGCTTGCCGCCGGCGCTGATCACCTTGCCTTCGGCAGCTTCTTCCCGTCCACCGTCAAACCGGGGGCGGTACGCCCGCCGATCGATCTGCTGACCCGCGCCAAAGCGCGCTTTAATGTGCCGGTGGTCGCCATCGGTGGCATCACCCTGG
This sequence comes from Betaproteobacteria bacterium, assembly GCA_032128415.1. Classification (GTDB taxonomy): domain Bacteria; phylum Pseudomonadota; class Gammaproteobacteria; order Burkholderiales; family SG8-41. Next base: position 3,880 of record JAQBGW010000049.1, on the reverse strand, counting down.
AAAACGCGCCGCTACTGATTGCCGCCGGGGCAGATGCCATTGCCGTCATTTCCGCGGTATTCTCGGCACCCGATGTGGAAAAGGCGGCGCACGCCTTGCAATCGTTGTTCAAGAAATCGCCATGAACTCCTCATGAAAAAAAGCCAGAAACTGTTCAACCACGCCCAGCTGGTTATCCCCGGCGGCGTCAATTCCCCAGTACGCGCATTCAAATCCGTCGGCGGCACGCCGCTGTTTTTCCAGCGCGGCAAAGGTGCCCAGGTGTGGGATGCCGATGGCAACAGCTATGTGGATTACGTCGGCTCGTGGGGTCCGCTGATCTGCGGCCACGCGCATCCGGACGTCGTCAAAGCCGTGCAACAGGCGGCGGAACGCGGCCTGTCCTTCGGCGCGCCGACCGAAGCCGAAATTGAAATGGCCGACCTGCTGCGCAAACTGGTACCGTCGCTGGAGCAGGTGCGTCTGGTCAGTTCCGGCACCGAGGCCACGATGAGCGCGATCCGGCTGGCACGCGGCTACACCGGGCGCAGCAAAATCATCAAGTTCGAAGGCTGTTACCACGGCCATGCCGACGCGCTGCTGGTCAAGGCGGGATCCGGCGCACTGACCTTCGGCCAACCGTCATCCGCCGGCGTGCCGGCGGAAACCGCGGCGCATACGCTGGTACTCGACTACAACAATGAGGCGGCACTGGAAACAACTTTCGCCGGTGTCGGCGCCGAAATTGCTGCGGTCATCGTGGAGCCTGTCGCCGGCAACATGAATCTGGTCGCACCGCGACCGGGTTTTCTCGAACTGCTGCGCAAGCTGTGTACGCAACATGGCGCCGTGCTGATTTTCGACGAAGTCATGACAGGCTTCCGTGTCGCGTTGGGTGGCGCGCAGGCGCTCTACGGCATCAAGCCCGATCTGACGACTCTGGGTAAAGTCATCGGCGGCGGCATGCCGGTGGGTGCATTCGGCGGTCGCCGCGACATCATGCAATTCATCGCGCCGCTGGGCCCCGTGTATCAGGCCGGCACGCTGTCAGGCAATCCGGTGGCCGTGGCTGCCGGGCTGGCGACGCTGAAATTGATCCAGGCGCCGGGCTTCTACGACAAACTCGGCGCGGCCACACATCAGTTGTGCAACGGACTGACCGAGGCAGCGCAGGCGCAGCGCATTCCATTTTCGGCGCGCAGCATCGGCGGCATGTTCGGGATTTATTTTCGCAACGCGCCGCCGCAGTCCTACGCCGAGGTCATGCAATGCGACAAAGAAGCTTTCAACCGTTTTTTTCATGCCATGCTCGCGGAAGGCGTGTATCTGGCGCCGTCAGCGTACGAAGCGGGCTTTGTTTCAGCAGCCCACGGCCCGGCTGAAATCGACAAAACCATCAAGGCAGCGGCAAAGATATTTGCTGCGTTTTGAGCGGTGTTACAATAAAAATATCAATTAAAACAACGTATTATATAAATTCACTTTGCTGCATCTCAATGTCATCCGCAGCCATACCACCTGACCCCGCCGTCACCGGGAAAGTCCGCCTGTCCAAACTGATGTCAGAGCAGGGTTTGTGCTCCAGGCGCGAAGCCGATGTCTATATAGAACGCGGCTGGGTGCTGGTCGATGATGTGCCGGTGAATGAACTCGGCACCCGCATCTGGCCCACACAGAAAATCACGCTGACCGCTGCCGCAAAAAAACAGCAGCAAGACCGGGTCACCATACTGATACACAAACCGATCGGCTTTGTGTCGGGCCAGGCCGAGGACAACCACCGCCCGGCCGTCACACTATTCACCGCCCAGACGCAATACCGGAGCGAGCGCGATGCGCCGCGTTTCGACCCGCGCCATCTGCGCGGACTGGCGCCCGCCGGACGACTCGACATTGATTCCACCGGCCTGCTGGTGCTGACCCAGGACGGTCGCATCGCCAAACAATTGATCGGTGAAAACTCGCGGGTGGAAAAAGAATACCTGGTGCGCGTCACCGGCACGCTGTCGAAAGAAAATCTCGCGCTGCTCAATCACGGCCTCTCACTCGACGGTGTAGCGCTGCGTCCCGCTCAGGTGTCATGGCAGAACGAGGATCAGTTGCGCTTCGTGCTGCGTCAGGGCAAAAAGCGCCAGATCCGCCGCATGTGCGAACTGGTCGGACTGACCGTCGCGGGCCTGAAACGCGTGCGCATCGGAAAAGTCATGCTGGGCAACCTGCCCGTCGGATTGTGGCGCTACCTGCGCGAGGACGAGCAGTTCTGAATCACGCACGGTCGGTACCGGGGGTCGATGCCGGTTTATCAGTTGAATTACAGCAGATCGATGCCGAACCGCCGCAACGCCAAGGCAAACAGACCGAAACACGCCACCGTCAACACCACGCATACCGCCAAAGTCGGCCAGAAACCAAGCCGCGGCAGCAGCACCGGGAACACCAGAAACATCGGCAGCGTTGGTATCACATACCAGAAGGTGTACCAGGCGTGATTGGCAATTTTGTCCTGCGGCTGATTCTCAACATACAACCAGATCAGCGCCAGCACCGTCACCATCGGCAGCGCGGCGACAAATGCGCCGAGTTTGTCGCTGCGCTTGGCCAGCTCCGATACCAGCACGACCACCGCCGCGGTCAGAAAATATTTGGTGATAATCCACGCCATGCCGCCTCCGCTCGCGCCGGATGCGGCGCATCTGATCGGCCGATTTTACAGGCCGGCATCAGCACACGCGATCAGTTCTTCCGCCGCACGTGCTGCGCCATCCGTTTGCGCCAGCGTTTCCGCAAGAGCACTTGCGGCCTCGGCATAACCCGGGTCCGCAAGCAACGCATCAAGTTCCGCGGCCAACCGCTGTGCATTGGCTTTGCGAAACGGCAGTGTCCGCGCCAGACCCAGCGCTTCAGCACGGCGCGCATTGTCCGGCTGATCGAACGCCACCGGCACGATCAACTGCGGGCGGCCCGCGCGCAACCCCTGCGCCAGCGTGCCAATGCCCGCCTGATGGACGACCACCGCAGAGCGCGGGAAGACCTGCGAGTACGGCAAATAGGAAAACGCGCGCACGCCCTCCGGCAGATCCTGCAGTAACACCGGCCCGGTGACCAGCAGTGCGCGCCGACCCAGTTGTTGTGCGGCCGCCGCAGCATGGTTCCAGAAATCCCCCGCGATCCACACCGCCGACGAACCCAGCACAAATACGATGGGCGGCTCGCCTGCGTCGAGAAAGCGCGCCACATCGTCGGGCAGGCGGACATCCGGTGCAGTGCCGTCGAAAATCGGACTGCCGCACACGCGCGTATGAGGTGGCCAGTCCGGCTGCGGCTGCGCCAGTTGCGGATCGAACAGCGCCAGATTGAGCTGCGGCGAGAACTGGCCTTCGAACATCGCCATGCGGTCGGTCGGCGGCAGGCCCAGTTCGATGCGAAATTTCCGCAGAGGCACTTCCCAATGCCGCACGCTGCGCTTGAGCAGTCCGAACAGCACACCATAGATGCCGGGGCCGAGAATACGCAGATGCCGCAGCCACGGCACGCCGTCAATCACCGGCGGATCATGATCGGACATCAGGCTGATCGGTGCCAATACCGTGGATACCCACGGCAGATTGCGGCGCTGCGCCAACAGCGGCAGCGTCACCGCCAGCGGATGCGATATCAATACATCAGCGCCCTCTGCTGCCCGTTCCAAACCGTCATACGCCGCACGCAAATGCGGCATCACCAATTCGCGCATCAGAAATTCCGTTCCGTGACGCCCGTCGAACGACCGGGTGATGATCGTTTTATAATCCCCGAAGCTCGCCATGCTCGGGCCGACCGCCGCAAATTCGACGCCGGCGCTCCCCACGGGAACGCGATAATCCTCCGCACTGGCAATCACCGCCTGCTGCCCGCGCGCAAT
>JAQBGW010000048.1:0-13406 GCA_032128415.1 Betaproteobacteria bacterium | reverse complement strand
TTTTCATGGGCAAATCTTGGGTTTTGAACGAGCGATGCCTTGGGCATTACGCATCGCGCGTACCATAGCCTAGCAACACTAACCTATCAAGCAACACACTGCGCTTTGGGCGAACTCTTACCAAACCGTAAAGTTAAGGTGGCGCAATGTGGCTAAAGATTGGCGCAAGCGATTGGCGCAAGCCGGTACTGCGAGCATGTCATCCGTGCTGCGCTGATCCAGGGATGCTGGTTCTTACGCAGAACCCCACCCACTTCCAGTCAGGGGGTTGTTATGAAAAAGGTTTTTAAGGAATCGCCCTGTCATTGTTGATGCTGCAAGCGCTGGCAGAAGATGCCATCGTGCCTGTGGTGCCGCAAGTTGATTCCGAACTCGAGAACATAGCTGCGTCTGATGTGAAGCAATTGACATATACTTAAAACCAATGATTACGACGAAAATCAAGGTGTCGCCGCTCATGGCCGTCATTCTGGCTGGGCTGCTGCTTGGTGCAAGCACGGCGAGCGACGCACAAAGCAAGCGCGTGTTCGGCAGGTCAGAAGCCGTGCGTCTCGAACCGGAAGGGATCGTAATCGTCGCGCTGCTCGATACCGGCGCGAGCACAACCTCACTCGACGCTCGCGCGATTCGCCTGGTCGATCGCGACGGCAAATCCTGGGTCGAATTCGAATACCACGAAGGCGGGCGTGTCACACCAATGGCGCGTCCGCTGGTTCGCGTCTCTCGTTTGCGAGCTTCACCATTATCTGACACCGTGAGCCGTCCGGTGGTGTTGTTGCAACTCTGCATGGGCGACATACAGCGCGAGGTGCAGGTGAATCTTGTCGATCGCAGCAAAATGCGGTCACGCATGTTGATCGGCCGCAACTTTTTGATCCCTGGGCAGGTCATCGTTGATGCGGCAATCAAAATGACGTCGCAACCCAGCTGCACAGGGAGTAGCGGATGAATCGCACCCATCTCTACATACTGGCGGGCGTATTGTCGCTGTGCGGTGTCCTGTTGTTTGCCTATAAAGCCATCATCCTGCAATTGCCCCTGTATGCCGGTCAGCGCACGGACGTGTGGCGCATCGAGTCCGAACTGCGGTTTACCGCCAATGGTGGTCCAGCCAAGCTGACCATACAGCTTCCGTCAGCAACCGGTCAGCTCCAGGTGATCGACCAGAGTTTCGTGTCAGCTGGATACGGATTGACCGTCGCGCCGGGGACGGCGGTAAATCAGCGCGCCACATTCGCAATCGCATCGGTGTCGGGCCCACAGATCATCTATAGCCGGGTGGTGGTCTCGCGTTCCATGATCAAGGACATGGTGTCCCGCGATCCGCGCCCGGAGATTCGGCAACCGGATCTGGAGACCGCGGCGGCTGTCGCCGCGGCCGAGATCGTGCGCGCGGCACGAGAACGGTCGGCTGATCCTGAGACGCTGGCTGCACTGATCGCCCAGCGATTGACTGATGCGCGACCCGGCGGCGAAGCGGAATACCTGGTTGGACGCAATCCCACAGTGGCTCGAGTGGTTGCCAGGACTGTCGATCTGCTGGCGCTGGCCGACGTGCCTGCGCGCATGGTCAACGGCATTACGCTCGAACTCGAGAGGCGTAATGCCGGGTTCGTGCACTGGCTGGAGGTGTTCCAGAATGGGGCCTGGCGGAACGTATATGTCGGAGAAAAACGTCCGGAAGTTGTCCGGCACTACCTGCCGTGGTGGCGGGGACGCGGCGAGTTTGTGACTCTTGAAGGTGGCTCTAATCTTGCGCACAGTATTTCGGTGACACGTTCGCAAGAGCTGTCGCTGCAGACGGCCATGCAGCAACTGCGCGCGACCGAGCGACGCCTAACCGAGTTCTCGCTGTTTGGTTTGCCCCTGCAGACACAGTTTGTATTCCGGTCACTGGTGGTGATTCCGATAGGCATTTTTCTGCTGGTGGTACTGCGCAATGTGGTCGGCATCAAGACTTTCGGAACGTTCATGCCGGTGCTGATCGCATTGGCCTTCCGGCAGACTGGTCTCCTCTGGGGTGTCGCGTTCTTCGCCGTTATTGTGGCGATCGGACTGTCGGTACGGTTCTATCTGGAACGGCTCAAATTGCTGCTGGTGCCGAGACTGGCGGTGGGCGTCATTGTGGTGGTGCTGATCATCTTTGTACTCACGGTGCTGTTTCACCGAATGGGATTCACGCGGGGTTTGTCCCTCGGCCTGTTCCCTATTGTGATTCTGACCATGACCATCGAGCGCATGTCGGTGGTGTGGGAAGAGAACGGACCGCGGGAGGCACTGCAGCAGGCTGCCGGCAGCCTGATCGTGGGCGTGCTGACGTTCATGATTATGAATCTGCCGCAGCTCGAACACCTACTTTTCGTGTTTCCGGAATTGTTGTTGATCGTGCTTGCGGCAACACTGCTGCTCGGCCGTTACTCCGGATACCGGTTGACCGAACTGCGGCGCTTCCGGTCGCTGTCGCGATGATGGGGCTGCTGCAGGTCGCACGCGGGTTGCACGCGAATGGAGTGATCGGCATCAACGAGCGCAACGCGGAATATACACTCGCTTACAATCCTCGCGATCGTTATCCGATAGTCGATGACAAATGGCTGACCAAGCAGTACGCCGACAAAGCTGGCGTCGCCGTGCCAACGCTGTACGGCGTCGTCGAGATCCAGCGCCAGGTGCAGGATCTGCCGGCGTTACTTGCGCTGCATCAGGACTTCGTGGTGAAGCCCTGCCGGGGCAGTCAGGGTGACGGCATCGTGGTGGTGACCGGTCGTTCGCGCAATCAGTACGAAGTGGCCGACGGCACGTATATGAACGACGAAGATATGACGTTTCACGTATCCAATATTCTTTCAGGCATCTTCAGTCTCGGCGGCCAGTCCGACAAGGCGCTGATCGAATACCGGGTGAAATTCGATCCGGTGTTTGAGAAAATTACCTTCCGTGGCGTGCCCGACGTGCGCATCATTGTGTTTCTCGGTGTGCCGGTGATGGCCATGGTGCGCCTGCCCACGCGCATGTCGCGCGGCAAGGCGAATCTGCATCAGGGGGCAGTCGGCACTGGTGTCGATATGGCAACCGGCATCACGACCAGCGCGGTGTGGAAGGAGCGATTGATCGAACTGCACCCGGACACGGGAAATCCGGTTGCTGGTGTGGCGATTCCGAACTGGGATCGCCTGCTCGAAATCGCTGCACGCAGTTACGAACTGACCGGTCTCGGTTATCAGGGCATCGACATCGTGCTCGACAGCGCACTGGGGCCACTGGTGCTGGAACTGAACGCCCGACCAGGTCTTGCCATTCAACTCGCCAACCGGCGCGGTCTCGGCAAACGACTGGAGGCGGTGCGTGCCGATTATCCGCGGCTGACGAGCGTGCAGGCACGAGTGGATTATGCGCGGGAGCGCTTCGGCGCCGACACATTGCTGTTATCGCCGGATCTGTCCGCCACCGCTGGTTAGGCGAACTTAAAACCGATCTGCGCGCGATGGCGACTATCAGGAAAATCTCGGTCAGCGCGGGCATTTTCTGGATCGAGGTGCCCGAGGCGGATTTGCGGGTTATGTGCGGCTGCCCGCCCGACGCCGTCAAGCACCTGTTGCGCAAGGGACTGATTCTCCCAGTCGAGGTGCGCGGCGTCGCCTGCGAAAACGGCCCCAACGCAATCCTGCTGTCTGACATGCCAATCCAGAACGGAAAGGTCTGCAACCGTTCGGAGTTTCCTGTTCTGCAGATGCTCTACCGTCAGGGCATGTTGATCCCGGATCATCCAAACAACACCGGCGCGCTGCCGGTGCTGATCGGCGCGCGCGGCCAGGTCGACGCGCAGATGGACTACATCTTCCGCGGTAACTACGGACTCGTGTCAGAGCAGGAGCTGATGTCTGCCGGCGTTGGGAAGGAGCAGGCTGCCGAACTCATGCGGATCAAGCTGGCGTTCGCGTTCGGCGCGATCCGGCCCTCCGACGAACTGCTGCGACCAGTCTACGTCGAAAGCGGTCCGGCCGAGGTCCGTGCCGGAGTGTTAGTGCGCCGGCTACGCACCAACGTTTTCGAATTCATGTACTCCGGGGAGCGCGTCGAAGTCGACCTGAATCTCGCGCCAGGCCAGGTGTATGAATGCCCGTACTCGCTCGACATGCACCGGCTCGAGCCCGACTACTTCGCGGTCGTGCACACAGGCGACGGAGACGGTTGGGACATGAATCGCCCGACGATGGGCAGCATCGTGCTCCATCAGGGAAAAATCTACGTGGTGGATGCCGGGCCCAATATCGACTATGCGCTGACCGCGCTCGGTATCGGGATAAACGAGATCAACGGCATCTTCCACACACACGGGCACGACGATCATCTGGTCGGGCTGACCACGCTGATCCGCGGCGACCGGCGCATTGCCTACTACGCGGTGCCGATGGTGCGCGCATCGGTGTTCCGCAAGCTCTCGGCAGCAATGCAGATCCCCGAGAGCGATTTCGAGCAGTTGTTCGAGGTGCACGACCTGCGCCTCGACGAGTGGAACGACGTGGAAGGGCTCGAAGTCAAGCCGATCTACTCGCCGCATCCGGTAGAGACCACGATCTTTCATTTCCGCTCGATGTGGGAAGGCGGCTACCGCAGCTACGCCCACCTCGCCGACATCGCCTCGCGAAGGGTGATGCGCGACATGGTCGTCCCCGATGGCGCACCGGCGGGGATCAGCCTGGGGCGCATGACCAGGACGCTTGAGGCTTACTTGGAACGGGCTGACGTCAAGAAGATCGACGTCGGCGGCGGCCTGATCCACGGCGACGCGGAGGATTTTCGCGACGACGCCTCGGGCAAGCTAATCCTCGCGCATACTGCGCGCCACCTAACCGCGGAGGAACGCGTTATCGGCTCCAGCGCGCCGTTCGGCACCGTCAACGTGCTGATCAAGGGCGTCTCGGACGTGTTTCGGCGCAGGGCATTCGAATACCTTCGCGACTATTTTCCCGATGTCCCATTGCACCGGATCCGCCACCTGATGAACTGCGAGATAATGGTGTTCAATCCGGAAGCGCTACTGGTAAGGGGCGCGCACGAGGTCGCAAACGTGTACCTGTTGCTCGGCGGTACCGTCGAAATGCTGCGCACAGATGCGCCGGGCGCGAGCCAGCTTTCAGCCGGATCAATGATCGGTGAGACGCCCGCTCTGCTCGAGACCGCAAGCAGCGAGACCTACCGTGCGGTGAGCTTCGTGCGGGCGCTGCGCATTCCGCACGATCTGTACCGGGAATTTGTGATGCGCAACACACTGTACAGCAAGATCGTCGAGTCGCGCGACAAGTGGGAGGACCTGCGCCGCGCCTGGCTATTCGCCGACGGCGTATCCAGCGTGACGCTCAATCGGCTGGTTGAAGTCGCCGAGCTCACCTCCTACGTTCCCGACGACGAGCTCCCGCCGCCCGAGCGCGAGGTTCTGGTGCTGCGCAGCGGAAATGCGCGGCTCACCGCCAGCTCGGGTCGTAGCGAACTGCTAAACAGAGGCGATTCTTTCGGCGGGCTCAATCTGTCGACCGCAGCCGACCGGGGGGCGCGGGTGCGCTTTCTAGAGCTTACGCAGGCCTATCGGCTGCCACTCGACCTGATTGCAAGCCTGCCGGTGGTGCGCTGGAAGCTCGTGGAGACACACCGGAGGCGCTACGACACCCACTAGCGTTGATGCCACAGTGCCCACAGAGTCAGGCGTTTACGGGCTGCTGCCCCTCAAAGTAAAAAATTACAGGGCTAGACTCAATTATTTCTTAGTTACGGGGGCTTGAGTTTCGCCAATTGTCACGGGCCGGCTATCACCAACTGGATGCTCGGCAACATCGCTGAACACTACCCCAACCTCTCGGTCATGAGACTCTACGGCGCTGCCGTCGTCGGCCCGGTGCTGCCGGCGATCCTCCCCGGCTTCGACGTGCCAGCTACGATCCTGCGGCGGCCAAGAGAAGAGCCGAGACTCTGTCATTGCAACGGCCAGGGCAGCGTGACATAGCGCTGCAACAGGCCCTGCGGATACTCTAGCGTCAGAAGGTGCGACAGAATGCCGAGCAGCAGCACGAAGATGCCTGCGCCGAGCGCGCAAGCCCAATGCGGCACGCGTGCCTTGTTGCGCATGAAGGCGTAAATGAAGGTGCTGACGCCGATGACAAATCCGGCGACCGCGGAAACAGCCAGCATGCCCGCCAGCCACAGCAGGTAGTGCTCGTTGCTGCGCCGGACGACACCAGCGTCGAAATGGCCGCGTTCGGAATCGTAGAACACCGCGCTCGCGTGCTTCGTCCAGACCATCTGGATGCCCAGGGGCACCAGAAAAGCCAGTGTGATCAGGCTAGACGTGATCGGGTAGATGCCGGTGAGCATTTGCCAGCGCAGTCCGTCGCCGAGTACGAGCAGCGTGAAGATCAGCACACCAATGAAAAAGGCGATTTGCGGCCCGCGCCCGGCTGCGGCGTGGATTCCTGTTGTCGAGGAGTCGTCCCCCCCAGCCTTGTAGCGCGTCGCCGCGTAGATCGACAACAGGATCAGAGCGATGAGCACGAGCACGATCGGCCGCTCCAGAAAGGTGAGCTTGTAGATTTTGAAAGTGTGATAGATCGATGCTTCGACTTTGCCGGATAGCACGAAGCCGATCAACAGCGCCGGCCGGGGCCAGCCGAAGCGCTTCATGTAAATGCCGAGCGCGCCGACGATGAACAGCGCGAGCAGATCACCCCAATCGCGCGTTGCCTGAAATGCGGCGAAGAAAATGATCCCGAACATGAAGGGCGCGATTAGCGCGTAGCGGATCGTCGTCAGCTTCGCTATCTGCGGGGCAAGCACGAGGCAAGTCCCGGCCCCGATGATATTTGCCAGCGCGACTGACCAGATGATCAAGTAGACCAGGTCAAGCTGCTCGGTAACCATGCCGAGCCCCGGCTCAATGCCAATCAGGATGAACCCACCCAGCAGCAGCGCCATGCTGCCCGATCCGGGGATGCCAAAGAGGAGCGTAGGAATCAGCGCGCCGCCTTCTTTCGCATTGTTCGCGGCTTCTGGCGCCAGCACGCCCCGCACATCGCCGGTGCCGAAGCTTTCCCGGTTGCGCGAGGTCTGGACGACGTGGCCATAGGCGATCCAGTCGATCACCGTATTGCCGAGTCCGGGTAGTGCACCGCAAAGGCAGCCAATCACCGCGCAGCGCAAGACGATGAACCAGTGCGTGAAGGCATCGCGCAGCCCCCGCAGCCAGCCCGTGCCAAGAACACCAGATTCAGAAATGGTGATTTGCCGGCGCATCAGATCGACGATCTCCGGCACTGCGAACATGCCGAGCCCAACGATCACCAGTGGCACGCGGTCGATCAGGTATTCCGTGCCAAAGGTCAGCCGTTCGACGCCAGTAATCGGCGCGGAACCGAGGGCACCCAGCATCAGGCCAACGCCGCAGGCGGCCAGGCCCTTGACCGCATGCGTGCCGGTCAGCATGCCGACCATGGTGAGCGCCAGGATAAGCAGCATCATCTGTTCGCCAAAGCCCATGGCGAGGATGATGGGAATAGCGACAAAGATGGCGCCGCTGAGTACGACCGCGCCGAAAACGCCGCCGAACATCGATGCGGTGAAGGCCGCCCCCAGCGCCCGCGCGCCCTCGCCCCTCTTCGCCATCGGGAATCCGTCGACCACGGTCGCCTGTGACCCGCTAGTCCCCGGAATGCCCATCAGGACCGAGGGGAAGGTGTCCGACGTCGTAGTGACCGACTGCAGGCCGATCATCATCGCCAGCGCGTAGGATGGTTCCATCCCGAAGATGAACGGCAGCACCAGCGCAAGCCCCGCAGTCCCGCCGAGCCCCGGCAGAATGCCGACGACGAGCCCGATGAGAACGCCGGCGCAGAGATAGAAAAGATGACTGCTACTGAGCAGCGTGTTCAGCGCGTCGACGAAGACGTTCACGGTACTATCCTCCGATCCACGGCAAAAAAATCCGCCGGCGCTTGGACGGCGCCGGCGGACGGTTCATCAGGCTGGAACTATGAATATGCCTTAGATATCATGGTCGAAGCGCCGCTTGATCCACGCCTTGAGCCAGGCTTTGGTCTCTGGCGACACGTCGGTCGCCATGCGCAGCACATTGGCGGCGTCCTTACCGTAGGACTGCTGATAGGCGCCGACAACTTTCGCGGCTACCTTGCGGAAGCCTTTGTCGGCAACGACTTTCTTGACAGCCTCGACCCATACATCGACGATTTCGTCAGGCGTTCCCTTTGGCAGGATGAACGACTTGGACGCCGTCACGCCCATATGCAGATAGGCGTTATAGGCGGCGGCCGCAGGCCCACTCGGTGCCTTGCCATTGAGTTTTGTGTAGCCCTCGGTGATCGTCGGCATCTCCGGGTAAGCCGGATCGCGTACGATCGAGCCATCGGCTGCGCCATAGCCCATCGAAAAGACCGGGATGAGCTTGCCTTCTTTTTCATATTTGGAGAGCTTGCGGCTGTAGGTACCGGCGGTATCATAGTTGATGTTGAGTTCGCCGCGCAGGAAGGCCTTTTGCTGCTGGCCTGAGCTCAGTCCGAAGACCACGTTTACGTCCTTGATGCCGAGCATCTCGAAGGCGAGCGCACCGCGCATTTCCGACGAGGTCGGGTTCTTGGAGCCATAGGTCAGCTTTGTATTCTGCAGGGCCTTGATATCCGCAACAATATCCTTGCCCTTCACCCCCGTTTTGGGATTGACATAGAAGATTGCGCCGCGCGGTGACAGGAGGACCGGGCGCATTTCCAACAATTTGAAGGTGACTTTATCCCCGCCGATGACATAGGCGACCAGCCCCGAGGTCGACATCGATAGCAGGGTCAACCCGTCTGGCTTGGCCGACTCGTCGAACTTGTTGGTACCCTTGACCCCGCCGCCGCCGGGCTGATTGCGTACGATGACGGTTGGGTTGCCGGGCAGATACTTGTTCAGATAGCCTTGAAACAGGCGGGCATAAACATCGGCGCCGCCACCTTCGGCGTACGGAACGAGAATGGTGACGGTCTTGCCGCTGAAATCGACAGCGGCAAATGCGCTCGATGTGGAAACGATGATCGCAGTGGATGCCGCGGCCACGACAGTGACTATTCGGCGAATCAGTCTGGTGCTCATTGATCTCCTCCTTCTAGTTATTGAATATTGCCGTCTTCGGGGTGCACATTCTTATCGAGCTTGTCACAAGCTCTGTGAACTCCGGCACCTGGCTCAGAACTCCGAAAACCGGGTGTCAGGACGGAACAGGCGGACGCTTAACTGCTGTTGAGATGCGCCGTAGCGGATGTTCAGATTGAAAATACCCCTGTCTGGTAGACCAGGTCAAGCTAAAGGTCACATTCAACCGAAAGTTAAGCACCTTAAGCACCATACAGTGTGCGACGGAACATCCTGAAACCGGTGAGGCGCGCGCCCTCCATTTTGTGAAATTAAGAGGGCCGCTGCGCCAAAAATTCCGCCACGTCACCTGGCCCTACGCCTGCACCAGCGGCCGCAACCGCGCCACATCGGGCAGGCGGTCAAGATTCCAGATCTGGTCTAGCGCACCAAAGGTACCGGAGTGGATTTCTTTTTGAACCACTGACCAGACCCCGCTCATGCCCCGATCTCGATTTTGCGCTGCCTGATTACGAGTGGCTCGGCAAACACTCCGTGCTGGCGCGGCTGGCCGCGCGCGAATCGTTTCGCACCACAGCACATTAGAAGATGGCGTAGCGAAGCGCCTCACTCAATAACGGTCGGCCACTCCCGGATAAATTGTCGCCGGGCCTGCTTCGGCGACGATGCCGTGCGGGGTACGGAACTTGATCGGCAACACACCCCACTGACTGAGCAGCGCGCAGCCGTTGCGTACCAGCTCCTCGCGCGTGCGCTCCAAATCCGGCACGGCAAACCCCAGGTGATGGATGCGCGGCCCCGGGCCGGCCCATCCGGCCTCGATGGTCTCTTCGCTGTCGTACTGGATCAGCGCCAGGTCAAAATGGCCGTCGCTCAGGTGGCACGAGGTGTGGCCGCGCTTGCGTTGCACGTCGGCGCGTTTGAATCCGAACACGCCCTCCCAGAACGCGGCGGCGCGTTCCAGATCATCGACTTTGACTGCCAGGTGCACCAGGCGCGCCATCAGCTTGCTCCCGTCACGGTTTGAACACGTTGTCGGGCACGGCCAGCGACTTGAATTCCAGCCCGTTGCCGCACGGATCGATGACCAGCATGGTCGATTGCTCGCGCACCGTGCCGGCGTGGCGGTGCTCCGGCGGGATGATGAAATGCGCGCCGATCTCCTGCAGCTTGCGCGCGATTCGGTCGAATTCGGCCTGCGGCACGATCGCACCGAAATGCCGCAGCGGGTAGCGCTCGGGGCCGACGGTGGCCGAGCGGTGCGCGGCCTCGCTGGGCGAGAGCTGGGCGACGATGTGATGGCCGAAGAAATTGAAATCGATGCGGTCGGCTTCGGTACGCCCCTGCGCGCAGCCCAGCACCTCGCCGTAGAAGTGCCGCGCCTTGTCGAGGTCGTCGATCGGAAATGACAAATGAAAAATGCTGCTCATGGCGTGCTCCGTGCCGGTGGCGGCCGCCGCTTCAGCGGACGGTGATCCTGGCTTCGGCGATCAGCTTGCCCCATTTCTGGAATTCGGATTTCATGTAGCTGCCCAGCGCTTCCGGTGTCGATGGCGCCGATTCGAGGCCGCTCTTGAACAACTGCTGTTTGACTTCGGGGTTGTTGAGGATGTCGACCAGCGCCTTGTTGAGCTTGCCGATCACTGCCTTGGGCGTGTGCGCCGGCGCACCCATGGCGTACCAGTTATTGACTTCGTAACCCGGCACGCCGGTTTCGGCCACTGTCGGCAGCTCGGGCACGATGACCGAGCGCTTGGCGGTGGTCACCGCCAGCGCGCGGATGCGCCCCGCCTTCCACTGCGGAATCGACGACGAGGGCGACGCAAAGATCATGTTGATGCGACCGCCCACCAGATCGAGCATCGCCGGACCGCCGCCTTTGTACGGTACATGCGTGAGTTCGACTTTGGCCATGCGCGCCAGCAGTTCGCCGGCCAGGTGGCCCGCATTGCCCGCGCCCGAGGAGCCGAAGGTCATCCCCGGTTGTTTGGCGGCCAGCGCCAGCAGTTCCTTGATACTCGTTGCCGCCACACTCGGATGCACCACCACCAGATTGGTCGCGTCCACCATCATCGTGATCGGCGCGATGTCCTGCAGCGGATGGTAGCCGATGTTCTTGTAGAGACTGTAGTTGACGGCGAAATTGCCGATGGCGCCCAGATTGATGGTGTACCCATCGGGGTTCGCCTTGGTCAGGATCTGCGCCGCCACGGTACCGGCGGCACCGGAGCGGTTGTCGATGATGATCGGCTGCCCCAGTGCGGCGGCGAGGCGATCGGAGATGATCCGCGCCGTGGCATCAAGGCCGCCGCCGGGTGACGAACCCACCAGGATGCGAATCGGCTTCACCGGATATGGCTCGGACTGGCCGTGGGCGATGCCGACGGTCAGCGTGGTCAGGGTGACGGCGGTGGTGAGCACACGGGCAAGTATGGGTTTCATGTTGATTCTCCTTGTTGATTTTTTCGTTGGTTTGGAGCGTTTAACAAAATGTTACTTCACCCTTCGACAAGCTCAGGGCGAACGGCCATATTAAAAACCGTTCGTGGTGAGCTTGTCGAACCATGAACGGCAAATCCGTAGATTGCACAGTCAGATCGGCGGTGTGGCCAGTTGCTGCCGCCGCGTCGCACCACGCTACGCCTGCACCAGCGGCCGCAACCGCGCCACATCGGGTAGGCGGTCGAGATTCCAGATCTGGTCGAGCAGCCGTCGCGCGCGCGGCCGCCCGGTAACGCCGGCGATCAGGTCGTGGCATTTTTCATCGACCTCCGCCCGTGACATCGGGTTCTCCCACGCCCCTTTCACCACCGGGGTGTGGTGGCGCAGATGGCGATTGTCGCGCGTCCATACTTCGACGATGGCCTGGCGTCCGCCCTGACGGGTGAGCTCGGCGCTGCCCAGATACTCGATGCGCTTGCGCACATCAAGGATCTTGCGGTCTTTCATGCGCTTGACGTCGTGCGAGGAGGTGAAGGTAACCTTGCCGTCGAGCAGCATCACCGCCAGCAGGTGCTGCATGCAGATGTCGGGCATGTCGCGGTTGTTGACGATGTCGGATTCGGAATCCTGCACTTCAACGCGCATGCGCACCAGGTCTGCGGCGCGCAGTTGATGGGTGTCGATCAGGTTCGACAGCGCGTCGAGTGCCGGCTGGATCGGCGAGCCGACCGACCACTTCTTGATGTTGGAGCGCATGATTTCAAAAGTGTGGCCCAGCTCGCGGGTGACGTGGCTGGTGTCGACGTGGCCGGCGTAGGCCAGCCAGAAATTGCGCGTGCCGCTGAACACATCGTCGACGCCGGTGAACCCCTGCTCGACCAGCACCGCGGAATACACCGCGTTGCGCGCCGGCATGCCGCCGAAATCAAAAGCCTTTTCGATGTGGTCCGGGTCGCGCATCCAGCACGAGATGCCCGAGGCCTGCTGCGCGGTGTAGGCCAGCAGGTGGCGCATGCGCTGCGCGTTGAGCTTGAGCAGCGCACCGGCCGCCGCCGCGCCGCCGAACAGCGCGCCGAAGGTGTGCGAGGAATGCGCAGCGTGCAGGAACTTGACGCCGCCCAGCGCCATGTTGATGCGGGCGCCGACGTCGTAACCGAGCGCCACTGCGCGGATCAGCTCGCGGCCGGAGGCGCGCCCGCGTTCCGCCATGGCCCAGGCTGCGGGCACCACGCCGCAGCCCGGATGAAACAGGCCGGCCTGATGCGAGTCGTCGGTTTCATCGGCGTGCGCCGCCATGCCGTTGGCGAACGCCGCGTGGATGGCCGAAGTCACCAGCCGGGTGCCCATGACGCTCGCTTCTTTGACGCCGCCCTGGGTTTTGACAAAGGCGCTGGCGCGTTGGCCCGGCAGCAGCTTGGCTCCGGAGATGATGGCGGCGAAGGTGTCGGCGATATGGTGTTTGGTTTTTTCCACCACCGCCGCCGGCAGCGACTTGCGTGCCGCAGCCGCCATGTAGGCGGAGAGCTGCTGCATCATGTCGGAGGTGTCGTTTGTCGCTGGCTTGGCCATCGTAATATCGCCTTTGGTTTGTGTTGAGTTGTGACTATGCGTTGAACGGTGACTATGCGTTGTTCGCGGCGCTGTTCACCGCATTATTCATGGTGCGGGTTCGAGCAACACGCCCTGCTCGAGCAGCGCCGTCACCCGCTCCGGCGGCCAGCCGAGAAGCCGCGTGATGACTTCACGGGTATCGGCACCGAGGCGCGGCGGGTATTGTGCCGGCGGCTCGTCTTCGCCCATGAACTTGATCGGGTTGCCGGCGACGCGGA
>JAQBGW010000047.1:0-22557 GCA_032128415.1 Betaproteobacteria bacterium | reverse complement strand
CGTGCTGCATTGACAGACGAGGCCGATACGGCATTGCGCCGCGTCACCCGCGATCTGCGGCTGGCGTTGCCGAACAGTGTCCGTGTCAGCGGAACGTTCATCGAATATATTGAAACCAGCGGCGGCGGGCGGTATCGCGCCGAGCTAGATAATCTGGGTGCCGGAAATATTCTCGATTTTACAATTGCTGATCCCAATGGTTTTGATGTTATCGGGCCGATGCCAACAAACCCCGCGATTACCGCGGGCAACGGGATTGTCGTTTACAACCTGTACAGTTCCGGTACAACCTCGAACGCCTACTCCGGCGACAACCGTGAAACGGCAGCTGCGCCCGGCGCTTCAACTGTAAACCTCGCGAGTCCCAAGCAGTTTCCGGCGCCATCGCCCGGCAAGCGTTTCCACGTCGTCACCGGCCCGGTGACCTACGGTTGCGTCGGCACGCAACTGCTGCGTTATTCGGGTTATCTGTATAACGAACCGCAGGTGACGCCGCCGGCTGGCACCACAGCAGTGCTGGCGTCGAACGTCGACTGTACCGCATCGCAATTCGTCTACACTCCTGGTGCGCTGACCGAGCGGACCGGAACGGTGTCGATCATCCTGCAGATCAACAGCGTGATACCGGGCGGCGGCGTTGAACGCGTGCGCATGTTCCAGCAGGCACAGGTGAGCAATACACCATGAAACGCCGCTGCCGTTATCACATCGCCGCGCTGCAGCGGGGATTTTCACTGATCACCGCCATTTTTCTGCTGGTGTTCCTCTCAGCAATGGGCGCATTCATGGTGACCTTTACCGGCTTGCAGCAACGCACCATACAGGACGATGTGCTGGGGGTGCGTGCGTACTATGCGGCGCGTGCCGGCATCGACTGGGCGTTGTATCGCGCACTGGATCCCGACAATACGATTGCGGTGGGCCCCGCTGCCTTTGCGGCTTGTCCGACCGACACGATCGCGCTCAATGCAATGGGCGGATCACTGGCATCTTTTGCAGTCACGGTGAACTGCACGTCGACCGATGCCACGGAGGGCTTACGCAATATCCGTATCTTCGAGATTACCGCTACTGCCTGTAATCAGGCCGCCTGTCCGGCAGCTCCCGCAGCGGGCTACGTCGAGCGTAAAGTGACAGTTACTGCTGCGCGCTGCAAGGATCCGACGGCAGTCGGTCCGCGCTTTGCCTGTGGGGTATAAACATGAATAAATTCAAAAAGATATCTCTGAATTCCGCAATGACTGTATTGCTGGGCCTGGTTGCGACAATGCGGGCGCTGGCGCAGATCGCCTTCCGCAGCGCGGCGCAGGCGATTTCGGCGATCAGGCGACAACGGAGTCTGACCCTATTTACCGTGCGGTCCGCTGCCGCTGCCGCGATGATCGCGATCAGCGTGCTGGCCTTACCCGGTATGGCGCATGCGGCTATAACCTATGTTGCCTCGGCGACGAATCCCGCGGACAACGGATCGCTGGATGTGAACCCGGTGGTCGTTGCTCCGCCGGGTGGGATGCAGGCGGGTGACCTGGTTATCCTCGTTGCCAATATACGGGAGGCCGGTCGGACTCTGACGATTTCGGCCACCGGCGGGCAAGCCTGGACCTCCGAAACCACCAACACCACCAATACGACGCAAGGGATATTCTGGGCCCGTTACAACGGTACCTGGTCGGCCAATCCCAGCGTTGCCAATGGCGGCGGCGGGACCAATGCCACTACCGTGGTCATGCACGTGTTCAGGCCGACTGCAAGCGTCAATACCTGGGCGGTGGACGTTGCACTGACCAACAGCAGTTTTACCGCTGGCGCCGGCGGTGCGGACAAGACGATTACGGGGATATCCACCGTCACCCCTGGCGCCCTGGTTTTTGCGACGTGGGCGACCCCGGACAACAACACATGGGGATTGCAAACCGCAGGCTGGACTAACGCGGGCGGTACACAGTACCGCAACCTCGACGGCAACGACTCATCGCAGTCTGCCGCCTACAAAATCATGCCAACGGCGGTGCCGTCCGGCGACGTGGTTAACCGGCAAACGGCCAACGGCAACGATGCCGGCAACAGTGCCATTATCGCCTTCAGGGAAGTGCCCCCCGTTTCTGTTGTTTCGATCAATTGCTCGGTCTCCTGTGCTGCGACCAGCGCCCCGACGGTTTCGTGGACGGTCATTTTCAACCAGAGCGTAACCGGGGTAGACGCCACCGCATTTGCGCTCGCGGCAGGTGGCTTGAGCGGCGCATACATTTCGTCAGTGACGGGCAGCGGCACGACGTGGACGGTGACCGCCGACACCGGCATCGGCGCCGGTACGCTGGGCCTGAATCAGACCGGCCCCGGGTCGGTGAGCCCGATCTTGACCGGCACTTTCATCGGGCAGGTCTATACCATCACCGCTACGCCCGCGCTGGCCGAATACCGCATGGATGAAGTCAGCTGGAACGGGACGGCCAACGAGGTGGTGGACAGTTCGGGCAGCTACCCCGGAACAGCGGCCAACACAGCGACACCGCCGACAGCTTCCACGGCCTTTGCCAATGATCCGGCTCGAACATCAGGGTTGCAGAGTACTTGCCGATATGGTCTATTCGATTCGATCACCCCGCCGGTTCAGACAAGAACCTATGTTGATCTGAAATCGACGTTCCCCAAGCTCAATTCGAATTACACCGTGACGGCATGGATACGGTCGAGCGACATCACACGATCTGGCCAACGCATTTTCGTCAACGACGATGCTAACCAGGGATGGGCCATAAGCCTGGGTGATGGCGGGGCCGGCAGATTGCGGGTATTCAACCGCAGTGCGGCTAACTCGGGCGTGCCGACTGCCGGTGGCTATAATCCGGGCTGCGGTGTTTTCTGCCTGGGTACCTTGCCGGGTGTCATTACCAATGGGGCATGGTATTTCGTTGCGGTGACGGTTGATACCGTGAATAAGCAGGTTTCTCTCTATGCTTGGGATTCCGCGCTGACGTCATTGGTCGCAACTTCCACCGCCTACACGGGAACCTGGGGAACTGATCCGGGAGCCACCTCGATAGGCGGCGAAACTTCTGTTTCTGGTGAATACCCGGGAACCTTCGCCTTCCTTGGCAACATCGATGAAGTAAGGGTCTATCAGAAAGTACTGAGTTCGGCCGCGCTGGCAGCGGTTGCTGCGCAAACCCGTACCTGCCCTGCAACCATCAATCACATCCGCATCGAGCACACGGGAACAGGGTTGACCTGCGAGCCCGCGACCGTGACGGTCAAGGCCTGTACGGACGTAACCTGCAGTTTACTTTACACGGGCAATGTAACGACCACGCTGTCGCCCACGGGTTGGGTCGGAGGCGATACCATCAACTTCAGCGGTGGTTCGACGACGACGCAATTGCGCAAGACCACAGTGGGCACGGTAGCGCTGGGCGCTGGCACGACAGCACCAGCGCCGGCCAACGTGACCCGTTGCTTCAACGGGTTGACCGAAACCTGCAGTCTGGATTTCAAGGATACCGGCTTCCTGTTCAGCGCTATTCCCACGCAGATCGCTGCCACGACCTCAGCCACACACACCTTGCAGGCGGTGCGCACCGATCTTTCTACTGGCGTCTGCACGGGGGTGTTTACAGGCAACGTGCCGAATATTGAACTGGCGTCCGAATGTATTAATCCCGGCACTTGTCAGGCCGGACAGCAGGTGACGTTCAACAATAATGGCACCGGCACGATCGCTGCGAACAACGCCGGGCCGATTGGCTCATGGACTACGCGCACGCTGACTTTCGGCGCCAATTCGACGGCGAACTTCACGTTCAGCTATCCCGACGTCGGTGCGATCCGGTTGCACGCCCGTTACAACATCGCCAGCTCTGGCAACTATATGACGGGCACTACCACTCCCGCCGGTGGTTTTGTGGTCAAGCCGGCAGGTTTTACAGTGACCGGTCTTCAGCGTACTGCCGATGCTTTCGTCAATCCCGGCGCGGCCGATGCCGCAGGGGCGGTATTCATCAAGGCAGGTGACCCCATTACGCTGACGGTGACTGGGGTGAATTCGGCGGGGGTCAAGACACCGAATTACGGCAAGGAATCACCGGCAGAGGGCGTATTGCTGACCAGCGCGCTGGTGGCCGGTTTGGGACTGACCAACAATCCCGCGCTGGGCAACGGCACGATTGCCGGCGGTGCCTTTGGTTCGGGTGTCAATGCGGGCATTGCCACGGTGACCAATGTGACCTGGGGCGAGGTGGGCATCATCAGGATCACCCCCAGCGTCGGTGACGGCAGTTACTTGGGCGTAGGCGATGTTACCGGCACCATCACCGGTAATATCGGACGCTTCACACCGCATAATTTCAACGTTGCATCCAATAGTCCGATGTTCGCGACTGCGTGTATGGCGGGAAGTTTCACTTACGTGGGCCAGCCCTTTGGCTACGCTGTGGGCATGGCGCCCGAATTGACAGTGACCGCACGTAACCTGGCGGGCGCGACGACATCGAATTACAAGAACACATCTCCTGCAGCGCAGGCGTTTTTCAAGATCACCAACACCAGCCTGACCGGCAAAGCCTACACGGCAGCGATCGGCACGCTCGATGCGAGCGCGGTCACCGCGCCTGATCCG
The DNA here is from genome assembly GCA_032128415.1 of Betaproteobacteria bacterium. Classification (GTDB taxonomy): domain Bacteria; phylum Pseudomonadota; class Gammaproteobacteria; order Burkholderiales; family SG8-41. Next base: position 17,945 of record JAQBGW010000047.1, on the reverse strand, counting down.
GCGATTGTGGATAACGGCAACGGAACGGCGACACTCACCTTCAATGCCGGCACCGGATTGTTCTTTACGCGCACGACACCGGTAACGCCGTTTGACGCGGACATCTCGCTGGCGATCAATGTCATCGACAGCGATACCATTGCCTATGCGTCCAATCCGGCCCGGTTCGGCACGGCTACCGCCGGTAACGGTATTGCGTTTACCAGCGGCAAGGCCATGCGTTACGGCCGGCTGCGCCTCGGCGCTGCGAGCGGTTCGCAACTGCAGACGCTGCGCGTGCCGGTGGAAGCGCAGTACTGGAACGGCACGTTCTGGATTACCAACGTTAATGATGGTTGCACCACGCTGGATCCCGGCAACGTCGGACTCGGTAATTTTATCGGTAGCTTGGATCCAGGTGAAACCACGGTGGTGCCAGGCACGATCTCGTTGTTGTCCGGCCGCGGTGCAATTACCCTGAGCGCGCCGGGTGCCGGCAACAACGGCAGCGTTGATCTTGCGGTGAATCTGGACGTCACATCCAGCACCACCGCCACCGCATGCCCGATAGCACCGCCGTTTACGCCATCAGCGACCGGCGCCAATAAAGCTTATTTGCGGGGCAAGTGGTGCGGTGCCACGCATACCAAAGATCCCAGCACCCGCGCCCGCTTCGGTATCAACCGTGGCAGCGATGAAACGATATATATCCGTGAAAATTATAATTAAAACAATTGATTATGATGCCATCCCAGTACCGCCTCTAAGGTAAACGCGCATAACCCTTTGACAACATTGAAAAATATGGTACTTTCAGCAAACTCTGCATACAGGGCACGATGAATTTCTTCGCAAAGAAGCAGCGACCGGGTTGGCTGTGCCTCAATTTGCATGAGGATCGCATCGACTTGTCGCACGTGCTGGTGGCCGGCAAGCAGCGGCCGGAAGTGCTGCTGTGCGAATCGTTTCAAAAAGAAGGCAGCGACGTGGACACCTTGAAGCGCCTGCGTCGCGATTTGAATCTCGATCGCTATCAATGCGTGACTTTGCTGAAGCCGCGCGAATACCAGTTTCTTCACGTCGATGCGCCAAACGTGCCGGCCAATGAGGCGCGTAATGCGGTGCGCTGGTCGATCAAGGATGTCATCGATTATCCGGTGGACGCGGCTGCCGTTGATGCCGTTCATGTTCCGGGTGGTGGTGCCGGCGGGCAGGCGGCGCAGATGCTGGCCGTGGCGGCGCGTAACGACACGATTGTCGCGTTGGTGCAGCCGTTTAACGATGCCGGCATCGACCTTGAAGTCATTGATGTGCCGGAACTCGCGCAGCGCAACCTGGCCCGACTGCTGGAAACCGAAGGCCGCGGGCTGGCGTTGCTTGATTTCGACGACAGCGGCGCGCTGCTGACGTTTACCAGCGGCGGCGAACTCTATCAGGCGCGTCGCATCGATGTTTCGTTGCGTGATTTCGCGACAGTTGCAGCGCCCGATGAATTGTATGACCGCATCACGCTCGAACTGCAGCGGTCGCTGGATCATTTTGATCGCCAGTTCCGAAATATCGCCGTGTCCAAGCTGGTGGTCTCTCCGGTACCCGAGGGCGAACGTCTGGTCGAATATCTGAAATCGAATCTGACGGTCCCGGTAGAACTACTGGATCTGGAAAAAGTGCTGGATTTTCCCGGCGTGCCGGAATTGCGCCAGCCGCTGCGACAGTCGCAATGTCTGCAGATGATCGGTGCCGCCATGCGCGAGGAGCACACTGCCCGATGAGCCAGTACATCAATCTGCTGGGACCGGCATTCCGCAAACAGCACCAGGGATTGACATTGGTGCGTGCGCTGATGGCGCTCGCACTGACGGTGCTGGTCATGCTTGCACTGCAGGCGCACGACCAGCTGCAACTGAAGGGGCTGCGCGAAGAATTGGCCTCTGCGCAGCATCTGGTCAAGGCGCAGAGTGTACATACCAGCCGGCTCAAGGGCGAGGGCGCGGCGAAGAAGGGCAATACGGTTCTCGACGCAGAAGTGCAGCGCTTTGAGAGTGAACTGAAAGCCGCGCGCGACAGCATGACTGTTCTGGAGGGCGGCGCGCTGGGCAATCGCAACGGATTTGCCCGCTACCTGCGGGCATTCGCCCACCAGGCCATTGATGGCTTGTGGTTGACCGGATTTTCCGTAGCAGGTTCCGGTGATGTCACCATCAACGGCCGGGTGATCAGGGCGGAATTGGTGCCTGCCTATATCCAGAAACTCAACAACGAGCCGGCATTGCAGGGCCGCGCGTTTTCGACGCTGGAATTGCGGCGTCCGGCCCTGCCGGTGAATGCAGCGCCCGCCAAGGAAGGCGATAAGATTGCGGTTGAGCCGCCACGCTATCTGGAGTTTTCTCTGGCGTCCGGAGATGCGCCCGATAAGGCCGGCGCGGGCGGGGGCAAAAAATGAACCCCGCGATCCGCCAACAGTGGCAGGACTGGAATGCAAAATTTTCAGCGCAGTCGTTGCGCGAGCGCGCGCTGATGGCGGCGAGCGGCGTGGTGGTGGTAATCGCAGTATTCAATTTTCTGGTGCTGGAACCGTTGGCCGCTCAGCAAAAACGCCTCGGACTGCAACTCACTACAGCGCGTACGGCGATCAAGACCGGCGACACACTGATTGCGGCGACGCGTGGCCAGGCAGACCCCGACGAGGTCAAGCGCCGCTATCGCGACGAATTGCGCAATCAGATCGCCGACATCGACAACAAATTGCAGGGCTTGCAGAAGCAGTTGGTGCCCCCCGATCAGGTCAGCAAATTGCTCGAAGGGGTGTTGTCCCGGGATCGCGGCCTGGCATTGGTGAGTCTGCGCAAGCTTCCGGTGCAGAGCTTCCTCACCGCGGGCACCGCGCAATCATTGGTCGGCAAAACGGCAATCGTTGCGTCCGACCGCAGCATTTATCAGCACAGTTTTGAAATTGCCATCGAGGGCTCGTATAGTGATCTGCACGGCTATCTGGCGAAACTGGAAAAGCTGCCCTGGCAACTGTATTGGGGCAAACTGGAACTCGATGCGGGTGCGCATCCGCGGCTCAGGCTGATGCTGACGGTGCATACCCTGAGTCTCAACAAGAATTGGCTGATCGTATGAGGGGCATGAGGATATTGCGCGTCGCAGCGCTGCTGGCATGGATGCCCGGCATGGTCAGTGCGACAATGGCGCAGACACTGGTTGATCCAACGCGCCCGCCGGGCGGGTTGGCTGATACGGCCGGCATCGCAGCCGTTGGCGGACCGGTGCTGCAATCTGTGAAGCTGTCACCCGGGCGGAAAGAGGCGGTGATCAGTGGTGAAGCGGTAGTGCTCGGTGGGCGTTATGGCGAAGCGAGGTTGGTGCGGTTGACTGAAACCGAGGCCGTGCTGAAAAACGGTGATGAAACGACGGTGCTGAAGCTGTATCCTCAGGTCGAGAAACGCATGGTCAAACGCCCGAAATCCAGTAGTGCAGGAAAGGTTGTAACTAAAAAATAAAATGAATATCCACAGGCTGAATGACATGCAACGCTGGTTTACCATCGCACTGGTCGCTACAGCCGCAGGCTGCGCGGATGTGCCGCATCGTACGGGCCCGACCTTCGATGCCATCAACAAGGAATTGGAACAGGCCGCGAGCGATCGTAAGCCGGTGACCTCGGATGTGGTGAGTCACGCATTGTTGCCGCCGCTGGTGATGGCCATGCCGCGCGCGGATACGCTGAAGCCGGAAGCCCGCTTTGATCTGTCGGTCAACAATGCCCCGGCCAGCCAGGTGTTTCTCGCCATCGTCTCCGGCACCCGTTACAGCATGGTGCTGCACCCTGACGTCAAAGGCGAGCTGTCGGTCAATCTGAAAGACGTAGCAGTGACCGAAGCGCTGGATACCCTGCGCGATTTATACGGCTTTGATTACACCGTGCAGGGCAATCGCATCACGGTGCTGCCGGCGGCCTTGCAGACGCGCATTTTCCAGGTGAACTACCTGCAGGCGCAGCGCTCCGGGCAGACCCAGACCCGGGTCAGCTCAGGCTCCATTACCGATTCGTCGGCGAGTCCCGGTACGCCGGCTGCCGGTGCGACTCCGGTACCAACGACGGGTCCCGCCGGAGCCAACAATTCGCGGTCCACTGAAAGCACGCGTGTCACAACGAACTCAAGTTCCGACTTCTGGGGCGATATCCAGAAATCCCTGGTTGCCATACTGGGCGGCGGCGCGGGGCGCAGCGTGGTGGTGAATGCGCAATCGGGCGTGATCGTGGTGCGCGCCATGCCGCAGGAGCTGCGCGGGGTAGATCAGTTTCTCAAGTCGATGCAGATCATCGTCGAACGTCAGGTCATGCTCGAAGCCAAGATCATTGAAGTGACTTTGCGCGACGGCTACCAGGCAGGCATTAACTGGGCGGGATTCCGCGACGGCAGCACACGCTTTGGCGCTGGTGTGATTACGCCCGGTACCCTATTGCAGCGCGATGGGGCGATCGCTACACCTACCCTGCGGGCTGCCGATGGCACGGTGCTAAGCAGCTCATCTCTGTTGGGGGGCTCCACAGGTGCGGTGGCCGGTGCGCTGGCACTCGGCTCCAGTGCGGCCGGCGGCCTGTTCGGGCTGGCATTGCAGACCCAGGACTTCGCCATGTTGCTGAATTTCCTCGAAACCCAGGGCGGCGTAAATGTGCTGTCGAGCCCGCGGGTGGCGACCATCAACAACCAGAAGGCCGTGCTCAAAGTCGGCACCGACGATTTCTTTGTGACCAACGTCAGCACGACGTCGAGCACCAGCGGCACCAACTCCACGGTAACGCCGACGATCACGGTCGCGCCGTTTTTCTCGGGCATCGCGCTCGACGTGACGCCGCAGATCGACAACAACAACAACATCATTCTGCACATCCATCCTTCGGTCAGCAGCGTGGTGGAACGTCGCAAGGTGATCGACCTCGGGTCGCTGGGTGCGTTTACCCTGCCGCTGGCGTCGAGTGACGTCAACGAAACCGACACCATCGTCCGGGTGCAGGACAGCAACATCGTCGCCATCGGCGGATTGATGCGCCAGCAATCGGTCAACGACCGCAGTCAGGTGCCGGGCGTCGGCGATGCACCGGGCGTCGGCAACCTGTTTCGTCAACGTGACAGCAGCAATATGAAGAGCGAACTGGTCATCCTGCTCAAGCCCACGATTATTCATAGCGACAAAACGTGGCAGGAAGATCTTAATCGCACCCGTGATCGCATACGATCCATGGGCGCGCCGGAGCAGCAGCGGTGATACGCTCGCACCATGTACGAAGCACATTTCGGCCTGCGTGAACCCCCGTTCGGCATCACGCCGGACACCAGCTTTGCCTACGCCTGCAACTCCCATCAGGAAGCGCTGAACACGCTGCTCGTTGCCGCGCGCAACGGCGAAGGGTTCATGAAAATCACCGGCGAGGTTGGCACCGGCAAGACGCTGTTGTGCCGGCGTTTTCTGGCCATGCTCGATGCGCGTTTCGTCTCCGCTTATATACCCAATCCATATCTGGAGCCGCGCACGCTGATGTTCGCGCTGGCCGATGAGCTGGGCGTGAAGCTGGCGCGTGAGGCGGATCAGCACCAGTTAATGAAAGAACTATCGCGTGCCCTGCTTAATTTTGCGCGGCAGGGCAAGACGGTCGTGCTCTGCCTCGACGAAGCGCAGGCGATGCCGCAGGAAACACTGGAGGCGCTGCGTCTGCTGACCAATCTCGAAACTGAAAAGCGCAAGCTGCTGCAGGTGGTGTTGTTCGGCCAGCCGGAGCTCGATGAGCGACTTTCCCACTCGGCTGTGCGTCAGTTGCGCCAGCGCATCACGTTCCAGTACCGGTTGACGGCATTAAGCGTCGAAGAAGTTGATCATTATCTGGCACACCGCCTGCGGGTGGCCGGATACCGCGGTAGCCGGTTGTTCGCGCCGGCCGCAGTGCGGCAGATGCATCGCGCCAGCGGCGGCATACCACGATTGGTCAACGTCATCGCCCACAAAACCCTGCTGCTCACGTTTGGTGCAGGCCTGCAGCAGGCACTGCCGCAGCATGTGCGCATTGCAGCGGCCGACACGCCTGCAGCGATGGGATCGCACCACTGGTGGTGGCTGAGCGCCGCCGTGGTGCTGGTGGCTGCCGGGGGGGTTTCATTGGCGTATTTCGTATGAGTGTGATCAACCAGATGCTGGTGGATCTTGAGCGCCGCCGCGCATCGGGTGCAGAAACCCAGCGCATACCGGATCACGTGCGGGCTTTGCCGGGAGAATCCTTCTCCGGGCGGAGATCGCAGGTATTGATTGCAGCAATGGTGATCGTGGCAGTTGCAGTGATGGCTGGCGCATGGTGGTGGATGAATGGCCGCGTGCCCTCTGCGTCGGCGGGCAAACGGGAGGCGGTGTCTGCGTCCGTGCGTAAGGCGGAGCCGGCCGCTGTGCCGCTGAGTCCGGCGGCGGTGGAAGCCATTGCCCAACGCATGAGTTTTGAGTTGGCGAATATTCCTGCGTCCGTTGTGGATACGCCGATCGCTGCTGCGTCGGTGATGTCGCCGCGTGAACCGGCCCCGGTAGTCATGAAGCAGCGCAGCGCACCTCCCGTCAAAACACCGCCGCTGCGGTCGGCAAAAACTGCGGCCGAACCGAAGCAAGCGGAAATCAACAAGAAAATGCGTGTACTGACACCGCGTCAGCGGGCCGGGGGCGAATATGCCAACGGTGTCACCGCACTGAATGAGGGCAGAATGGAAGATGCGCGCACGGCGTTCGAGGCAGCGCTGCAAGCCGACCCCTCGTACCATGGGGCACGTCAGGCGCTGGTGGGTGTGCTGCTCAATGCGCGTAACCAGACCGAGGCTGCCCAGGTGCTGCAGGAAGGGTTGAGCATTTCTCCGTCGCAATCCGGCTTTGCCATGGCGTTGGCGCGCTTGCAAGTGGAGCGCGGCGAACTCAACGCCGGCGTGCAAACGCTGGCACACAGCCTCGAATTTTCCACTGACAACGCGGACTATATTGCGTTTTACGCCGGACTTTTGCAGCGGCAGCAGAAGCATGCCGAAGCGATCGAGCAGTTCAGCCGGGCGTTGGCCCAACGCGGCAACGTCGGCGTCTGGTTGCTGGGTCTGGGTATTTCGTTGGACGCGCAGGGCCGCAGTGGTGATGCGCAGGAAGCCTATCGCCGCGCCAAGGCCTCGGGAAATCTGTCCCCCGAATTGCGGGTGTTCGCTGATCAGCGATTGCGTTAATCCGCAGTATTTTTTCTGAAATTTTCGCCGGCCACGGTCCGCGCCACCACGAAACCAGTGACCGTAGCCGCGCCGGCGCGCTTCAGATTTTTCGCCAGTTCATTGAGTGTGGCGCCGGTGGTCAGTACATCATCAACCACAGCAACGTGGCGCCCGTCGAGGTTGGCCTGCACCACAAATACGCCGCGTACATTCTTCCGGCGTTCTTTCCAGGGTAATCGGGACTGCGGCGGCGTCTCGCGTGTCTTCACGCACAGCCCGGCATCCACCGGGACGGCCAGCACGCGCGCCAGCACGCGCGCGAGTTCCAGTGCCTGATTGAATCCGCGAGTCCGCAGGCGCTCGGCGGACAGCGGCATCGGCACCAGCACATCGGGCCGTAGGCTGACGACCGTTTCCAGCATCGCGGCCAGCGGCGTTGCCGCGGCGAGGTGCCCACCGTATTTGCACGCCTGGATCAGATCTCCGGCGGGATAGGCATAACGGCATGCGGCTACGACAGAGTCGTAATGCGGCGGCTCCGCAATGCAGCGTCCACACACTCCTGGTGACGGCAGCGGATGAGCGCAGCGCGCACAGCATGGGCCGCGCAGCCACGGCAGTTCCGCCCAGCATCCGTTGCACAGGCCGCGAGCAGACGCCGCCGCCCCACACAACACGCAGGAACAGGTGATACCCGCTCTGTTAAAGCATCTGTTAAATAAGCGGCGCGGAAAATTTGACAACGCGCCCGGCTTCTGCGACCATAATGTCATATAACTTATTGATTTAATTGATATTTTTATTAATGAGTGGGCATTTTTTCTTACCCAGCGCTGCTTATCTTTTGTTTTCTTACTATTGATTGCGGATTCCCATGGACCATTTGACCATCAACGAGTCTGCCCCCCGCGCCGCCGACACCGGCATCGCCGAACCCACAGCGGCTGATCAACGCTGGACGCCGGACGCAGTCGAAGCGCTGTTCACGCTGCCCTTCAACGATCTGCTGTTTCGTGCGCAGCAGGTGCATCGCGCCCACTTCAATGCCAATGCAGTGCAACTCTCGACGCTGCTGTCGATCAAGACCGGGGGCTGTCCGGAAGATTGCGGCTATTGCCCGCAGGCGGCGCGGTATCACACCGGCGTGGAGAATGAGGACACGCTGTCTGTAGCCGACGTAGTCGCGGCAGCCCAACTCGCGCGTGAAAACGGCGCAACGCGTTTTTGCATGGGTGCTGCCTGGCGCGGTCCTAAACAGCGCGATCTCGACAAGGTCGTCGCCATGGTCAAGGCGGTACGCGGGCTGGGCATGGAAACCTGCGCGACGCTGGGCATGTTGAAGCCCGGTCAGGCCGAACAGTTGCGCGATGCCGGCCTCGATTATTACAACCACAATATTGATACCGCGGCTGATTTCTACGACGAAATTATCACCACGCGCGAATATGGCGATCGTATCGATACGCTGGCGCAGGTGCGTGATGCCGGACTGCATGTGTGTTGCGGTGGCATCGTCGGCATGGGTGAGTCGCGTGCGGCGCGTGCGGCGCTGATCAGTCAACTGGCCTGTATGGAACCGTACCCGGAGTCGGTGCCGATCAACAATCTGGTGCAGGTGCCGGGCACGCCGTTGCACGGCACCGCGGCGCTGGATCCGCTGGAGTTCGTGCGTACTATTGCCTGCGCGCGCATCACCATGCCCAAAGCGATGGTGCGTCTGTCGGCCGGCCGTCAGGAGATGGGCGACGCAGTGCAGGCATTGTGTTTTCTAGCCGGTGCCAATTCAATTTTCTACGGCGAGAAGCTGCTGACCACCGGCAATCCGGATGTCGCGAATGACCGGGCGCTGTTTGCCCGGCTCGGACTGAAGCCGCTGCAGAATCCGGCTTGACGTTCGCCTCATTCGCGAACAACTCCGCTAACGCACCCGCGCACCATCCTGCGATGGCATTGCATACCGAGCTGGCCGCGGAACTGGCAGTGCTGGAGACACGCGGGCTGCGCCGCACGCGCCGCGTGATGTCTACACCGCAGAGTGCGCGCGTGATTGTTGACGGGCGCGAGTACACCGCGTTCTGTTCCAACGATTATCTCGGTTTGGCCGCCGATCCTCGCCTGGCTGCTGCTGTCCGTGCAGGTGTGGATCGATATGGCGTCGGCGCCGGCGCCTCGCATCTGATCCTCGGGCATAGCGCTGCACATCACGAGTTGGAGGCAGCACTGGCTGCTTTTACCGGTTTGCCGCGCGCGTTGCTGTTTTCCAGCGGCTACATGGCCAACATGGGCATCGTCAGTGCGCTTGCCGGGCGTGGCGACGCCGTGTTTGCCGACCGTCTGAATCACGCATCGCTCAATGACGCTGTGCTGGTGTCACGCGCGGCGTTCAAGCGTTATGCGCATGGCGACATGGCGGCATTGGCGCGGCTGCTGGAAAACACCAAAGCGCGCCGCCGACTGGTGATCACCGACGCCGTATTTTCGATGGACGGTGATCTGGCACCGGTACCCGAACTGCTTGCGCTGTGCGAACAATACGATGCGTATCTGCTGCTGGATGACGCGCACGGTTTCGGCGTGCTGGGTGCGCGCGGGCAGGGCGTGCTCGAACATTTCGTTGTTTCATCGCCGCGCATTATTTATATGGCGACGCTGGGCAAAGCTGCCGGCGTGTCCGGCGCTTTTGTTGCCGGTGATGCCGCGGTAATCGAGACGCTGATTCAGCGTGCGCGGTCCTACATCTACACCACCGCTACCCCGCCGCTGCTGGCGCAGGCGCTGCTGGCGAGTTTGCCGCTGATTGCGGAGGAGGGTTGGCGCCGCGAGCGGCTGCGTGAACTGATTACGCAATTAAAACAGCAGTTGGCGGGATTTCCACTGCAACTGATGCCTTCGATAACGCCCATCCAGCCGCTGCTGGTGGGTGGCAACGACGCTGCGCTGGATCTTTCCGCGCATCTTGCGGCCCAAGGACTGCTGGTGCCCGCCATACGACCGCCGACCGTGCCGCAAGGCACCGCGCGCTTGCGCATTTCGTTGTCGGCAGCGCACACCGCGGATGATGTTGCGCGACTGACGGCGGCGTTGCGGACGGCAGCATGACGCGCAACCCCGCGCTGACGCTGGTGCATGGCTGGGGCATGCACGGTGGCATCTGGGCGGATCTGACAGCGCGTCTGGGTGGCGCGTTTGATGTGTCGGCGCCTGATTTGCCCGGGCACGGCAATGCACCGGAGATATCGCGCGGTGAATTCACGGCGGTGGTCGATGATCTGGCCGCCCATGCACCAGCGCGCTGTGCAGTGGCGGGTTGGTCACTGGGCGGGCAGGTGGCCCTGGAGTGGGCGCACCGTTATCCGCAGCAGGTGAGTCATTTGTTGCTGATCGCAACGACCCCGGTGTTCGTTACTCAGACGGATTGGCCGCACGGCATGGCCGCTGCCGTGGTGCGCGATTTTGCCGGTGCGATTGAACGGGATCCTGCGGCGACGCTGCAGCGTTTTCTGCTGCTGCAGGCGCAGGGAGATGCGCAGGCGCGCGCTGTTACCCGTACGCTGCAGTCAGCACTGGCAGCGAAAGCGATGCCGTCATCAACCACACTGGCGCGGACGCTGCATTGGCTGGAGAACAATGATCTGCGCGCAAACCTGGGTGATATTTCGCAGCCAACGCTGGTGCTGCACGGCGGGCGCGATACGATCACGCCGCCGGCAGCGGGCGCGTATCTGGCGCAACAGTTGCCGAAAGCCCGCCTCGCGATCATTGAGGATGCTGCGCACGCACCGTTTGTCTCGGCTGCAGATCGTGTGTGCAAGCTGATCACGGATTTCTGTAATGAGCGATAGGCATTTGCTTGACAAGCGGGCGGTGCGCCGCGCCTTTGATCGCGCAGCACCCGGTTATGACGCGGCGGCTGTGCTGCAGCAGGAAGTTTGCCGGCGCGGCATGGAGCGACTGGATTTCATTCGTCACCAGCCTGCGCGCATACTCGATGCTGGCAGCGGCACCGGTAATGCCTGGCGCGGTTTGGCGTCACGGTATCCGCGCGCGCGCGTGGTGGCACTCGATCTTGCGTGCGCAATGCTCAGGCAGGCACGCAGCAGCGTGCCATGGCATCAGCGTCTGCTGCGGCGGCAACCGGGTCTGGTCTGCGGGGACCTTGAGGCGCTACCGCTCGCGGGGAGCAGCATGGATCTGGTGTGGAGCAATCTCGCTCTGCAATGGGTCAATGATCTGCCACGGGCGCTGGCTGAAATGCGACGCGTGCTCACGCCCGGCGGGCTGTGCGTGTTTACAACTTTCGGGCCCGATACACTGAAGGAATTACGCGCGGCACAGGCTTCGAGCGACCCACATACCCGCGTCAGCACCTTTATCGACATGCATGACATCGGCGACATGATGGTGAAGGCCGGGTTCGCGGATCCGGTGATCGATATGGAAACACTCACACTGACTTACCGTGACGTGATGGCGCTGCTGCGGGATTTGCAGACGATCGGCGCGCATAATTCGACTGCCGGTCGCGCCCGCTCCTTGTCGGGCAAAGCCTGGCTGGAAGCAGTGACGCGCAAATACGAAACGTTCCGGCGCGATGGCACGCTGCCTGCGACCTTCGAGGTGGTGTATGGCCATGCGTGGCGTCCGGCAGCGCGTGTTGGTTCTGGCGGTCACGCGGTGATTGACATCAAAACAGTGGCGGGCTGACATGCCACGGAAGGAAATTCTCACCATGTCGTCCCGCACATCTATCCGGACACCGGCGCGTGGCGTTTTTATTGCCGGTACTGATACCGGTGTCGGCAAAACCCTGGTTGCCTGCGCGTTGCTGCAGGCGTTTGCAGAGCTAGGGTTGCGTACGGTTGGCATGAAACCGGTGGCTGCCGGCGCTGCGCGCCGGGGCGGCGTCTGGTACCACGATGATGTCGAGCGGCTGCGCGCGGCGGCGAGCGTCAAACTGTCACGCGAATGGATCAATCCCTACTGTTTTGCTCCCGCAGTGGCGCCGCATATCGCTGCGGCAGAAGCAGGCCGGCGCATACGGCTGGATGTGATCGAACGCAGTTATCATCGTTTGCGCCTATGCGCGGACATCGTGGTTGTCGAAGGGGTGGGCGGGCTGGCGGTGCCTCTCAGCCGTACGCGTGATGCGGTCGATATTCCGCTACGCTTGCAGTTGCCGGTGGTGCTGGTCGTCGGCATGCGTCTCGGCTGCCTCAACCATGCCTTGCTCACTGCGGCGGCTGTGCACGCGCGCGGACTGCGCCTGGCTGGCTGGATTGCCTGCGCCATAGATCCGGACATGGCGCGCGCCGAACAGAATCTGCGGGCGCTGCAGCAGCGACTGACCGCGCCGTTGCTGGGACGAATACGTTTCATGTCGAACCCGGCGCCGGACAGCGTATTGCGAACGCTGAATATCAGTCGGTTAAATGCCGTGATTTAAAAAGGAAAACCGACTGTTTTCATAGGGTAATCCGGTTGCGACGCTCCCTTGTGGTGTGCTACAGTCCGCGCGGTTAAAAGCAATGGAAGCAATGACCGGCGCCGGTGACCAAAGAGCCCTTTTTTGAGTCGGTATTGGAGCATGACGGCGCCGGATTCACGTACTTCAAGCGCCATTCCAGTTCACTTGATATCACGTTGCTGCGGACGGCTTTTGGATCGCTGGCGTTGTTTTCCCTGATCATTGCAGCAGGTTTTGCAGCGGCGGGGGCATGGCTGATCATCCCGTTTGCCGGTCTGGAAATCGCGGCTTTGGCAGTGGTGGCGAGTGTGGTGTTACGGCGAGCGGGGGATTTTGAGCGTCTGGCAGTGCAGGGTGACCGCATCAGCGTCGAGATTCGCGAGCAGGGGGAAGTGCGGCGGTATGACTTCCATAGCGGCTGGGCGCAGTTGGTAACCAGTAAAGCGGGCGTGATTGCACTGCGGTCGCACGGACGGGAAGTGGCCATAGGCCGGTATTGCGGCGAAGCAGGCCTCCGGATTCTGTTCAGGGAATTGCGCAGCCGGCTTGCGGGTGGGAGTAGCTGAAGATCAATCAGGCTTTAAAAGCGGGGGAAGCATGGGCAACAAGGGGTTGAAGAAGTGGGCCGCAGCAGGGCTGTTGTGGTTCTGGACGATGGCGGCATGGGCGGAGTACAAGCTCAACCTGCAGACACCGCAGACGCAACTCGGCGAAGAAATCTATGACCTGCATACCATCATCACGGTCATCTGTTTTGTCATTTTCATCGGTGTTTTCGGCTTCATGTTCTACGCGGTGTTCAAACACCGCAAGTCGGTCGGCCACAAGGCGTCGCAGTTCCATGAGAACATGGCCGTCGAAGTCGCCTGGACGCTGATCCCCGCGGTGATCCTGATCGCCATGGCGGTGCCGGCGACCAGCACGCTGCTTACCATGCACGATACCTCTGAGCCCGACATTACCATCAAGGCGACGGGCTATCAGTGGAAATGGGGCTATGACTACCTGAAGGGCGAGGGCGAAGGCATCAGTTTTTACAGCGCGTTATCCACACCCCAGGCGCAGATTGACGGACGCGATAAAGCCGGCCGCGCCAACAATCCCCATTACCTGCTCGAAGTGGATAACCACATGGTGGTGCCGGCCGGCAAAAAGGTGCGCATCCTGACCACCGCTGCCGATGTCATCCACTCCTGGTGGGTGCCGGCACTGGCCGTCAAGCAGGACGCCGTACCCGGATTTATCCGCGACACCTGGTTCAAAACCGACAAGCCGGGCATCTACCGTGGGCAGTGTGCGGAACTGTGCGGCAAAGATCACGGTTTCATGCCGATCGTGGTCGAGGTAATGGAACCTGCCCAGTACGCCACGTGGGTCGCTGCGCAGCAGAAGAAAATAGTCGCCGCCAAAGTGGATCCCAACAAAGTCTGGACGTTGGCTGATCTTAAAGCCCAGGGTGAAAAAATCTATGCCCAGAACTGCGTCGCCTGCCATCAGGCTACCGGCATGGGTGTGCCGGGCGCGTTCCCGGCGCTGTCCGGTTCAAAAGTGGTGAACGGCCCGAAAGCCGACCAGATCAAGCTGGTGTTGAAAGGCAAACAGGGCACGGCGATGGCATCGTTCCAGCGCCTGTCGGACGTTGATCTGGCTGCGGTGATTACTTATACCCGCAACAACTGGAACAACAAGACAGACGATGCGATCGCCCCGACCGAAGTCAAGGCCCTGCGGTAAACCACGCTACGAACGCGCAATACGAACGAACAAAGGCTTCAGGAGAACACAATGGAAGCAGCACACGCACCCACTGACGGACACGGCCACGACGATCATGCGCACAAGCCCTACGGCATGATGCGCTGGATAGGATCAACCAACCACAAAGACATCGGCACGATGTACCTGTGGTTCAGCTTCACCATGTTCCTGGTTGGCGGCATCATGGCGCTGATCATCCGCGCCGAGTTGTTCCAGCCGGGGCTGCAAATCGTCAAGCCCGAATTTTTCAATTCAATGACGACGTATCACGGCCTGATCATGGTGTTCGGCGCAATCATGCCGGCATTCGTCGGATTCGCGAACTGGCTGATCCCGATGCAGATCGGCGCGCCGGACATGGCATTTCCGCGGATGAACAACCTGTCATTCTGGCTGCTGCCGCCGGCGGCTTCGCTGCTGATCGCCGCGCAATTTGTGCCGGGCGGCGGCGCCGGTGTGGGCTGGACGCTGTACGCGCCGCTGTCGACGCAGGCCGGCCCCGCGATGGATCTGACGATTTTTGCGATCCACATCCTCGGCATGTCGTCGATCATGGGCTCGATCAACATCATTACCACCATCCTCAACATGCGCGCGCCCGGAATGGGGCTGATGAAAATGCCGCTGTTCTGCTGGACTTGGCTGATTACCGCTTATCTGCTGGTCGCGGTGATGCCGGTGCTGGCTGGCGCAGTGACGATGACGCTGACCGATCGTCATTTCGGCACCCACTTCTTTAACGCTGCCGGCGGCGGCGACCCGGTGCTCTATCAGCACATTTTCTGGTTCTTCGGACACCCCGAGGTCTACATCATTGCGATCCCGGCATTTGGCGTGGTGTCGCAGGTGATCCCGGCGTTTTCGCGTAAGCCGCTGTTCGGTTACGCATCCATGGTTTACGCCACGGCGTCTATCGCTATCTTGTCGTTCATGGTGTGGGCGCACCACATGTACACCGCCGGCATGCCGGTGGAAGCGCAGCTCTACTTCATGTATGCAACCGTACTGATTGCTGTGCCCACAGGAGTCAAGGTATTCAACTGGGTGGCGACGATGTGGAAGGGTTCGCTGACTTTTGAAACACCGATGTTGTTTGCGATGGGTTTCCTGTTCCTGTTTACGCTGGGCGGCTTCACCGGGCTGGTGCTGGCCATCGTACCGGTCGACATACAGTTGCACGATACCTACTACGTGGTGGCGCACTTCCATTACGTGATGGTGGCCGGGGCGCTGTTCTCGGCCTTTGCCGGAATTTACTTCTGGCTGCCGAAATGGACCGGCCGGATGTACAACGAGACGCTGGGCCAATGGCACTTCTGGCTGTCGCTGATTTTCTTTAACGTCACGTTCTTCGTGCAGCATTTCCTGGGTCTGGCGGGTATGCCGCGCCGCGTTCCCGACTACGCGCTGCAGTTCGCCGAGTTCAATGCGATATCGTCGATCGGCGCCTTTGGCTTCGGCCTGTCGCAGTTGCTGTTCCTCTACATTGTCATCAAGACCATCACCAGCGGCGAGAAAGCCGCGGATCGGCAATGGGAAGGTGCGAATAGCCTGGAGTGGACGCACCTGCCGTCACCGGCTCCGTACCACAGCTTTGTAACACCGCCGGTGGTGAAATAGATTGATGGCGCAAGCCCAAATCGGACGCAACAATCGTCGCACGGCCATCGTGCTGTGGCTGATTGTTGCCGTGTTTTTCTTCGGAATCATGGCCAAGTACTACCTGCTGGATTTATGAAAAACGAACGCGCCAATCGCCGGATGATGACCAGGCTGTCGATTTTTGCCGTGGCGATGTTCGGCTTTGGATTTGCGCTGGTGCCGTTTTACGAAAAGATCTGCCAAGTCACCGGCATCAACAACCTGATCAAACCGGCAGTGGCGGAGGTGGTGAACACGCAGATTGACCGGTCGCGCTGGGTGACCATGGAGTTTGATGCCAACGCCCATGGCCTGGATTGGGAATTCAAGCCGGTGCAGCGCAGTGTGCGTGTGCATCCGGGGGAAATGATCCAGATTGAATACGATGTGCGGAATAATGGTGACAAGGCGATCGTCGGGCAGGCCATACCGAGCTATGGCCCCAAGCACGCGGGGCCATTTGTGAAGAAACTGGAGTGTTTTTGTTTCAAGCAGCAGCCGTTGCAGGCTGGTGAGTCCAAGCGCATGCCGGTGCAGTTTGTGCTTGATTCGACGCTGCCGGCAGGGGTCAACACCATTACGCTGTCCTACACGTTTTTTGAAGTCAAAGGCGCCTCGACGGCACCGCTTAAAAACGGAGGTCCGGGGTGATCAGCGCTACGGTAAGCGATGGGCGGCAAAAAGCCACGCTGCTCCAGGTAGTGCGCATGGTGCTGTCGGCGTTTCTTGGCATAAGCAAGCGTGCAGAGCACGAAAAAATTGTAGTGACACCGCTGCAGATTATTGTTGTCGGCATATTGGCAGGTGCAATTTTTGTGGGAACCATCGTGTCGGTGGTGCGATTGATCACCCACTGATGGTCAGGGATCTGGGAACGCAAGCATAAACACAGGGATTCAGGGAGAAATGAGCATGTCGAGCCAATCATCAGACAACTACTACCTGCCGCAGCCGTCGCACTGGCCTATCGTGGCGGCTACCGCCATGGCCTTACTCGGCTTTGGCGCTGCGTTCACGGTCAACAGCATGCCTATGGGCCGCGTGCTCCTCGGACTGGGATTTCTGGTGCTTTTTTTCATGTTCGCCGGCTGGTTTACCACGGTGGCGCATGAATCCGAGGCCGGAAAATTCAACAAGCAGGTTGATACGTCGTTTCGCTGGGGCATGTCCTGGTTCATTTTTTCGGAAGTCACGTTCTTCGCGACTTTTTTCGGCGTGCTGTTCTACATGCGGGTAATTGCGGTTCCGGATCTGGGCTCGCTGGAGCACCAGCTATTGTTGTGGCCCAATTTCAAGGCCGACTGGCCGGTCAGTGGACCGGGGATCAAGGAAACGTTTTCACCGATGGGTGCCTGGGGCATTCCGGCGCTGAACACGGCGATCCTGCTGACTTCCGGTGCCACGATTACCTGGGCGCACTGGGGGCTGCTGAAAAACAACCGCACCCAGCTCATCTGGGGCCTGGTGATGACCATTGCCCTGGGCATGATCTTCCTCGGCTTCCAGATCTATGAATACGCCCACGCATATTCCGACCTGAACCTGAAGCTGACCACGGGCGCGTACGGCGCAACGTTTTTCATGCTGACCGGCTTCCATGGTTTCCACGTCACGGTGGGCACCATCATGCTGTGGGTGATCCTGTTCCGCAGCGTGGCCGGACACTTCAAGGCGGATCACCACTTCGGTTTCGAGGGCGTGGCCTGGTACTGGCACTTCGTCGACGTGGTGTGGCTGGTTCTGTTCGTTTTCGTGTACTGGCTGTAAACCGACTAGCCGCGGGTCGCGCGATCAGCAAGGCAGATCAACAAAGCGCGATACGCAGGGGAGGAGGTTCCCCGATCTTGGGGATTTGGGCGCCGCGTGATAGC
>JAQBGW010000046.1:0-3373 GCA_032128415.1 Betaproteobacteria bacterium | reverse complement strand
CTGCCGCGCCGGCAACCAGCGCAATACCCAGTGTCGCTGCAAACAGGATGCCGACCGGCACCATGCCCGGCGTAGCGAGAAACATGCCGATGACCGCCGTGAAAACGATCAGCGACACCACGCGCGGTTTGGTCAGCGCGTAGAACTGCTGAATGCGAGCGGACAACGGGGTGCGAACCAGAGTGGAAGACATCAGGGATCAGGAGTAAGGCTGCGGACGAAGCGCGAAGTTTATCATCACCAGCGTCAGCAATAATATTGCTGCACCGGCGTTATGTGCCGCCGCTACCAGCAGCGGCAAGCCGGCCAGCACATTGGCAATGCCGAGCAAGACCTGTGCAATGAGTATCACCAGCAATGCCCCGCCGTAACGCGCCAGTCCGGCGTGCATCAGCATCCAGGCCAATCCGCCGATATAAATCAAGGTCACCAGCGCTCCCAGGCGGTGGGTCCAGTGGATCGCCGTCAATGCGCCATAACTCAGATGCGTGCCTGCCGCAGTCATGCCGAGTTCGCGCAGCACCTGGAAGCCGTGGCGGAAATCCATCGCCGGCAACCACTCATGGTGGCAGGTCGGAAAATCCACGCACGCCAGCGCAGCATAGTTACTGGATACCCAACCGCCCAGCGCAATCTGTACCACGACGATCAGCAATCCGAGCAGCGCCCAGGGACGCAGCCGCGGCGCCAACGTCATGGCCGGTGTTGATGGGCTCTGCCGCAAGGCGAGCCACAGCAGCAAAGCCAGTGTGGCCATGCCGCCGAGCAGATGCAATGTGACAATTACTGGTTTCAGCAACAAGGTCACGGTCCACATGCCCAGTGCCGCCTGCAACATCACTAACGCAAGTAATCCAGTAGCCAGCAGCGGCGATTGCTTGAGTTCGTGGCGCCGCACCCATGCCACCACCACGATGGCAAATATCAACAAACCCAATCCGCCGGCAATGTAGCGATGGAACATTTCCTTCCAGGCCTTGGTCAGCGACACCGGCCCGTGCGCGCCGCCCTGAGTCTCGACCGCGCGGGCGATGTTGTCGCGAGCATGATGCGGCGTCAGTTCGCCGTAACAACCCGGCCAATCCGGACAACCGAGCCCCGCGTCGCCCAGGCGCACGTAAGCGCCGACCACGACCACGGCGAAGGTATAAAACAAGGTAAACCAGATTAACTTGCGGAACATTAAAATATCAATAAAAACAACAGGTTATATACGCTATCCGATGCGCGACACTTTGAGCAGGCGTTCGATATCCTTGCGCATGCGGGTTGGGTCTGCATCACGCGGATAGCGCAACACCAGATTGCCCAGCGGATCGACAAGATAAATGTGATCGGCGAGGGCGCGTTCAATTGGAAATTTTTCAAGCACAGGACTGCCGGCGGCATTCACCATCCACGTGCCCGCGTACTCCTTGCGCAGCCGGTCCGCCGGCTTGCCGCCGGTCATCAGCCATACGCGTTCTATGCGCTCCGGGTATTTACCCTGCGTCTTGCGCACCTGTCGAATCTGCCACAGCTTTTTTTCGCAATAGGCATCACAGACCGCATCGTCGATCGTGACGTACAACCACTTGCCTTGCAGTTGCTTGAACGCAAACGTCTCACCGCTGTCGAGTTGCAGCGTCGCCGCAGGCAGCGGCCCGGTTTCGAGCAGCGTGCCGTAATTGATGCGTCCCGCCGGCTGATAAAAATAATAAGCCGTAAACGAAGCGATGAACGGCGCAATGCACACCGCCGCCACCAGCCACAACATCTTACGGTTGCTGCGTGGGGTCTCGTCGTTTGACATGGGTCACCAGAAAATAAATAAATATTGCCAGACTCAGCGCATACCACTGAAATGCGTAAGCCAGATGCGTATTGCGGCCAAGATCGGGCCGTTGCCATACCCGCTGCAGACCATCTGCGGCAGAACTCTCCTGCTGAATTACAAACGGCGGCACATCAAGTCCGGTCACTTGCCGGTAACGCTCCTGCACCAGGTTTTGCCAGATATTACCTTCTGCAACCTGGGTCGATAATTCCAGATAACGCTCGCTGAACGCCACAGCAGTCCCCTGCACGATCTGCTCACCGGCAGGCGTGTGGATTGTGGGCACTGTGCGGTCGCGCGCGGCGGCAATCCACCCGCGATTCACCAGCACATATCGCTGCGAACCGGCAATGCGCAGCGGCGTCGCCACGTGATAACCCGGTTGGTGCTGGTGAATCCTGTTATCGACATAGACCGTGTATTTCGGTGCAAACTCCCCGCGCACCTCGACACGCCGCAGCAGTACATCCCCGGCCACAACGGGCTGCGCGCCGATGCTGATCGCGGGCTGCAGACGCAGCGTGTCATATCTCTCCTGCAATGCTTCTTTGTATTGGGCGCGTCCGATCTGCCATTGCCCGAGCACGAGCGTCAATACCATGCCGGCAGCGGCAGCAACACCCGTCCACAGGCGGGGTCTGAACTCGTAATGCGCAATCCGGTATGCTGACATATACAAATCTGCCGGGTTACACTGCTGCAGGAGCCATTATGCGCATCGTCGTCATACTTTTCATACTTTTCATACTCGCCAGCCTGGGTTCTGCGCTTTATTACATGGTCAAGGATCGCGGCACTACTCAACGCACCGTGAAAGCGTTGACGATCCGCATCGTGCTTTCGATCGTGTTATTTCTGCTGCTGATGCTAGGAATGCAAACCGGGCTCATCACCAAGCATCTATAGAGTGTTTCTTGGACGGTCCCGAGCAACTGCCGTTCCCACCCTGAATACTGAAAAAAAACGCCGCTATCACGCGGCGCCCAAGTCCCCAAGATCGGGGAACCTCCCCCTGCGAATCGCGCTTTGTTGATCTGCCTTGCTGATCGCGCAACCCGCGGCTAGTCGATTTACAGCCAGTAAACGAATATGAACAGGATCAGCCACACCACGTCGACGAAGTGCCAGTACCAGGCCACGCCTTCGAAGGCGAAATGGCGGGTCGGGGTGAAGTGCCCCTTCAGGCAACGGAGCCAGATCACCGTTAGCATGATCGCGCCGATCGTGACGTGCAGGCCGTGGAAGCCGGTCAGCATGTAGAAGGTACTGCCGTAGATTCCGGCAGTGCCGAGTTTGAGGTTCAGCTCACTGTACGCGTGGGAGTACTCGTAAGCCTGGAAGCCCAGGAAGATGAAGCCGAGGATGAACGTGAGCGCCAGGAACAGCTTGAGCGTGCCGCGCTGGTCCGCCCTGAGTGCGTGATGGGCGATCGTCAGCGTCACGCCGCTGGTCAGCAGGATGGCGGTGTTCAGGGCGGGGATGCCCCAGGCCGCCATGATTTCGTACTCCCCGCCGAGCTTCGCAGGCCCGTTTGACGGCCAGACGTTCTCGAAGTCC
>JAQBGW010000045.1:0-5015 GCA_032128415.1 Betaproteobacteria bacterium | reverse complement strand
CATGTGGATGTCGGTAGCAACGAGGTGGGATGCCGAGCTGCTGTGTCAAGCGCGTGCGCATCCCTTCCTCCAGTCAGCAAATTTTGATGTAGACGGCATTGTGTGCCGCGAGACACGCACTTTCAAGCCGGTAGAGTCCAGGATCAGAGTTCTCCTACCGCATCAACACTTCCAGCCCCACCCGCGCCAGCGCTTCATCCAGATGTCCGCCGTCATACCCCCCGACACCGATGCCGCCCAGTAACACGCCGTCGCGCACGATCACCAGCCCGCCCTGATTGGCTGACAAATTCGCGTCGCCCAAGTCACTGACGCTACGCCCCTGTTCCTTCAGTTTCTGACCGTTCTTTCCCGTGTCCGTGGCCATCACCGCAGCGGTGTACGCCTTGCGGATGGCGTGGCGGCGGCTGAACAGCCGCAGGGCGCCGGTCTGCGCGTAGGCGAGCAGGTTACCGGTGCTGTCGGCGATGGCGATGGCCACCACCTGATCCGGGGTCTGCAGGGCCTTTGCGGTCATCGCGTTCATCGCGGCCTGCACCTGGGCAAAAGTCAGCGGCGTGTGGTCGGGCATCGGGTATCTCCTGATCGTCGGAATTAGGTGTTGCCGTTTATACCATCAAGCCTTGCAGTGATTGCGCGTTGCCGCGTTCAGATTGTGCAATTCGCCGGTCACGCTGGAATCCGCGGCCGGTTAAACATATATTCGGGCATGCTCCTCACGATTGCACGGACATGAAATCCCCGTGGCACAACTTGCGCGGAAGACTGGGCCTGGCGCTCGAAGCCCAGCGCCTGCGCGTATCGCGCGCGGAAGCGCTGCCGCAGTTCGCCGTGCTCGGCATCGTCTGCGGCCTGCTTGCCGCCGTGGTGATGATGGCATTCAGGTTGGTGATTGAGTTGGCGCAGGACGCGCTGCTGCCGCCGGGTGGCCCGGAGAACTACGAAGATCTGGCCTTCGGCATGCGGTTCCTGTTTCCGCTGGTCGGTGTGGTGGTCATTGCCGCCATCTTTCATCGCCTGGCGGAGGCCACCCGTAACGGGGGTGTGGTGCACGTACTGGAGCGTCTGTCCTACAATCAGGGTCGCGTACCGCTGAAAAGCGCTGTCGTGCAATTCGTCAGTGCTGCAGTGGCCATCGTCGCCGGTCTGTCGGTGGGGCGCGAAGGTCCCGCCATCCATCTTGGCGCTGCGAGCGCCAGTCTCGCCGGCCAGTACCTGCGCCTGCCCAACAACAGCATGCGCATCCTCGTCGGCTGCGGTGTTGCCGCGGCGATTGCCGCGTCGTTCAACACGCCGCTGGCCGGCGTAGCGTTTGCGATGGAAGTGGTACTGATGGAATACACCGTGATCGGCTTCGCACCGGTGATCCTCGCTGCGGTGAGCGCGACGGCCGTCACCCACATCGTGTATGGCGACGTGCCGGCCTTCGCTGTGCCGACCGTGGTGCTCAAGTCGATCTGGGAAGTGCCCTATGTGCTGTTCATGGGGTTGATCATCGGCTTGTTGGCGGCGGCGTTCATCGCCATCGTTGACCAATCCGCGCGTCGCACCAAGGCATGGTCGTTTTGGGCCCGCGCCATGCTGGTGGGCGCACTGACCGGCCTGTTCGCACTGCCTGCACCGCAGATCATGGGTGTCGGTTACGACACGGTGGGCAACACGCTGCTCGGCAACGTGGCCATCACCGTGCTGCTGATGATCGTGGTGTTCAAGTTGCTGGCGACCGGACTCACCATCGGCATGGGCATGCCCGGGGGTTTGATCGGACCGCTGGTGGTGATCGGCGCCGCGGCCGGTGGCGCGCTCGGCATCATCGGGGCATGGATCGCACCGGAGTACGCGTCCTCGCCGGCGCTCTACGCGCTGATCGGCCTCGGTGCAATGATGGCAGGAGCCCTGCACGCGCCACTGGCGGCGCTGACCGCGATGCTTGAACTCACCGGCAATCCGAACATCATCTGGCCCGGCATGCTGGCGGTGATCGCCGCCTACGGCGTGTCGCGTGTGGTCTTCGGCCAGCAGCCGATTTTCATTACGCTGATGCGTGCGCGGGGCATCGACTATAAAAACGACCCGATACTGCAATCCCTGCGCCGCATCGGCGTTGGCGCAGTGATGGATACCAAAGTCCCCGCGCTGCCGCGGCAAGCCGATCGCGCGGCCATCGACGCCGCACTGGCGCTGAATCCGATCTGGATACTGGTCATTGGCAACGAGGGTCCCGCGGCCATTCTGCCGGCGGTGGATCTGGCGCGGCAGCGCATGGAGGCGCCGGATGCCGCCGAACTGGACCTACTGGAGGTGCCGGCGAATCGGTTGCAGGTTGCGCCGATTGCCTTGCAGGCGACGCTGCAGGAGGCGCTCGATGCCATGGACGCCACGGGCGCCGAGGGGCTGTATGTTGCGCACGCGGTGGCTTACGATGGCGGACCCGGTTACGGCATCGTTACCCGCGCCGACATCGACAAGAGCTATCGCTATGGCATGTGAGCATCGTGGCATGGTCAAGGTATGCAACGACCCTGAGATTGTTGATTTAAAAATGAGATTTACAAGAACATTCAGCACCAACACACGAGGGAGGGGTTATGAAACAGATTGCAGAATTGACGCAAGGCACAGCAGTTATGCGCAGGGTGTTGATGTGGTTGGCGGTGGCTTTGCTGGCTGGCTGTGCAACCGGCGGTGGCAACATGGCCAGTGAGAAACCAGGCAAGTATCCCGCGCCGAAATCCGGCGCGTGGGTGGTCAAGGATTTCAAATTCCATACCGGAGAAGTGCTGCCGGAACTGAAACTGGGCTACACCACGATCGGCGATCCTGCGGGCGAGCCGGTGCTGGTGCTGCACGGCACATCGGGGTCAGGGCGCGGATTCCTGTCACCAAATTTTGCCGGCGAGTTGTTCGGGCCGGGGCAGCCGCTGGATGTACGCCGCTATTACATCATCCTGACGGATTCCATCGGCAATGGCCGGTCGAGCAAGCCTTCGGACGGCCTGCGCATGAAGTTCCCGCAATACAACTACGACGATATGGTCGACGCGCAGTACCGGCTGCTGAAGGAGCATCTGGGCGTCAAGCACCTGCGCATGGTGATTGGCCAATCGATGGGCGGCATGCATGCCTGGGTGTGGGCGCAGCGTTATCCGGATTTCCTCGACATTGCGGTGCCGATGGCGTCACAGCCGGTGGAGATGTCCAGCCGCAACTGGATGATGCGGCGGATGATTATTGATTCGATCCGCAACGACCCGGAATGGATGAACGGCAACTACACCAAGCAACCGGGGAGCGCGAAGTTCGCCTCGGTGTATTTCGGTCTCGGTACCAACGGCGGCAATCTACGCCTCTACAAGACCGCCCCGACACGTGAAAAAGCCGATCAAATAATCGAAAAGCGCATGAAAGCGCCGTTCCGTGCTGATGCCAACGACACGTTGTACCGCTGGAGTTCGTCGCGCGATTACAATCCGTCGCCCGGCCTGGAAAAAATCAAAGCCACCGTGCTGGCGATTAATGCGGCAGACGACGAACGCAATCCGCCGGAGACCGGCGTGCTGGATCGCGAGATCAAGCGCGTCAAAAACGGCCGCGTGCTGCTGATTCCAGCCAGCGAAAACACTTACGGCCACGGCACCACCGGGCGGGCGATGTTTTACAAGAAGGAACTGGCGGAACTGCTGCAATCGGCCCCGCGGCTCGGGAAATAGTTTGCTGCGTATATTGGCGTTGAGACAGTGATCGGCGGGTTGTGGCTGACGTTGGCGGTATCATTGCGCGGCTGATCTTTTCAAAATAAATCAAACCGTTCGGGCTGAGCCCTTCGACAAGTTCAGGACAGGCCTTGTCGAAGCCTCCCCGCCCTTCGACAGGCTCAGGGCGAACGGGATCGGTTTGCCGCGTATTATGAATAAGCCCAATAATCGGACATGAGCCGTTTCCTGTTCGCAACCCTGGGTTCGCTGGGTGATCTGCACCCGTACATCGCGGTGGCACGGGCGCTGATTGCGCGCGGGCAGCAGGCGGTGATTGCCAGTGCGGAGGATTATCGCGTTCCCGTGGAGAGTGCCGGCGTCGAATTTGCGGCGGTCGGCCCGAGCATGGCGAGCTTCGGGGATTATCAAGCGATCATCACCCGGTTGTTCGACGGGCGTCACGGCCCGGAATTTCTGGTGCGCGAATTGGTGATGCCGCATTTGCGTGCAGCGTATGACGGTTTGGAACGGGCAGCAGAGGGTGCAAATGTATTGGTCTCGCACCCGCTGGCGGTGACGCTGCCGCTGTTGGCGCAACGCCGCAATCTACCGTGGGTGTCCACGGTGCTCGCGCCGTTGAGTCTGATGTCTGCCTATGACCCGCCGGTCATCGACGGCGCGCCGTGGCTGCGGCATCTGCGCATCCTCGGGCCCGGCGCTTATGGCGCGTTGTTCGGACTGTTCAAGCGCAGCGTGCGGGACTGGGAAGCGCCGCTACAGGAATTCCGTGCCGAACTTGGCTTGCCGCCGACCGACCGCATGGCGATGTTCGAGGGCCAGTTCTCGCCGCTGCTCAATCTGGCGCTGTTCGATCCGCAACTGGCACAGCCGCAGCCGGACTGGCCGCCACACACGCACGTTTGCGGCAGCCCGATTTTTGATGGCGCAGCACCAGATGTCCAAATGCGCGATGACGTTGCGCGTTTTCTCGATGCAGGGGAGCCGCCCATCGTATTTGCGCTGGGTTCGTCGGCGGTGTGGATCGCGGGGAATTTCTGGAACCATGCGGTGGCTGCTGCACATCAACTGGGGCGACGCGCACTGCTGGTCACTGGGCCGGTGTTGCCGCAGGATCTGCCGGAGGGCGTGCGCGCGGTTTCCTATTTGCCGTACTCGCAGGTCTTCCCGCGCGCCGCGGCCATCGTCCATCAGGCGGGCATTGGCACACTGGCGCAGGCGTTGCGCGCGGGTCGCCCGCAGTTGATCGTGCCGGTGGCGTTCGATCAGCCGGACAACGCGCGTCGCGCACAAGCGCTGGGT
>JAQBGW010000044.1:0-13741 GCA_032128415.1 Betaproteobacteria bacterium | reverse complement strand
CCCCCAAGGGGGCTTTGCACTTTTCACTTTGCATTTTGCACTTAGAACTTAGCACTTAGCACTTAGCACTTAGCTCTTAGCATTTTTCACTTTGCACTTTGCACTGGCCTCAATGATGGGGCCCGTGCGCACCGTGCACGTGACCATGCTGCAGTTCTTCGCCGGTCGCCGCGCGCACTTCCGCGATGGTGCAATTGAAGTTGAGCGTCTGCCCTGCCAGTGGATGGTTGCCATCGACCACCACTTTGTCCTCTGCAACGTCCGTCACCGTGTACACCACCGTGTGACCTGACTCGTCGCCACGGCCTTCAAACTGCATGCCGACCGCAACTTCCGGCGGAAACTTGTCGCGCGCTTCCACCTGCACCAGTTCAGCATCGTATTCGCCGAAAGCATCCACCGGCGTCAGGCGCACCTGACAAGTGTCGCCGGCCTGCTTGCCGTTGAGTGCCTGCTCGACCAGCGGGAATATGCCCTGGTACCCACCGTGCAGATAGGTCATCGGCGCATCGCCTTTCTCGATCACATTGCCATCGGCGTCCAGCAATTCAAAATTCAGCATGACCACCGTGTTCTTCGCCACTTGCATCAGAGTTCCTTGATCAAACGCAGCACTTCCGCTGCGTGGCCGCGCGGGCTCACGCCACAGAGCGCGTGCCGCACGACGCCCCACAGGTTAATTACGAATTTGAAGGCCGGATAAACCGGTAAACCGTAACCTTGCAGGGCGAATTTTGTAAACAAAGCGCAGCCCGGTCAAGTGCTCGCGTGAAAAATTCCATGGAAGCTGAAAATCACCGGAGTCATAGCCCACTTGCCCGGTGTTTCCCCATCTATAATTCACCGATATGCGCAACACCTTGCTCAATGGTCTGACACCGACACAGTTCTTGCGAAAACACTGGCAGAAAAAACCACTGCTGGTGCGCGCTGCCCTGCCACAATTCGCGAGGTTGATCACCCGCGCAACACTGATTGAACTTGCGCAACAGCCGGAAGCGGAGGCACGGCTGATCCTGCGCTCGGGAAAACGCTGGCAGGTGCGGCACGGTCCGTTCGCCAAACGCGACTTTGCGCGCCTGCCCGCGCGCAACTGGACGCTGCTGGTGCAGGGCGTCGACCATCTGTTGCCCGCGGCTCGCACGCTGCTGGCGCCATTCGACTTCATACCCTATGCCCGATTCGACGATCTGATGGTCAGTTACGCGCCGCCGGGCGGCGGCGTCGGCCCGCACTTCGACAGCTACGATGTGTTCCTGATCCAGGGCGAGGGCAGTCGCCGCTGGCAGATCAGCGCACAGCGCGATCTCGAGCTGGTTGCCGATGCGCCGCTGAAAATTTTGCGGCGGTTTCGCGCCGCCCGCGAATGGACGCTGGAGACCGGTGATCTGCTGTATCTGCCGCCGCGTTACGCCCATGACGGCATCGCACTCGATCACTGCATCACCTGCTCGGTCGGATTTCGCGCGCCATCGGCGCAGGATCTGTGCAGCCGTTTCTACGACTATCTGCAGGACGGCCTCGATGCGCCGGGGCAGTATGCCGATCCGCAACTCAAGCCGACACAAAATCCCGCACGCATCGACCCCCTGCTCACTGCGGGTCTGCTGCGCCTGCTCAACCAGGCACAGTGGCGCCGCACCGACCTGCTGCAATTCATCGGCACCGACCTCAGTACGCCGAAATCGCATGTGGTATTTGCGCCACCGCAGCGACCGCTGTCCGCTGCGGCCTTTACACGCACTGCGGGAAAGCGCGGGCTTACGCTGGCGCCTGCCACCATCCTGCTCTACGACCATGCTGCGTTTTACATTAACGGCGAACGCTACCTCCCATCGCCCTCCGCGCGCAGCGCACTGCGGCGGCTTGCCGACCGTCGGACCCTGCCGCCGTCCGGCCGGTCTGCGGATATACGCGAATTGCTTTACGCCTGGTATCGCGCCGGTTATCTTTATATTGTGTCGCCGTCCTGAACATGACACCGGAGTCGTCCATGGAACTCTCGGGAAACCTGCCCCACGCCGAATACCGCCGTTTTGAAAGCAACCGCGAGTATCAGGAATGTATCGACCGCCTGATTCCGCTCACCCAGAATGTCATCCGCGTATTCGACAAAACGCTGAATCGCCCCTGGAATAGCGCCGCCCGAATCCAGTTACTCAAACAATTCCTGCTGGCGAGTCGCGTCAACCGTATCCATATCGTGGTGCACGACACCAAGCCGTTGCTGGCAGAATGTCCGCGGCTGCTCGAATTTTCCCAACAATTCAGCCATGCACTGAAGATTCGCGAAACCTTGCGGGGTGCCAAGCATGTTTATGACCCGTTCGTCGTTTTTGACGGTAGCCACTATGTGCACCGATTCCACTATGACCACATGCGTGCAGCCGAAGGCACGCACGATGCAAACGGCGCACAGCAGTTGATCGAACGTTTTGAAGAAATCCAGGAATGCGCCGGGCCGCCGCTGGCCGCAAATGTCACAGGCTTGTGACAACCTGTGCGATTACCCTCGAAAATACAATCCGGAAACGCCATGGAAGGCGCCAAAGACGCAATCAAGAAATAAGCGTCCGCTACACAAAAAAAGCCGGCCCGCGGGCCGGCTTTTTTCATGGACTTTATGATCACCATTGCTGCGCTCAACCCACCTCACGCCAACCGAAACCATCCGCCTGCGTCGCCACAGTGACCCAGTCTGCTGTGCATTCCAGCGCACCCGCCAGCGCCTCACGTGCCAGATCCGGCCGGTTGTTCTTCTTCGATAAATGCGCGGCAACCACATGCTGCAATCGACTGCGATCAATCTCACTGAGAATTTCCGCTGCCTGATTGTTGTCGAGATGACCAAGCCGCCCGCCGATGCGCGCTTTCAGACGCTCGGGATAACTGCTGCCCATCAGCAGATCGCGATCGTGATTGCACTCGATGACCAGCGCCTGTAATCCCGACAGCATGGCCTCGATGTGCGGCGTTGAGGCGCCGGCGTCAGTCAGCACGCCGACGCGGGCTGCACCGTCACCAAATACAAACTGCGTGGGTTCCCGCGCGTCGTGCGGCACCGGATAGGGAAACACGGCGATATCGCCGATGGCAAACGGGCTGTGACTGTCGATAATCTCTACCGCAGCAAACTCGTTGCGGGTTGCGGTCACAGCGGCATGCGTGCCGTGAGACAGATACACCGGAATATCAAATTTTCGGGAAAAGCGACCGACACCGCCAACATGGTCATCGTGCTCGTGAGTCACCAGTATGGCGTGCAGATCGGCGGGCTCCAGACCCAGACGGGCCAATCGTCTCTCGGTCTCCGTGGCGCTGAAACCGCAGTCCAGCAACAATCGCGAGTGACCCACTTCGACGACCAGGGCGTTGCCCTCGCTGCCGCTGCCGAGAGAAGCAAAACGGATCATTGCAGCAGCGGGGCCGCCGGTAACCTGTACCGGCGCCTGACGATCAGGCCTGCTGCGCGCGTCACTTCAGTTGATCGTAGAGCAGTGTGAGGATGCGCGTGGCTGTTTCAGACTTCTCGCGCGCGCCATCCTTGTCGAGCACACGCACTTCCGCGCCGACCGTGGCATCCCGCACCAGAATCCGGTATTGCTCTTTGCTCTGCACCTTCGTGTCGCTGCTCCAGAAAGCCAGCTTGGAAAACCACGATGGCTTCTCGGTAGTCTTGGCGTCGGTGTTCGGATCTATATAACGCACGAAATACAGCCCCTTCGAGCGATCACGGTCTTCGACGGTAAACCCCACGCGGTCCAACGCCAGCCCGATCCGACGCCAGGCGCGGTCAAACTGGTCGTTCAATGCAAGCAAGCTGCCATCCGCACTGTTGTTCAGCCGGGCCTGGAGTTCAACTTTCGCTGTCGCTACCTGCGTTTTGGCCCGCTCCTCATCGACACCAAAACGCACCATCAACCGGTACAGCATTTCTGCTTCCAAACCAGGATTGGGCTGGCGCGGCTGCCAGCGCGTTTGCTCCTGATCCGAGCTAATGAAAACCTCTTCCATGCCGCGGTGGCTGACGTACACCTCCGTGATACCCGGCTGCGCACCGCGCTCCAGCCGGACACGGAATTTATCGCGCTCGGCCGTCGCATACAGGTTTTCCAGCGCTCGCCCCAGCATTCCGCGGATGCCGCTTTGCGGAATCTTGGCGCGATTTTCCGCCCAGTCCGTTTCCATGACACCGGCTTCAGGGATTTCGACGTTGACGATGAATCCGTTCTCCTGCCAGAAATCCTTGATTACCGGCCAGATCTTGTCTGGAGTACCGGTCACGACCAGCCAGCGTTGCGAACCGGCGCGCTCGACGCGCACATTCTCTATATTCGGCAGCACTGCAGACTGCCCCGACGGTACCTGCGGCCTGCCGGCGCGATCTCTTGAGTAATCGGAGTAGGTCGCAGTACCTTTGGGATTCACATCCGGCACCAGAAAACGATCGTCCGTACTGGGCCGCGTCAGATCCGGCGGCACTTCCAGCGTCGGCAGCTTGGCGGCAGTGGACTTGTAATCGATTTTCTTGGAAGGAAACTCGAACGTACTGCAGGCACCCAAGGCGAAACTGCCTGTAACTGCCAGCACGATAACAGCCGGCTTATGCCACTGCATGACGCTTACCCCCTGTGACTTTGGCAACACCAGCCTGTTGCATGGCCTCGCGTACCCGCTCATGACAC
The DNA here is from genome assembly GCA_032128415.1 of Betaproteobacteria bacterium. Taxonomy (GTDB): domain Bacteria; phylum Pseudomonadota; class Gammaproteobacteria; order Burkholderiales; family SG8-41. Next base: position 9,056 of record JAQBGW010000044.1, on the reverse strand, counting down.
TGCGCCGACAGCGGCGTCAGCGGCAGCCGGATGCCGCCTTTCATCAATCCCAATTGCTCGACCGCCCACTTCACGGGAATCGGATTGGCTTCGCAAAACAGATGGTGATGCAACCCCAGCAGGCGATTATTTATTTCCACTGCCTGCGGCGCATCGCCGCGCAGCGCGGCAACGCACATGTCATGCATCAGCCGTGGCGCAACGTTGGCCGTGACCGAGATCACGCCATCGCCGCCAAGCAGCATCAGGGCAATTCCGGTGGCATCGTCACCGCTATAAACACAAAAATCCCTGGGCCTGCGACGCAACAGATCGGTGCCACGCTCGAGGTTACCCGTCGCATCCTTGATACCGACGATGCCCGGCACCTGCGCCAGCCGCAGCACGGTATCGTTACTCATATCAGCCACGGTACGGCCCGGCACGTTATAAAGTATCTGCGGAATATCCACCGCCTCGGCAATCGCCTTGAAGTGGCGATAGAGCCCTTCCTGTGTAGGCTTGTTGTAGTAAGGCACTACCGACAAGCTCATGTCCGCACCCGCCGCCTTGGCGTATTCGGACAGTTCGATTGCCTCGCGCGTTGAATTTGCCCCGGTGCCGGCAACAATCGGCACCCGCTTCGCCGCATGGCGTACCGCTGTTTCAATCAGCAGGCGGTGTTCATCGAAATCGACCGTGGGCGACTCGCCGGTGGTACCGACCACGACAATCCCGTCGGTGCCTTCAGCGATATGCCAGTCGATCAGTCGGCGGAAAGCGTCGAGATCCAGCGCGCCGTCATCGGCCATCGGCGTAACGATGGCGACCATACTGCCACTTACCCCTGTTAACTTATTGATTTTCATGAATAATATTTATATGCGCCGAGTAATCAGGGCATTGTACCTGAAGCCCACAATGGAGCGATACCGGTACGACAACGCCGGAGCGCAGCGATTCACTTTAGTCATGAAAAATGCAGCGCGTGGCGCGCCACAGTGGTTGCGCAGGCTGCGCGCAGCTAAGCCTGCTGCATGCGGTAGAACAAGTCGAGAAAGGATTCGGCGTCGGCCACAGCAGCCTCAATCCGTTGCTCCTGGACACGGACCGCCTGATCCTGCGCAATCAGGGCTGCGGGGATCCAGCCCGCACACAACACCTCCGTCCCGTATTCAGCGGGCGGCAGCGGTATGGCAAGGTCTCGGCGCAGAGCCATGATTGTCTGTAACTCTGAAAGTTACACTCCTGCATGGCATAACGACCGAACCGGAAAAAGGTTGAATACTGCAAAAAAATAGCAGGCAGGTGACGGAATTCTCGACGGTGTCGAGCCACAGCCGGCGTAGCTGCAGTTAACCTGCGGTACGGACTGCCTGGGCAATCTGCCTGGCGAGTTGCGTAACCTGACGTTTCGCCTTGCCCTCGACCATTACCCGGATCAGCGGCTCGGTGCCTGAAGCTCGCAGCAGTACCCGGCCGGAAGTACCCAGCGCGCGTTCTGCTGCCTTGACTGCTTTCTGCACTGCGCCTGCTTCGACCATGTCGCGCGCCTTGCCGCCCGACAAACGCACATTAATCAGGACCTGTGGATACAACTTGAAATTCACTGCCTGTGCGAGCGTTGTTCCGCTACGTCGCAACGCCTGGAGCACCTGCAATGCAGAAACGATGCCATCGCCGGTGGTATGTTGATCAAGACAAACGATATGCCCTGAATTCTCGCCACCCAGTTTCCAGCCGCGCGCGCGCAGCATTTCGAGCACATAACGATCGCCAACCTTGGCGCGGGCAAAGGGTATTTTCAGTTTTTCCAGCGCCTGCGCCATTGCCAGATTGGTCATTTGCGTGCCGATGACGCCGCCGCGCAGGATGCGGGATCGCTTGCGCTGTGCTGCAATCACATAGAGTAATTCGTCGCCGTCGTAAATCCGGCCTGCCGCATCCGCCATAATCAGGCGGTCGCCGTCGCCATCGAGCGCAATACCAAGATCCGCTTTGGCGCGCTTGACTTCACGCCGCAGTGACTCCGGATTAGTCGCGCCGCAACCCTTGTTGATGTTGAAACCGTCAGGTTGCGAGCCGACGACAACCACATCGGCCCCCAATTCATGAAAAACCTGATGCGCAATGTGGTATGCCGCACCATGCGCACTATCAACAACGATGCGCAATCCGCGCAATTCAAGATCTGCCGGAAAAGTATTTTTGCAGAATTCAACATAACGCCCCGCCGCGTCATCAATGCGGCGCACCTTGCCCAGCCGTGCCGAAGTCATGCACTGCAGGGGCTTGTCCAGTTGCGTCTCGATCGCCGATTCCGTGGCATCGGCGAGCTTGGCGCCGGACGAAGAAAAAAACTTGATGCCGTTGTCCTGATAAGGATTATGCGAAGCACTGATGACGATGCCCGCCGACAGTCGCAACGCGCGGGTCAGGTAGGCCACCCCCGGCGTCGGCATGGGCCCTACCAGCAGCACGTCCACCCCTGCCGCCGATAATCCGGCCTCCAGCGCTGATTCCAGCATGTAACCCGATACCCGGGTGTCCTTGCCGATCAGCACTGCCGGACGATCACCACCCGCCGCCTTGCGCGCCAGCACCTTGCCTGCGGCATAACCCAGCCGCATCACAAAATCCGGCGTGATCGGTGCCTCACCCACCGTGCCGCGGATGCCGTCGGTGCCGAAGTATTTTCTGGTCATTGGCAATCAGTGATTAGGTAATTAGGTGACGGGTGATCTGCCTTCCCGTCATGAATATTACAGCGGATTTGCAATTATTACCCATTGCCCGACTCCCATCACTGAATCACCCAATCACTTAATCACCCGCACTGATTGCCTGCCAAACCGCCAGCGCATCGCGCGTGGCAGCAACATCATGCACTCGAAGGATGGCCGCGCCGCGCTGCGCCGCAATCAGTGCCGCCGCAACACTGCCGAAAACACGCTCGCCGACCTCACGTCCGGTCAGTGCGCCGATCATCGATTTTCGCGACAGGCCGACCAGCACCGGCACCCCCGGCGCCAGTTTGCCGATGCCGCGCAGCAGCGCCAGATTGTGTTCCAGCGTCTTGCCGAAGCCGAAACCGGGATCAATGACAATTCGTTCCCGTGCGATTCCAGCCTGCTCCGCCGCAGCGACACGCGCGCCGAGATAACCGCCAACCTCTCTGACCACGTCACCGTACTGCGGCGCCTGCTGCATGTTTTCGGGACTGCCCTGCTTGTGCATAATGCAGATGGCGCAGTCGCTGCCGGCGACGGCAGCAAACGCTCCCGACGCTTCAAATCCATTGACGTCGTTGATGATCGCTGCGCCGGCCGCAGCCGCTTCGCGCATCAATTCAGGTTTCTGGGTGTCGACCGACAGCGGCACGCCGACGTCAATCAGTGCCATGAGCACCGGCAGCACCCGCCGCCGCTCTTCCTCCAGCGTTACCGGTGCAGCACCTGGGCGCGTCGATTCACCACCGACATCGAGAATATCTGCGCCCTCGGCAATTAACTGACGCGCGCGGGCAATGGCAGCAGCAGTCTGCAGATAATGCCCGCCGTCGGAGAATGAATCGGGCGTGACGTTGACCACGCCCATGATCAGCGGGCGCGCGAGTGACAGCTTGTATTTTCCGCAGCGGAGGAACATGTCAGATGGTGAGCGGTAAGCGCAATCCACCCCTCCGCTTACTGCTCACCGCTTACCGGCTTACTGCCGTCCTCTACGCCTCTGTCGCCGGCGTATTGGTAGCCGTTGCGCCCGGCGTACTGTCGCGGGGCGGTTTCGGCGGCTGCACAGCAACCGGTTTTGGTGCACGCGGCGGGAGGCCTTCCATGATGTCGGCAATCTGATCGGCATCGATGGTTTCCCATTCGAGCAGCGCCTTCGCCATCGCTTCGACCTTGTCGCGATTTTCCTCGATCAGCTTGCGCGCCAGCGCATACTGCTGGTCGATGATGCGACGGATCTCGGTATCGACCTGGTGCAGAGTCGATTCCGACACGTTCTTGTGGGTGGTGATCGAGCGACCGAGGAACACCTCTCCCTCGTTCTCGCCATAAACCATCGGCCCCATGCTGTCAGTCATGCCCCAGCGCATGACCATGTTGCGGGCCATTTCCGTGGCGCGCTCAAAGTCGTTTGACGCACCGGTGGTCATTTGCTTCATGAACACTTCTTCGGCAATACGACCGCCAAACAGCACCGCGATGTTCTGCAGAATATGCTCACGATCCATGCTGTAGCGATCCTCGGTCGGCAACTGCATGGTCACACCCAGTGCGCGGCCGCGCGGAATGATGGTGACCTTGTGTACCGGATCGGTCTTCGGCAGCAGCCGTGCGACGAGCGTGTGGCCGGCCTCGTGGTACGCCGTATTCATGCGCTCGTGCTCGGGCATGACTAGCGAACGACGCTCCGCGCCCATGATGATCTTGTCCTTGGCGCGCTCGAAATCTTCCATGTCCACCAACCGCTTGTTGCCGCGCGCGGCAAACAGCGCCGCTTCGTTCACCAGGTTGGCAAGGTCGGCTCCGGAAAATCCCGGCGTGCCGCGACCGATGATGTCGGCCTTGACGTCCGGCGCAATCGGCACTTTGCGCATGTGCACCAGCAGGATCTGTTCACGACCGCGGATGTCCGGCAGCGGCACCACGACCTGGCGGTCGAAGCGGCCGGGGCGCATCAGCGCCGGATCGAGTACATCGGGCCGGTTGGTCGCAGCAATGATGATGACACCGACGTTCGCCTCAAAACCGTCCATTTCCACCAGCAACTGATTCAATGTCTGCTCACGTTCGTCATTTCCGCCACCCAGACCGGCGCCGCGCTGGCGGCCAACCGCATCAATCTCATCGATGAACACTATGCACGGCGCGTGTTTTTTGGCGTTCTCGAACATGTCGCGTACACGGGCCGCGCCCACGCCGACGAACATTTCAACGAAATCCGAACCGGAAATCGAGAAAAACGGCACCTTGGCCTCGCCGGCAATGGCACGCGCCAGCAGCGTCTTGCCGGTCCCCGGGTTGCCAACCAGCAGCACACCGCGTGGAATACGTCCACCGAGTTTCTGGAATTTCGACGGGTCGCGCAGGAATTCAACCAGTTCGGAGACTGCTTCCTTGGCCTCATCGCAACCGGCAACATCGGCAAACGTCACCGTGTTGTTGTTCTCGTCAGTCATGCGCGCGCGGCTCTTGCCGAACGAAAACGCGCCGCCACGGCCGCCGCCCTGCATCTGGCGCATGAAGAACACCCACACGCCGATCAGCAGCAGCATCGGGAACCATGAAATAAACACCTGCGCGAGGAAACTTTGTTCCTCCTCGGGCTTGGCTTCGACGATGACGCCGTTCTTCAAGAGATCGGTCACCATCCAGATGTCGGAGGGCGCGTAAGTGGTGAATTTTTCGCCGGTGGATTTGACGCCTTTGACCACGCGCCCCTCAATGGTCACCTTGGCAATCTTGCCCTGCTTCACCTCGTCGATGAACTGGGAATACTCCATGGCTTTCTGCGTGACCTGCCGCGCATTGAATTGGTTGAATACCGTCATCAACACCAGCGCAATCACCAGCCAGATCGCCATGTTCTTCATCAGATTATTCAAATTCGCACCGCTCCTTGTCGCGCCCCGCTTCTGCGGCAACGCCTGTTCTCAGAAATTCAATCTAAGTAGTTCAATTCTAGACGTTTTTCCCCTGCGCCGCAGTATCTTGCCGTTCTGCGGCCCCCTCAGTGGCGTGCTTTTAATCCCTTCGCCACCACATAGACCTCATTTGACCGGCTGCGGGAGGCTTCCGGCTTGCGAATCAGCGTTTGCACGAACTTCCCGCGGATATCCTTGACCAGTTCATCGAACCCCGACCCCTGGAATACCTTGACCAGGAAATTCCCCTGCGGCTGCAGATGATAGACGGCAAAATCCAGCGCAAGTTCAGCCAATCCGACACTACGCGCCTGATCCACGCTGGCCACTCCTGATATATTGGGGGCCATATCCGATAACACAAGATCCGCCCCCTGGCCATCCAGCGCCTGCTCTACCGCCGCCAACACGGCGTTGTCGCCGAAATCACCGTGGATGAAGCGCACCCCGGCAACGGGCGTCATTTCCAACAAATCAACAGCCACCACGCGTCCGGCATCGCCCACCGCGCTACGGGCTACCTGAGACCAGCCGCCGGGTGCGGCGCCGAGATCGACCACCACCATGCCCGGTTTCAGCAACTTGTCGCGCTCAGCCAACTGCTGCAGCTTGTAGGCCGCGCGCGAACGCATGCCTTCCGCCTGCGCGCGCCGCACATACGGATCGTTGACATGCTCCTGCATCCACGCTTTGCTGGATTTGTTCTTGGCCATTCTGTGCAAATTGGTGATTAGGTGATTGGGTGAATGGTGACTGGTCAGTAGTGGATGATAAATCGTGAGTTGAAGCCGCGCAGCAGACCGCCCGGGGTTACCATTCACCAATCACCATTTACCATTTACCATTCACCCATGAAAATACTGACCTCTGCACAACGCCGCGCCCTGAAGTCCCGCGCCCATCATCTGCGACCCGTAGTCATGGTCAGCGACTCCGGCTTGACGCCGTCCGTAGCGCAGGAAATCGAAATCGCCCTGAAAAGCCATGAACTGATCAAGATCCGGGTGCTTGGCGATGACCGCGAGGTACGAGCAGAATTGTTCAAAGCCATCTGCACGCAGCTCGATGCCGCATCCGTGCAGCATATCGGAAAAATTCTGGTGATCTACCGACCGCGTCCGGAGGACTCCGGCGATGTGCCGCGTAGCGCCGCCAAAGCCGGGGCCAAAACCACAGGCAGGCCGCATCACCCGCGCGCCAAAAAAGGCCCGCGCCGGACCAAGCGCAGTTTTCAGGGATCGTAAGAGCGAAAATCCGGTTCCAGCCAGTCTCGCACGGCTGCCCCGAAAAATACACGCAACTACTTGATTATAAAATACTAATTACCGAGAACCCACTTGCCTGCGACCGGCTAGACATATTTGATATCGATGATCTCGTATTTGCGAACGCCGCCAGGCGCATGCACTTCGGCGATGTCACCGGCGTATTTTCCAATCAATGCACGCGCAATCGGCGAGCTGATGGATATCTTGCCCAGTTTGATGTCGGCCTCATCGTCGCCGACGATCTGATAAGTCACCGCCCCACCGCCGCTGACATCCTCAAGATCGACAGTAGCGCCGAACACGCAGCGACCATCGGTATCCATGGTTGACGGATCGATAATCTGTGCGTTCGATATTTTCGACTCCAGCTCGGCAATACGACCCTCAGTGAAGCTCTGCCGCTCCTTGGCGGCTGCGTATTCGGCATTCTCCGACAAATCGCCATGCGAGCGCGCCTCGGCAATCGCCGCGATGATGGACGGGCGTTGCACCGATTTGAGTTCGTGCAGTTCCGCGCGCATCATTTCTGCGCCTTTTACGGTCAGTGGGACTTTGGCACTCATAATAATTCCGTCCTAAGTTAAGCCTTGGTGTATATAACCCGAAAAACGAGAATGGCGTTAAACGGCCAAACGCCGATGTAGATCCTGCACGGAATACACCCGCAACTCACCAGCCTGCGCCATGCCGTTGGCCGCGGCACGTGCACCGGCCAGTGTCGTATACAGCGTCACCCGCCGCTGCAGTGCTGCGCGGCGGATCTGGTAAGAATCGCGGATCGCCGTGCGCTTTTCCTCGACGGTATTGATGATGAACACGATTTCGCCGTTCTTGATCATATCGACTACGTGCGGACGGCCTTCGGCAACCTTGTTGACGCGCGCCACCACCAGTCCCGCTGCTCCCAATGCTTTCGCCGTGCCCTGGGTCGCCACCAGCGTGAAGCCCATGCCGACCAGCACGCGCGCGGTGTCGATGACGCGCAGCTTGTCGTCGTCGCGCAGGCTGATGAACACCTTGCCGGATTTGGGCAGCCGCTCGCCGGAACCCAGCTGCGATTTGATGAAAGCCTCGGCAAACGTCTCGCCCACGCCCATCACTTCGCCGGTTGATTTCATTTCCGGGCCGAGGATGGTGTCGGCGCCCGGAAACTTGATGAACGGGAACCCGCTTCCTTCACCGAATAATACGGCGGCACAATTTCGCGGGTGACGCCCTGCTCTGCCAGCGTGCGCCCTGCCATGCAACGCGCCGCAATCTTGGCCAGCGGCAGTCCGGTGGCCTTCGACACAAAGGGCACCGTGCGCGAGGCGCGAGGATTCACTTCAAGCACGTACACGACATCTTCGCCGTTGTTCTGCACATCTTTCTGAATCGCGAATTGCACGTTCATCAGGCCGATGACTTTCAGCGCCTTGGCCATGGCCACGGTCTGCACGCGCAGTTCTTCCTGCAGCGCCGGGGACAGCGAAAACGGCGGCAACGAACACGCCGAATCGCCGGAATGCACACCCGCCTGCTCAATGTGCTCCATGACGCCGCCGATGATCACGTCCTTGCCGTCGCTGACGGCATCGACATCAACCTCGGTGGCGTCGTTAAGAAAACGGTCGAGCAACACCGGCGAATCGTTCGACACCTTGATCGCCTCGCGCATGTAGCGCTCGAGTTCGCTCTGCTCGTGAACGATCTCCATGGCGCGTCCGCCCAGCACATACGATGGACGCACTACCAGCGGATAACCGATCTCCACGGCGGCAGCCAGCGCCTTCGCCGCGCTGCGTGCAGTGCGGTTCGGCGGTTGCCTGAGTTTCAGCTTGACCAGCAGTTTCTGGAAACGCTCACGGTCTTCGGCGACGTCGATTGAATCCGGCGTGGTGCCGATAATGGGCACGCCATTGGCTTCGAGATCACGCGCGAGTTTCAGCGGCGTCTGTCCGCCGAACTGCACGATGACGCCAACCGGTTTCTCGATGGCGACGATCTCCAGCACGTCTTCCAGAGTCAGCGGCTCGAAATACAGACGGTCGGAGGTATCGTAGTCGGTAGAGACAGTTTCCGGATTGCAGTTGACCATGATGGTCTCAAACCCGTCTTCACGCAGCGCCAGTGCAGCGTGCACGCAGCAGTAATCGAACTCGATGCCCTGCCCGATACGG
>JAQBGW010000043.1:0-18460 GCA_032128415.1 Betaproteobacteria bacterium | reverse complement strand
GGCGAGCGTATCCTGGGCCTCGGCGATCTCGGCGTCCATGGCATGGGCATCCCCGTGGGCAAGCTGTCGTTGTACACCGCCTGCGCAGGCATCCATCCGCGACTTTGCCTGCCGGTGACGCTGGATGTGGGCTGCAACAACGATGCGGTTCGCAATGATCCGTTTTATGTGGGTCTGCGCCAGAAGCGTGTAACCGGCGCTGCCTACGACGAGTTCATCGAGGAATTCATTACCGCGGCACAGGAAGTATTCCCCGGCGTGGTGATCCAGTTCGAGGACTTCGCCAATCATAATGCGTTCCGATTGCTCGAAAAATATCGCAATCGTGTCAGCAGTTTTAACGATGACATCCAGGGCACTGCCGCCGTGGCACTGGCCGGCATTTTTTCAGCGTTGCGCATTACGGGTGCGAAGCTGACTGACCAGAAGGTGCTGTTTCTCGGCGCAGGGAGGCGGCGACGGGTATCGCGGACCTGATTGCCTCGGCGATGGTGGCGCAGGACATGACGCTTGAGGCGGCCCGGCTTGCCTGCTGGCTGGTCGATTCGAAAGGGCTGGTCGTGAAGAGCCGGACCGACCTGGCTCACCACAAACTCAACTATGCGCATGAACATCCGCCGGTGGCTGATCTGCTGGGCGCGATCAAGGCACTCAAGCCGACGGCGATCATCGGTGTTTCCGCGGTCGGCGGTACCTTTACCCGGGCGGTGCTGGAAGAAATGGCAAAATTCAACGATCGGCCGATCATCTTCGCGCTGTCCAATCCGACATCGCAGTCTGAATGTACGGCCGAGGAAGCTTATCGATGGACGGGTGGCCGCGCGTTGTTTGCCTGCGGCAGTCCGTTTGATCCGGTGACGGTGCACGGCCAGACCTTTGTGCCGCGCCAAGGCAACAATTCGTACATATTCCCGGGCATCGGCCTGGGGGGCGATCGTCAGCAAGGCCAAGGTCATCACCGACGAAATGTTCATGAAATCAGCGCACACGCTGGCGCATCTGGTTACGGAATCCGATCTGGCGCAGGGTAGCCTGTATCCGGCGCTGCCGCGCATCCGCGAAGTTTCGGCGCACATCGCCGCTGCGACAGCAGGTGCGGCCTATGAGAGTGGCATCGCCGGGCGGTTGGCCGTGTCCGATGCGCTGTCGAGTATCGAAGCGCAGATGTATAACCCTCACCAGTAACAGCGCAGATTGGTATTGGAGGCGATCCGGCAATCCAGATCGGGTCAATAAAAACGGGGTGACTACTGTCACCCCGTTTTTTCAATGGCGAGTGGTGTTATGCCGCGGCGAGCAATTCCCGCAGGACGAGCGCGGCTTGACCGCGCGCCGTACATTCCGGCAAAGCCGGATGTGTTGCGGGCATAAAAAAACCGGAACGCGGGGTCCCGGTTTTGGGATTGAAGAGAATTAGGCTGCGGCGAGCAGTTCCCGCAACACATACGGCAGTATGCCGCCGTGTTTCAGGTAATCGACTTCGATGCCGGTGTCGATGCGCAGCGTCAGAGTTACCCGTTGCGTGGAACCATCGGCGCGGGTGATCACCATGGTGACGTCCTGCAGCGGTTTGACGTTGCCACCGTTGATGCCTTCGATACTGAAGGATTCGGTGCCGTCGATTTTCAGTGACTGCACGCTCTCGCCCGGCTTGAACTGCAGGGGCAGCACGCCCATGCCGATCAGGTTGGCGCGGTGGATGCGCTCGAAGCTCTTGACGATGACAGCGCGCACGCCGAGTAGCAGAATTCCCTTGGCTGCCCAGTCGCGTGACGATCCCATGCCGAAGTCGTCGCCGCCGAAAATCACCAGCGGGGTTTTTTTCGCGCGGTAAATTTCTGAAGCTTCAAATATGGTCATCTGCTCGCCGCCGGGCTGCACCTTGGTGATGGGACCCTCGGTGCCCGGCGCGACCGCATTGCGCAGGCGCACGTTGGCGAAAGTGCCGCGTACCATCAGTTCGTGGTTGCAGCGGCGCACGCCGAAGTGGCCCCATTCTGACGGCGGGGTACCGTAAGGCTCCAGCCATTTGCCGGCCGGCGTGCCCGGTTTGATCTTGGTTGACGGGCTGATGTGGTCAGTGGTGATCATGTCGCCGAGGATGGCCAGCGCGCGTGCGCCCTTGATGTCGTCTATCTTGTCCAGCTTGCGGGTGACACCTTCAAAAAACGGCGGCTCCTTGATGAAGGTGGACTTCTCATCCCATTCGTAGACCGCACCCTTGACGGTGGGTATGGCTTCCCACAGTTTCTTGTTGCCTGACATGTCGCCGTATTCGCGGCGGAAGTTGTCCGCGTTAGAAGCGAACTTGAGCAGAGCGGCGACTTCGGCGTCGGTAGGCCACAGATCCTTCAGGTAGACCGGCTTGCCGGCCTTGTCTTTGCCCAGCGGGTCTTTGGTGAGGTCGGTACGCACGGTGCCGGCCAGCGCATAGGCGATCACCAGCGCGGGACTGGCGAGGTAGTTGGCGCGCAGGTTGGCGTGCACCCGGGCTTCGAAATTGCGGTTGCCAGACAGCACGGCGCAGGTGACCAGATCTTTCGACACTACGGCTTCCTCGATCTTGGCATCCAGCGGGCCGGAGGCGCCCATGCAGGTAGTGCAGCCGTAGGCGACAACGCCGAAGCCGAGTTTTTCCAGAGACGACAGCAGGCCGGCGTCGCGCAGGTAGGCGGTGGCGACCTTGGAGCCGGGTGCCAGCGAGGTCTTGATGCGCGGGTGCGGCATCAGACCCTTGTCTATCGCGCGCTGGGCCAGCAGCCCGGCGGCGAGCAGCAGGGCCGGATTGGAGGTGTTGGTGCAGGAAGTGATGGATGCGATCAACACGTCGCCGTGGCCGACGTCGAAGTCGTGACCCGTGGGTTCGCGCCGGTTGAGATCGGCAGCGGGGCGGGCATAACCGTTTTTGTCTGCGGGGGCGGAGAACAGCATGTCGAAATTGCGGCCGAGCTCGGGCAGGCTGACGCGATCCTGCGGGCGCTTCGGACCGGACAGGCTGGGTACGATGCTGTCCAGATCCAGTTCGATGATCTGGCTGTAGTCGATTTCGCCTGTTTTGGGCATGCCGAACATGCCCTGCGCCTTGTAATAGGCTTCGATAGCAGCGACCTGTTCCGACTCGCGACCGGTGGTGCGGAAATAATCGACGGTTTTTTCGTCAACCGGGAAATAGCCCATGGTCGCGCCGTATTCAGGTGCCATGTTGGCCACCGTACAGCGGTCGGCGGCAGTCAGCGCTGCGGCACCTGCACCGAAGTATTCAACAAATTTACCGACAACTTTGGTCTTGCGCATCAATTCGGTGACGGTCAGCGCGAGGTCGGTCGCAGTGACGCCTTCACGCAGTTTGCCGGTCATGTGGCAACCGACCACGTCCGGCGTCAGAAAGGCATTGGGCTGGCCGAGCATGCCGGCTTCGGCCTCGATGCCGCCCACACCCCAGGCCACAATGCCGATGCCGTTGACCATGGTGGTGTGCGAGTCGGTGCCGAACACGGTATCGGGAAACCACACGCCGTCTTTTTCAAAGACGCCGCGGGACAGATGTTCCATGTTGATCTGGTGAATGATGCCGTTGCCGGGCGGCACCACGCGCACGGTCTTGAACGCGCCCTGCGCCCATTTGACGAAGCTGTAACGCTCGGCATTGCGCTTGAATTCGATTTCCTGATTGCGCTGCACGGCATCCGGCCTGTTATAGACGTCGATTTCCACGGAGTGGTCGACGACCACATCGACCGGCACCAGCGGTTCGATGTTGCCCGGCGGCATGCCCAGGCGTTCAGCAGCGGCGCGCATTGCGGACAGGTCGTTCAGCGTACCGAACCCGATCAGATCCTGCAGTACGATGCGCACGACGATGAACGGAATCTCGGCGGTGCGTTTACCGTTGGGCTGCCAGGCGGCCAGCGCCTTGACGTGTTCTTCCGAGACACGTTTGCCGTCGCAGTGGCGCACCAGCGCTTCAAGTACGACGCGGATCGAGCGCGGCAGGCGCGAGATCTTGCCTAAACCCGCAGCTTCGAGGGCGGCGAGACTGTGGTATTTGCCGGTCTTGCCCGGGGAAGGGGTGAACTCCTTCAGCGTTTTGAACGTGTCTTTAGCCATGTTGATGCCTTTGAAAGGGATTAAGCCGCTGCCATGAGTTCGCGCAGTACGAGCGCAGCTTGACTGCGCGCCGTAAATTCTGGCCAAGCCGTTCGTTTTGCGCGACCGCGACGGCTCATTGTTAGGCAGCCATTAATTCGCGCAAAACGAACGGCAGAATTCCGCCATGCTTGAGATATTCGACTTCAATCGGCGAATCGACGCGCAGCGTGACGGTGACGTTCTTGGTGCTGCCGTCCTTGCGGTGGATGACCAGCGTTACGTCCTGCATGGGTTTGATATTGCCGCCGGCAACGCCTAGCAGATCAAAGGTATCGTCGCCGGTGATGCCCAGCGACTGCACACTGTCCTCACCCTTGAACTGGCAGGGCAGCACGCCCATGCCGACCAGGTTGGAGCGGTGGATGCGCTCATAGCCGCGAGCGACCACAACCTTGACGCCGAGCATTTGCGTGCCCTTGGCTGCCCAGTCGCGTGAGGAGCCGGTGCCGTATTCTTCGCCGCCGAATACAAACAGCGGTACCTTGTCTTTCTGGTAGCGCATCGAGGCTTCGTAGATCGTCATTTTGTCGCCGCTGGGCTGGTGGATGGTGACGCTGCCTTCGCTGCCGGGAACGAGCAGGTTCTTGATGCGCGGATTGGCGAACGCGCCGCGCACCATGACTTCGTGATTGGTGCGGCGTGAACCGAAGCTCGACAGGTCGGTGCTGCCCGCGGCAACCAGCCAGTCGCCGGCCAGCGTGCCCTTGCGGATGGGCGCCACGGGACTGATGTGGTCGGTGGTCAACTTGTTGCCGTAAATGCCGAGCGCACGACCGCCTTTGATATCGGTGACTTTGGGTAACTCACGCTTGAATCCTTCAAACAGTGGTGGCTCGAGCATGTAGGTGGATTTCGGGTCCCACTGGAACAGCGCACCTTTGGTCTCGGGAATGGCATCCCACAGGTCCTTAGCGCCCGCGAGATCGCCGTATTCACGCTTGAAGTTCTTGCTGTCGGTGGCGAACTTCATCAGGGCTTCCACTTCGGCGGGTGTCGGCCACAGGTCTTTCAGGAACACCGGCTTGCCGTCCTTGTCGTTGCCGATGGGATCGGTGTCCATGTTTTTCAGCACTGTGCCGGCGAGCGCGAAGGCCACCACCAGCGGCGGGCTCATCAGGAAGTTGGCTTTCAGGCTTTGATGGATGCGCGCTTCGAAGTTGCGGTTGCCGGAGAGTACCGCCGCGGTGATCAGGTCGTTCTTGACCACGGTATCTTCGAGATCCTTGTCCAGCGGTCCGGCGAGGCCCATGCAAGTGGTGCAGCCGTAGGCGACGACGTGGAAGCCCAGTTGCTCCAGGTACGGCAGCAGGCCGGCATTTTTCAGGTATGCGGTGACGACTTTCGATCCGGGCGCCATCGAGGTCTTGATGCGTGGATGCGGCTTCATGCCTTTCTCGACGGCTTTCTTGGCGAGCAGACCGGCGGCGAGCAGCACCCACGGATTGGAGGTGTTGGTGCAGGAGGTGATCGCGGCGATCAGTACATCGCCGCTCCCCACGTCCATGCCGGGTTTGTTGGTCACGGGTAGGCGCTTGGCCAGATCGGCAGCGGGCTTGTTATAGCCGCTTTCCGCCACGGGCTTCGAGAAGAGTTCGGTGAAGCGGCTCTTGATGCCTTCGAGATTGATGCGGTCCTCCGGCTGCTTCGGGCCCGACACGCTGGGCCGCACGGTGGACAGATCAAGCTCGACCACCTGGGAATAGTCGATCTCGCCTTTTTTTGGAATGCCGTACATGCCTTGCACCTTGAGGTAGGACTCGATGGCGTCGCAGTGCTCTTCGCGGCCCGACATGCGGTAGTACTCGAGGGTCTTGTCGTCGATCGCAAAAAAGCCGCAGGTCGCACCGTAGTCAGGCGCCATGTTGGCGACGGTGGCGCGGTCGGTCGGCGACAGTGACGCGGCGCCTTCGCCAAAGTACTCGACGAATTTGTTGACGACCTTGGTCTTGCGCAGCAATTCGGTGACCGTCAGCACGAGGTCGGTGGCAGTGACGCCTTCGCGCAGCTTGCCCGACATGTGCACGCCGACCACGTCCGGGGTCAGGAAGTAATAGGGCTGGCCGAGCATGCCGGCTTCGGCTTCAATGCCGCCCACGCCCCAGGCCAGCACCCCGATGGCGTTAACCATGGTGGTATGCGAGTCGGTGCCGACGGTCGAGTCGGGATAGTAAACGCCGTCCTTTTCCCAGACACCGCGCGACAGGTATTCGAGGTTGACCTGGTGGCAGATGCCGTTGCCCGGCGGCACGACGCGGATGCCGGAGAACGCCTGCTTGGCCCACTTGAGAAAGGTGTAACGCTCGCCGTTGCGTTCAAATTCGATTTCCATGTTCTTGCGCAGCGCATCGACTGAGTTATGTACGTCGATGACGACGGAGTGGTCAACGACGAGATCCACCGGAACCAGCGGCTCGATCCTGGTCGGTTCGAAATTCTGGCGTTTGGCTTCGGCGCGCATCGCGGCGAAGTCGTTCAATGCCGGGAAACCCGCCATGTCCTGCAGCATGATGCGCGCGAGCACAAAGGGAATTTCCTGGGTGCGCGGGGCATTGGGTTGCCAGCCCGCCAGTTCGCGGACACGGTCCTCGCCGATGCGTTGGCCGTCGCAGTTCCGAAGAACGGATTCGAGTACCACGCGCAGACTCACCGGCAGGCGCGAGACCTTGCCGAGCCCGGCTTCTTCTAGTGCGGCAAGCGAATAATATTTGCCGGTCTTGCCGGATTTGAGTTTGAATTCACGCAGGGAATTAAAAGGGGCTTTGCTCATGATGTGGTCCTTGCTGATTGCGATGGTGGCAGGCGGAGATGATAGGGTGATACGGCGACAGCCGGATTCTGGAAGCAGCGAGTGTAATCGCTATCTTTTCATCCGTTGTCGCAATTAGGGATTTGGTGCCAGTTTGAATTGAGCGAACTGGCGATTCCGGTAGGCGCCGGTGGCGACAAATTCTGCCAGCAATTTGAATTCTTCGACACTGCGTACTGCGCCGACTATCCGGGTCACTTCTGCGCCGTTCAGATCGTGGAAAATGAAGGTTGGTGTGGCACGCACTTTGGCTGCGGCGGCAAATGCCTTTTCAGTGATCTCGCGGCCTTTGAAATCCTTGAGCGGTATTGCGCCAAACAGATCAACGGTGAAACTGATGAAGTGCTTGCGGTAAATATCCTGCACATCGCTGCGGTTCAGCACATTTTGTTTCATGTAAAGGCAAGCCGGGCAGCCTTCCTGCTCGTACATCAGCAGGATGGCTTTTTTTCCCGCTGCCTTGGCATCCGCCAGTTCTGCTTTCAGGTCGCCGGTGTTGATCTCAAAAAAATGTGTCATGGCATCGCGCGTGGATGCGGCGGACACCGGCAGTGCCATGGCAAACGCAAGGACTAGCAGCAGACGGAATAGGTGTAACTTCATATTATTTAATAAAATCAATAAGTTACGTTAAATCAGACGATCTTCAAATAACGCATAGATCCACAAACTCATGCACCGGTGTAGCTTCAAGTATGGACTGATTGGCGCATAACGCGTAGATCGCAGCGCGCTGTTTTTCAGGGAAGCGGCGGGCAAGATTGGTGCGGAATTTGGCTTCCAGTAAAGGCACGCCTTCGGCGCGACGCCGGCGGTGGCCTACGGGATACTCGACCGCGACATCCGCTGTCTTGCTGCCGTCCTTGAAAAACACCTGGATGGCATTGGCAATAGAGCGCTTCTTGGGATCCAGATAGTCGCGGCTCCACGCTTTTTTCTCGACGCAGACCATCTTGTCACGCAGTTTGTCGACTCGCGGGTCGTGCGCAACTTCGTCTTCGTAGTCGGCAGCTGTCAGATTACCCTTGATCAGACCGATGGCCGACATGTACTGGATGCAATGGTCGCGGTCGGCTGGATTATTGAGCGGGCCTTTTTTGTCGATGATGCGGATTGCCGATTCGTGGGTGGTGATGACAATTTTTTTGATGTCGTCGAGGCGGTTTTTGACCAGCGGATGCAGCTTGAGCGCACATTCAACAGCGGTTTGTGCATGAAACTCGGCCGGATATGAAATCTTGAACAGCACGTTTTCCATGACATACGAGCTGTACTTGCGCGTGAACTTGAAGGGTTTGCCCTTGAACAGCACGTCGTAGAAGCCCCAGCCTTTCGCCGTCAGTCCCGAGGGATAGCCCATTTCGCCTTTGGCGGCCATCAGTGCTAAGCGCACTGCGCGGCTGGTGGCGTCACCCGCGGCCCACGATTTGCGCGAGCCAGTGTTCGGTGTGTGGCGGTAGGTACGCAGCGATTGACCGTCGATCCACGCATTCGATACTGCGTTGATGGTTTCGTCGCGCGTGAGGCCGAGCAGGCTGGACACCACCGCGGTGGAGGCAACCTTGACCAGCAGTACGTGATCAAGACCGACACGATTGAAACTGTTCTCCAGTGCGATAATGCCCTGGATTTCATGCGCTTTGATCATGCCGGTCAGCACATCGCGCATGGTGAGCGGTTTTTTGCCGGCAGCAACGGCCTGACGTGACAGGTAATCAGCCATGGCGAGGATGCCGCCGAGGTTGTCGGACGGGTGACCCCATTCCGCAGCCAGCCAGGTGTCATTGAAATCGAGCCAGCGGATCATGCAACCGATGTTGAACGCCGCCATCACCGGGTCGAGCTGGAACGAGGTACCCGGTACTTTCGCGCCATTGGCCAGCGTCGCGCCTGGCACCACCGGCCCCAGCAGCTTGGTGCAGGCTGGGTAGGACAGCGCTTCAAAACCGCAGCCCAGCGTATCCATCAGGCACAGGCGCGCAGTGTTATAGGCCTCGGCGCTGTTGAGCTTCGCTTTGTTGGCGTAATCGGCAATGTCGGCGATGACGGCATCGGGTTTGGGGCGGATGTTGGAGATGGGTGAAGACATGGAATTCCTCAATCAAAAGCATTAGCCACAGAGGGCGCAGAGAAATTCAAAAGCGACCATCATGTTTTCTCTGTGCACCCCACAAGGGGGTATCGAGATCCTCTGTGATCTCTGTGGCAAAAGGGTTTTATTTTGTTTTTTTGCTGCCGCGCTGTGCCAACGGCACGAACTTGCGATTTTCAGGTCCGGTATAAACTGCGGTGGGGCGGATGATCTTGTTGTCGATACGCTGCTCGATAACATGCGCTGACCAGCCGCTGGTGCGCGAGATGATGAATAGCGGCGTGAACATGGCTGTAGGTACACCCATGCGGTGGTAGGACACGGCCGAGAACCAGTCGAGATTCGCAAACATTTTTTTCTCACGCATCATGACCGTCTCGATGCGCTCGGCAATGTCGAACATTTTCAGGTCACCAGCGGTTTTCGACAGCTCGCGCGCGACTTCCTTGATCACCTTGTTGCGCGGATCAGCAATGGTATAGACCGGGTGGCCGAAGCCAATCACGACTTCCTTGTTGGCGATGCGGGTGACGATGTCGCTCTCAGCTTCATCCGGTGTCTCATAGCGGTTCATCACCTCAAAGCCGACTTCGTTGGCGCCGCCGTGTTTGGGGCCGCGCAGTGCACCGATGCCACCGGTGATCGCCGAGTAGATGTCGGAGCCGGTGCCGGTGATCACGCGTGCAGCGAAAGTGGATGCGTTGAATTCATGCTCGGCATAGAGGATCAGCGAGGTATGCATGGCGCGCACCCATAACGCAGGCGCGGGCTTGCCGTGTAGCAGGTGGAGGAAATGTCCGCCTATGGAATCGTCGTCGGTTTCAACCTCGATGCGGCGACCGTTGTGGCTGTAGTGGTACCAATAGAGCAGCATCGAGCCGAAAGAGGCCATCAGCCGGTCGGCGATGTCGCGCGCGCCGGGAAGGTTATGATCCTCGCGTTCGGGCAGTACAGCGCCCAGTGCCGAGCAGCCGGTGCGCATGACGTCCATCGGGTGCGCCGCAGCCGGCAGTTGTTCGAGCACACTGCGCACGGCGGCGGGCAGGCCGCGCAGTGATTTCAGTTTGGTCTTGTAGGCATGCAGTTCCGGAGTGTTGGGCAATTTGCCATGCACCAGCAGGAACGCAATTTCCTCGAATTCGCAGGTCTCGGCGATATCGAGGATGTCGTAACCGCGGTAGGCGAGATCATTGCCGCTGCGGCCGACGGTACATAACGCGGTGTTGCCGGCCGGTACACCTGACAGCGCCACAGATTTTTTCGGCTTGAAGCCGGAGGGATTAGGTTTGTCACTCATGGACGATCCTTCATTGTTCAAATAAAAAAACGGACGCTGCGTTGTTGCAGTGTCCGCTTTGTTTTCGCGGCATGGGCTTGATCAGCCGAGCAATGAAATGACGGAGTCACGTTCTTCCTGCAGCTCATTCAGTGTGGCCTGCATGCGAGCCTGGCTGAATTTGGTTTGATTCAGACCCTGCACGATGTGGTATGCACCATCCTTGCAGGTCACCGGGAATCCATAAATCAGACCTTGAGGAATGCCGTAGCTGCCGTCGGAGGGTATGCCCATGCTGGTCCAGTTGCCGGCCCGGGTGCCGTGTACCCAGTCGCGAACGTGATCAATGGCCGCGTTGGCCGCGCTGGCTGCAGAGGACAGGCCGCGGGCATCGATAATCGCTGCCCCGCGTTTCTGAATAGTCGGAATGAAATGGTTTTCCAGCCAGTCCTTGTCTTTGATCATCGGCCAGATTTTCTTGCCGCCGGCGGTGGCCTGGAAAAGATCCGGATATTGTGTCGCCGAGTGATTGCCCCAGACGATCATTTTTCTAATTTCGGTGACTGGACGACCGATTTTCTGTGCAATCTGGGTCAACGCGCGATTGTGATCCAGGCGCATCATTGCGGAAAAGTTCGAGGGTTGCAGCTTGGGCGCATTGTTCATTGCGATCAGGCAGTTGGTGTTGGCCGGATTGCCGACCACCAGCACTTTGACGCTGCGCTTGGCGACTTCAGATAGGGCGTGACCCTGCGGTGCAAATATTTTGCCATTGGCCTCGAGCAGGTCCTTGCGCTCCATACCGGGGCCGCGGGGGCGGGCGCCGACCAGCAGCGCGACGTCGGCATCGGCGAAGGCAACTATCGGGTCTGAAGCCGGCACCATGTCGGCGAGCAGCGGAAAGGCGCAGTCGTCGAGTTCCATCATCACGCCCTTGAGCGCCTTCTGTGCACGCTCGTCCGGAATTTCCAGCAGTTGCAGAATGACCGGTTGGTCTTTGCCGAGCATTTCACCGCTGGCAATGCGAAAAAGGAGGCTGTAGCCGATCTGGCCGGCAGCACCGGTTACCGCTACGCGCATGGGTTGTTTCATCTGGAAGCTCCTGAATTTACTGGATTTTTTGGAGGCGGTAGCGATAAAACCGGGCAGGGAAATACACGTTACACGCACGCCTGTTAAGCAGGGAATGATAGCGAACGCAGCGAATTACGGTCAACAACACAGACCAGTGATGATCGGCGACATGATTTTGTCATGGAGAAGAGCTAGCGAGTGGTGCAATGCCGCGACCTAATGATACAGATCAAACTCCATCGAATTTTTGCAGGGCGAAATGCGGCAATGGTATGTGGAATTTAGCGCTGTTGCACTTTACGCGAACGTCAACAATGCCAACTCGCATGAACAGTTTTTGCTGGTCAAAGGCCCTGTTCAGCGTTCCTCAGAATGCCGAAAGCTGGTAGTATTTCATGCGCTTATTCGTGGTTTTGGTCTGTTTTCACTCGTGCTAAAAACTCTCAACTGACAGCAGGGCCCGCAGTGCAGTATTTTCCTCCAGCGGGAGGCAACGAGCGATCCAGTAGCATGCTGTTCCGGGGTTTTATCCCTGACGGCACCGAATAAGACCGACGCTGTACAAAACCGAACTTCGTCACAAGGAGCGCGTGTGTCATCGACGGTAGGCCGAAAAAGACCCAAGCATCTCAATTTGCTGCAGATCCGGTTGCCGGTGGCAGGCATTATTTCCATCATGCATCGTGTCAGCGGCGCGGTGCTGTTTTTGTTGATCCCCTTGCTGTTGTATCTGTTCCAGTTGAGCCTGCAGTCTGGAATGACCTTTATGGAATTCCAGGAGATCGTGCGGCGTCCACTGGTGAAGCTCATTTTGCTCGGCCTGCTGTGGGGTTACCTGCATCATCTGTTCGCCGGGCTGCGTCACCTGTTTCTTGATCTGCACATCGGCATCAGCCTTGAGACGGCACGCCTGACCAGCATTATCGTGCTGGTTGCGGGCATTGCGCTGACACTGCTCGTTGGAGCGCGTCTATGGTGAGACGCGAAGTGACGGGCGCCCACTACGGTCTGCGCGACTGGCTGGCACAGCGGATTACTGCGGTGATCATGCTGGCGTACACGCTGCTGGTGATTATGGCGCTGCTCATTCTGCCCAAATTTGATTTCTTCACCTGGAAAGCGCTGTGGCAATTGCCGCTGATGCGCTACGCGTCGGTGTTGTTCATACTCGCGCTGCTGTACCACTCGTGGGTCGGCGTGCGCAATATTTTCATGGATTACATCAAGGACTCTGGTATCCGGCTGACGCTGTATGTACTGGTGATCCTTGCCCTGGTCGCCTATGGCGCGTGGGCTGTGCAGATTCTGTGGGGCAGATAAGCGATGTCCATAACAAAAAGACAGTTTGATGCGGTGGTTGTCGGCGCCGGCGGTTCCGGTCTGCGCGCAGCCCTGCAACTGGCTGAAGCCAATCTCCGGGTCGCTGTACTCTCAAAAGTGTTTCCGACGCGTTCGCATACAGTGGCGGCGCAGGGCGGTGTGTCCGCCTCGCTCGGCAATGACGAGCCGGACAACTGGCACTGGCACATGTACGACACCGTCAAGGGTTCGGACTATCTTGGCGATCAGGACGCGATTGAGTTCATGTGCCGCAAGGCCAACGAAGTGGTCATCGAGCTGGAACACTTCGGCATGCCCTTCGATCGCCTCGACAACGGCAAGATTTACCAACGGCCATTCGGCGGTCATACCAGCAATTATGGCGAGCGTCCGGTCAAGCGCGCCTGTGCTGCGGCTGACCGCACCGGTCATGCCATGCTGCACACGCTCTACCAGCGCAACGTGCGCGCCCACACGCAGTTCTTCGTGGAATGGATGGCGCTGGACCTGATTCGCGATCGCGACGGTGACGTGCTCGGCGTGGTGGCGCTGGAAATGGAAACCGGCGAAGTGATGATTCTGCAGGCCAAGGCCACGCTGCTGGCGACGGGCGGCGCCGGGCGCATTTACGCGGCCAGCACTAACGCGTTCATCAACACCGGCGATGGCCTGGGCATGGCGGCGCGCGCCGGCATTCCGCTGCAGGACATGGAATTCTGGCAATTTCATCCGACGGGTGTGGCGGGCGCCGGCGTGCTGATTACCGAAGGCGTGCGCGGCGAGGGCGGTTTTCTGCTCAATAAGAATGGCGAACGTTTCATGGAGCGTTATGCGCCAACGGTGAAGGATCTGGCGAGTCGCGATGTGGTGTCGCGTGCGATGGCCACGGAAATAAAGGAAGGCCGCGGCTGTGGCAAGGACGGTGATTACATCCTGCTCAAGCTGGATCATCTCGGCGCCGATATCATAGACAAGCGGTTGCCGGGCATTCGTGAGATCGCCAAGAAATTCGCCAATGTTGATCCGGTGAAAGAACCAATCCCGGTGGTGCCGACCTGCCATTACCAGATGGGCGGTATTCCGACCAACGTCGGCGGGCAAGTGGTCGCCCCTGACGGGCGCGGCGGCGAGGCGATCGTACGCGGGTTGTACGCAGCGGGTGAGTGCGCCTGCGTTTCAGTGCACGGCGCCAATCGACTGGGTACTAACTCGCTGCTGGATTTGCTGGTATTCGGCAAGTCCTCCGGTGAGCAAGTGATCCGCGATCTGCAGTCCGATACCCTGACGCAGAAGGATCTGCCGGCGGATGCCGGCGATGCAACGATGGCGCGGCTGGCGCGACTGAATGGTGCGAGTTCAGGTGAGAGCGTCAGCGAAGTCGGCGCCGAGCTGCGGCGCACGATGCAGCTCCACTGTGGCGTATTCCGGTTTCCGGACGGTCTCGCCGAAGGTGTCCGCAAAATCAAGGAAGTGGCGGCCCGCGTGGGACGCACTTTCATCACCGACAAGAGCAAGGTATTCAATACCGCGCGTATTGAGGCGCTGGAACTGGACAACCTGATCGAAACTGCGGTATCGACGCTGATTTCAGCGGAAGCGCGTAAGGAATCACGCGGTGCGCACGACCGTAGTGATTATCCAAAGCGTGATGATGTGCAATGGATGCGTCACTCGCTCTGGTACAAGGATGGCGACCGTCTGGATTACAAGCCAGTGAAACTCAAGCCGCTGACGGTGGAGTCGTTTGAGCCGAAGGCGCGGGTGTATTGAGTCGGAATGCGGAGTGCAAAGTGCAGAATGCAGAATGCAGAATGCAGAATGCGATGTGAAGATTGAGGGGGGGTTCGCCCTCTACGCCGTTTGAATCTCTAATTCGGAAACAGAAAAATGCGCTTCCAGTTATACCGATACGACCCCGATAAGGACGCTGCGCCGCGCATGCAGGATTACGATATTGCGCTGGAGCCGACCGATCGCATGTTGCTCGATGCGCTGGTGCGCATTAAGGCGGTTGACGACTCGTTCTCGTTCCGCCGCTCCTGCCGCGAAGGCGTATGCGGTTCAGATGCGATGAACATTAACGGTAAAAACGGACTGGCCTGTATCACGCCGCTTATCAATATCAAGGAGCCGGTGGTGATCCGTCCGCTGCCGGGGCTGCCGGTCATCCGCGACCTGATTGTCGATATGTCGCAGTTTTTCAAACAGTACCACTCGGTGAAGCCGTATGTGGTGAACGATACGCCCCGACCCGAAACCGAACGTCTGCAGTCACCGGAAGACCGTGAGGAACTGGACGGGCTCTATGAGTGCATACTTTGCGCCTGCTGCTCGACGGCGTGCCCGTCGTTTTGGTGGAACCCGGACAAGTTTGTCGGGCCGGCAGGACTGCTGCAGGCTTATCGCTTCCTCGCCGATACCCGCGATCAGGATACCAATGCGCGGCTGGACAATCTCGAAGATCCATACCGGCTGTTCCGCTGCCATTCGATCATGAACTGCGTGGACGTCTGCCCGAAGGGGCTGAACCCGACGCTGGCCATTGGCAAGATCAAGGAAATGCTCGTCAAGAGGACAGTGTGAGCTGACGCGGATGAGTGAGCTGGACCGTATTCGCTGGCAATGCCGGCGCGGCATGCTGGAACTGGATCTGGTGTTGAACCGGTTTCTGGAACAGGATCTGGCCGGGCTGGCGCCGGCTGAACTGGAGACTTTCAAGGAGTTGCTCGACGAGCCGGATCCGCAGTTGCTCGCCTGGGTGATGGAGCAGGAGACAGCACCGACGGCGTATGCTGCATTGGTGCAGCGACTGCGCAGAATCTAGAAGTCCAGAAGCTCTGGTGTTACGCGAATTACCTTTTACAAGCTATTGATAATACGGAGATATTTATGAAAGAAAAACTCGCAACCTTGTCTTTCAGCGACGGTAGCCCCTCCGTGGACTTCCCCATATTCGGCGGCACCATAGGCCCCGATGTCATCGACGTACGCAGCCTCTACGCCAAGACCGGAAAATTCACTTATGACCCCGGCTTCATGTCCACGGCAAGCTGCCGCTCCAATATCACGTTTATCGACGGCGATGAAGGCATCCTGCTGTATCGCGGTTACCCGATTGAGCAGCTTGCCGAGAAGTGTGATTTTCTGGAAGTCGCCTATCTGATTCTCAATGGCGAGTTGCCCAACCAGGCGCAGAAGGTCGAATTCGACAACATCGTCACCAGTCACACCATGGTGCACGATCAGATGAACTTCTTTTTCCGCGGATTCCGCCGCGACGCGCATCCGATGGCGGTATTGTGCGGCGTGCTTGGTGCGCTGTCGGCGTTCTATCACGACTCGATCAACATCCACGATGCCCGCAGCCGTGAGATTTCTGCTTTCCGTCTGATCGCCAAACTGCCGACCATTACCGCGATGGCCTACAAATACAACATGGGCCAGCCCTTCATGTATCCGAAGAATTCATTGTCGTACACCGAAAATTTTCTCTACATGATGTTCGGCAATCCTTGCGAGGAGTACAAGCAGAACCCGGTGATCTCGCGGGCAATGGATCGCATCCTGATTCTGCACGCCGATCACGAACAGAACGCATCGACCTCGACTGTACGTCTCGCTGGTTCGACCGGCGCCAACCCGTTTGCCTGTATCTCGGCGGGCATCGCCAGCCTGTGGGGGCCTGCGCATGGCGGCGCCAATGAGGCCGTACTGAAAATGCTCGATGAAATCGGCGATGTGAAGAACATCCCGGCCTTCATCAAGCGGGTCAAGGAAAAGGACGGGCATGCGATGCTGATGGGCTTTGGCCACCGTGTTTACAAAAATTATGACCCGCGCGCCAAAATCATCCAGCGTACCTGCCACGAGGTGCTGGAGGAACTCGATATGAAGGACAACAAGCTGATCAAGCTGGCGATGGCACTGGAGAAAATTGCTCTCGAAGACGATTACTTCATCAAACGCAAGCTCTACCCGAACGTTGATTTCTATTCGGGCATTGTTTACAAGGCGCTGGGCATACCCGTCAGCATGTATACGGCGATTTTCGCACTGGCGCGCACAGTGGGCTGGATTGCGCAGTGGAAGGAACTCATTGCCGATCCCGATCAGAAGATCGGCCGGCCGCGGCAATTGTTCACCGGCGCCAAGAATCGCGATTTTGTGCCGATGGGCAAACGCAAATAGCTGACTATCCCGCCGGTGGCGGGGCTGCCGGCTGCAATACACATCAGGACATCAGGTGCTGAGATGATGAATGAATCCCGTGCTACTTCTTTACTGTTCGGTTCCAATGCGCCTTTTGTGGAGGGGCTCTACGAGCAGTATTTGGTAAACCCGGAATCAGTTGAGCCGCGGTGGCGTGGTTATTTTGATGAACTGCAGAAGCTGGACGACGGTCCTGCCGACGTATCGCACTCGGAGGTGCAGCAGCACTTCATCGACCTCGCGCGCAGCAGACGTCCGCTGGTCAGCGGCGCATCGGCTGAGCAAAACCTCAAAAAACAGTTCGCAGTGTTGCAATTGGTGTCGGCCTACCGCTTTCAGGGTAATCGCATCGCCAATGTAGATCCGCTGCAGCGCATCGAAAAACCGGCGATCGCCGAACTCGATCTGGCGCACTACGGGCTGACCGATAATGATATGGACACCGTGTTCGATACCGGTACGCTGCACGGCCCTGACAAGGCCACACTGCGCGAAATCCTGCAGGCGCTGCGCGAGACCTACTGCGGCTCCATAGGTGTTGAATACATGTATATGTCTGACATTCCGCAGAAACGCTGGATGTCGGAACGGCTGGAACCCACACGCGGGCAGCCCAATTACTCGGCTGTTTACAAAAAACACCTGCTTGACCGGCTGACTGCAGCGGAAACGCTGGAAAAGTATCTCAACACCAAATATGTCGGTCAGACACGATTCTCTCTGGAAGGCGGCGATGGCCTGATCCCGATGTTGGATCACCTACTGCAACGCGCCGGTACTGGCGGGGTTCAGGAAGTGGTGATCGGCATGGCGCACCGCGGCAGACTCAACGTACTGGTCAATACCCTGGGCAAAATGCCCAAGGATTTGTTTTCCTCATTTGAGGGCAAACAGCAGGCTGAATTGCTGGCGGGGGACGTCAAATACCACGATGGTTTTTCGTCAAACATCATGTCGTCAGCCGGACCCATGCATGTCACGGTCGCGTTCAATCCGTCGCATCTCGAAATCGTCAATCCCGTAGTAGAGGGTTCAGTGCGTGCGCGCCAACATCGACGCAAGGATCATACCGGGGCACAGGTGATGCCCATCCTGATCCACGGCGATGCGGCGTTTTCCGGGCAGGGCGTCATTCAGGAAGTACTCAACTTTGCGGAAACCCGCGGTTTCGGCACCGGCGGCACAGTGCATATCATCATCAATAACCAGATCGGCTTCACGACTTCTGACCCGCGCGATGCACGTTCGTCGACGTATTGCTCGGACGTGGTGAAAATGCTCGAAGTGCCGATATTCCATGTCAACGGCGATGATCCCGAAGCGATCTGCTTCGCCACGGCGATCGCGCTGGATTACCGGATGAAATTCCAGAAGGATGTGGTGATCGACCTGGTCTGTTACCGCCGGCTCGGCCACAACGAGCAGGACGAGCCGATGGTCACGCAACCGCTGATGTACCGGCGCATCCATACTCATCCGACACCGCGAAAAGTGTACGCTGACCGGCTGATTGGTGAAGGCGTGGTAACGGAAG
>JAQBGW010000042.1:0-7226 GCA_032128415.1 Betaproteobacteria bacterium | reverse complement strand
CGCCAACTCGGAGGTCGGTTTGCCCGGCTGATAAGGTGCAATGGCCTGGATATACTCAGGCGCAAGGTCGCAAGCGCTCATGCTATTTTTATAATAAAAACAATGAGTTACATTTATTTCTTAAAATTATTTCTTACCGTGCAGCAGGGTAAGAGCCCAACACTTTCAGGAACGACGCCTTGCGCGCCAATGCGGTGAGCGCCCTGCCCACGCGCAGCTCCTGCCGATGGCCTTCGATATCCACATAGAACACGTATTCCCACAACCCGGTACGCGCCGGACGCGACTCCAGCCGCGACATACTGACTCCGTGACGGGCCAGCGGCGTCAGCAGGTCGTGAACCGCCCCCGGCACGTTGCGCGTCGCGAGCACCAGTGAAGTCTTGTCGCGGCCAGACGGGGCTGCGTCTTCAGCCCCAATCACCACAAAACGCGTGGTGTTTTTGGAATCATCTTCGATATTGCGCGCCAGCAGATGGAGCCCGTACAACGTCGCCGCAGTACGGCTGGCAATCGCCGCCGAGCGCCGATCCTTGCTGGCGAGCCGCGCCGCTTCAGCGTTGCTGACTACAGCGATCTGCTCCGCCTGCGGCAGATGACGCGACAGCCACTGCTGACATTGCGCAAGACTTTGCGTATGCGAATACACGGTACGGATGGCATCGCGCCTGCGTACGACACTCATCAAACACTGCCGTACTGGTAGCATGACTTCGCCGCAAATGCGCGCCTGCGTGTTCAGTAGCAGATCCAGTGTTCGGCCCACCGCGCCGTCGGTGGAATTTTCCACCGGCACCACCCCAAAACCTGCGACACCGGTTTCCACTGCGCGAAATACTTCATCGATGGTGGCATGCGATTGCGAGTTCGTAGCTGAACCGAAATGTTTGACCACGGCTTCCTGGCTAAAAGTGCCTTCCGGCCCCAGATACGCCACCGCGAGCTGGTCTTCCAGTGCACGGCAGGCCGACATGATTTCAGTAAACAGGCGACTCAATGCGGCGCCCGACAGGGGCCCTTTGTTGAGTTCGCGCACCCGGCGCAAGACCTGCGCTTCACGCTCCGGCTTATAGGCTGCCGTGCCGCCCTTGGCCTGCCACGCCTGCTGCGCCTGTCGCGCCCGCGCTGACAGCAATTGCACCAGCCGCGCATCCAGTGCGTCAATCTTGCGGCGGATTTCGCTCAAGGAATCAGCCATGGGCGCGCATTCTTGAAATTGAAATTCTGTATGAAAATCAGGTTGCGGGCAGATATCTTACAGCCAGTACGCCGTTGATTGCCGCCAATTCAGCAACCAACGAGTCAGGCACGGCACTATCGACATCAACCAGAGTGTAAGCCAGTTCGCCGCGCGACTTGTTCAACATATTGTGTATGTTCAGACCGGACTTTGCCATCGTTGTGGATATCTGCCCCAGCATGTTCGGCACATTGGCATTGACAATCGCCACGCGATAAACAGATTCACGGCTCATTACCACATCAGCAAAGTTGACGGCGTTGCAAATATTGCCGTTCTCGAGAAAATCCCGCAGCTGATCGGCCACCATCACCGCGCAGTTGTCTTCGGCCTCTCCCGTCGAGGCACCCAGATGCGGCAACGAGATGACCTGCGGGTGACCCAACAGTTTTTGTGCTGGAAAATCGCAGACGTATGTACGCAACAATTTTGCTTTCAGCGCCTCCAGCACGGCGTCGTTATCGACGATGCCTTCGCGTGAAAAATTAAGCAGCACTGCGCCCTTTTTCAGTAACAGCGCACGCTTTGCATTGACCAGACCGCGTGTTGCCGGCACCAGTGGCACGTGCAGCGTAATGAAATCGGCTGCTTTCAGCACTTCTTCGATGCTATGCGCCTTGCGCACCTGCGCGGGCAGACTCCAGGCCGCATCCACGGTGATTTCCGGGTCGTATCCGAGCACGTTCATACCGAGCTTGATGGCGGCATCCGCCACCAGGCTGCCGATCTTGCCCAGACCTATGACGCCCAGCGTGCGCCCCGGCAGTTCGCTGCCGGCAAACTGTTTCTTGCCGTCTTCGACCAGCTTGTGCAGTGTCTGATCGTCGCCCTTCAAACCGTCAACAAAACGTGCGGCTGGCAACAGGTTGCGTGCCGCCATCAGCAGCGCAGCGATGACCAGTTCCTTGACGGCATTGGCATTGGCTCCGGGCGCGTTGAACACCGGCACGCCGCGCTTGTTCATGCTTTCGATCGGGATATTGTTGGTGCCCGCACCGGCGCGGCCGATGGCTCTGACGCTCGCCGGAATGTCCATCTTGTGCATGTCGTGGGAGCGCACCAGGATGGCATCCGGCGCCACGGTGTCGGGACCCACGCGATAACGCTCGGCCGGGAATCGTTTCAGACCAACGCCGGCGATGGCATTCAGAGTCAGGATTTTCAGTGGTTCTTGCATTTTCCCGGAATCATCCATTTTTACGCTCGAATTCATGCATGAATTGCACCAGCGCCTGCACGCCTTCCACTGGCATCGCATTGTAAATAGAGGCGCGCATACCACCGACCGAGCGATGGCCTTTCAATTGCGTAAGACCATGAGCCTTGGTTTCCTGGAGAAACGCATCGTCCAGCGCCGCGTTGCGCAGCGTAAAAGGAACGTTCATCAGCGAGCGGTCATCCCGGGCGACCGGTGAATGATAAAACTCCGTCTGGTCAAAATAATCATAGAGCAGCGCGGCTTTCGCGCGATTGATCTGCTCCATTTTGCTCACACCGCCCAATTGCTTCAGCCACCGGAACACCAGCCCCGCAACATAGATGCCGTAAGTCGCCGGTGTATTCGACATGGAATCGTTGTCGGCTTGTGCTTTGTAATCGAATACCGTCGGCGTGGTGGGCAACGCCTGACCGAGCAGGTCTTCACGCACGATGACAATGGTCACGCCCGCCGGGCCGATATTCTTCTGCGCCCCGGCATAAATCAGCCCGTAACGTGACACATCCATCGGTCGCGACAGGATATGTGAGGACATGTCAGCGACCAGCGGCACGTCGCCGGTATCCGGCACCCAGTGGAACTCGACGCCGCCGATGGTTTCATTCGACGTGATGTGAACATACGCGGCTTCCGGATCGAGCTGCCATTGCGCCTGCTTCGGCACATGATTGAAATTGGCGCTCTCGGAACTGGCCGCCACATTGACCTTGCAGTATTTCTTGGCCTCACTGATGGCTTTTTTCGACCACTGCCCCGTGTTGACGTAATCGGCTTTGGTCTTGCCGCGCAATATGTTCATCGGCACCACCGCAAACTGCGCCGACGCCCCGCCCTGCAGGAACAGCACCTTGTAGTTGGCCGGTATGTTCATCAGTTCGCGCAAATCAGCCTCGGCCTGCGCGTGAATCGCAATGAATTCCTTGCCGCGGTGACTCATTTCCATGACTGACATGCCGCTGCCGTGCCAGTCGAGCATCTCTGCTGCCGCCTGCTCCAGTACCGCCTCCGGCAAGACCGCCGGCCCTGCGCTGAAATTGAATATTCGTGCCATAGTTTTAATCGGCGATCAGTATTGAATTAAATAATGTTCCAATCTCGCAGCCGCAGGGAATTACTCTTCTTCCTCTTCGGTTTCAACGATGGTTTCCAGCCCCACCAGCAATTCACCTTCATCGAGATTGATCAACCGCACACCCTGCGTCGACCGGCCCTGTTCACGCACTTCGGACACCCGCGTGCGAATCAGCACGCCGCCCGTGGTGATCAACATGATCTCGTCTTCCTTGGTCACCAATTGCGCACCGACGAGCTTGCCGTTGCGGTCGCTGGCCTGGATTGCGATCATGCCCTGCGCGCCGCGGCCGTGGCGCGTGTATTCGGATACCGGCGTGCGCTTGCCATAGCCATACTCGGTCGCGGTCAAGACGGATTGCTTCTCCTCGTTCGTCGTCAGCAACGATATAACCTTTTGTTTTGGCTGCAGTTTCATGCCACGCACCCCTGCGGCAGCCCGGCCCATCACCCGCACTTCGCTCTCTTTGAAGCGCACCGCCTTGCCGGCATCGGAGAACAGCATGATGTCTTCCTTGCCGTCAGTAATGGCGACGCCGATCAGATAATCGCCGTCGTCGAGATTGACGGCAATGATGCCCTTGGCCATCGGGCGTGAAAACGCCGACAGCGCGGTTTTCTTGACGGTGCCGGTTGAAGTCGCCATGAATACAAAATGATCGTCGTCGAAATCCTTGACCGGCAGGATGGCCGTGATTTTCTCGTGCTCCATCAGCGGCACCAGATTGACGATCGGCTTGCCGCGCGAGGCACGGCTGCCCACCGGAACCGAGTAAACCTTGATCCAGTAAACGCGTCCACGATTCGAGAAGCACAGGATGAAATCGTGCGTGTTGGCGATGAACAGTTTCTCGACGAAATCGTCATCCTTGGTCGTCGTCGCCTGCTTGCCCCGTCCGCCACGCTTCTGCGCGCGGTAATCCGCGACCGGCTGCGATTTCATGTAACCGCCGTGCGACAGTGTCACCACAACTTCTTCCGGTTGAATCAGGTCCTCGGTACTCAAATCCTGGGTGCTGGTGACGATTTCGCTCCGCCGCTCGTCGCCGTACAGCTTTTTTACCTCAGCGAGCTCCGTCGCAATGATCTTGGTCACACGACCCGGCTTGTCGAGAATGTCGAGCAGGTCTGTAATCGTATCCATCGTCTCGCGATATTCGGTGACGATCTTGTCCTGTTCGAGTGCAGTCAGGCGCTGCAGCCGCAGTTCGAGTATCTGCTGCGCCTGCGCGTCGGACAGTTTGTATCCCTTTTTCTGCAAGCCAAATTCGACCGACAGTCCGTCCGGCCGGTACGATGCACCTTCTTCGGCACGCGAGAGCAGCTCCTCCACCAGCTTCGAGCGCCAGAAACGCGCCATCATTTCCCGTTTGGCATCCGCCGGCGTCGGTGCCGCCTTGATCAGCGCAATGACTTCATCAACGTTCGATAGCGCAACAGCCAGCCCTTCCAGCACGTGACCACGTTCCCGCGCCTTGCGCAGTTCAAATACCGTACGGCGGGTCACTACCTCGCGGCGATGGCGCAGGAAAGCCTCGAGGAATTGTTTGAGATTCAGGACGCGCGGCTGGCCATCGACCAACGCGACCATGTTCATGCCGAAACTCTCCTGCATCTGTGTGTTTTTCCACAGATTGTTCAGGACAATTTCCGGAACCTCGCCGCGCTTGAGTTCAATCACCGCACGCATGCCCGATTTGTCGGACTCGTCACGGATGTCGGAAATGCCGTCGAGCTTTTTCTCGCGCACCAGCTCGCCGATTTTCATCAGCAGGTTGGCCTTGTTAACCTGGTACGGCAGCTCGTCGATGACGATCGATACACGGCCGCCCTTTTCAGCTTCCTCGAAATGGGTGCGCGCCCGCATGATCACCCTGCCGCGGCCGGTGCGATAACCATCGCGCACACCCGATACGCCGTAGATGATGCCTGCGGTCGGAAAATCCGGCGCCGGCACAATGGCGATCAGGTCCTCGATCGAGATATCCGCGTCCTTCAGCAGTGCCTGGCAGGCATCCACCACTTCCGACAGGTTGTGCGGTGGAATATTGGTGGCCATGCCGACGGCGATGCCCGACGAACCGTTGATCAACAGGTTCGGCACCTTGGTCGGCAGCGTGACTGGCTCGCGCTCCTTGCCGTCGTAGTTCGGCACGAAATCGACCGTTTCCATGTCGATATCGGCCAGCATGTCGGAGGTGATCTTCTGCAGCCGGCACTCGGTATAGCGGTAAGCCGCAGCCGAGTCGCCATCTACCGAGCCGAAATTGCCCTGACCGTCGACCAGCATGTAACGCATCGAGAAGTGCTGTGCCATGCGTACCAGCGCCTCATAGGTGGCGCTGTCGCCATGCGGGTGGTATTTACCGAGCACATCACCCACTACGCGCGCGCACTTCACATAGGACCGGTTCCACACGGTGTTGGACTCATGCATCGCGAACAGAATGCGGCGATGCACTGGCTTCAATCCGTCACGAACGTCGGGCAGCGCCCGCCCGACGATGACACTCATTGCATAATCAAGATACGAGCGCCGCATCTCCTCTTCGAGGCTGATATTCAGTGTTTCTTTAGCGAATTGATCCATGGCTTCCGGGTGGCGATTTGTCTGTCTGTCCGCACGCCGCGTGCGACTGCAGATGACGCTGGCACAAAACGTGGAATTCTAACATGCACGATGGGCCAAAGCATCGTCGCGCAGCGGGGTTTGCGGCCTGCTGCGGCGCGCTGCGGCGAGGTCAAAGTCTGCGTGCGACCATCGCGCGGGAAAATCATTGATCACAACATTTAGCCCGGCACACCACGGTCAACCTGATACCGGTTAATCACAAACAAGCGCATCGCGAGCTACGGGGATCGTCACCCCCCTCCGCGCGCATGACGCAGTGCAACGCACGGCATTTATCCGGTGCTCGGCAAGCAAAACCCGTTGTTCCACAAAGTGAAATCGACCCACCAGATGCGACATCCCCGCCACAGCCGTTATGCTTTTATTATTAGAATCATGCTAGTATTTGGAACAAGGTTTACTCGGGTATCGGGGATGTGGTATCTAGTGGCCTTCGGGGAAATTAAATTCTTAGTTTTTATGGACTATCCGGCACATCCCTATATATACTTTTTCGAAAATCAGGAGGAACAAAAATCATGAATTCAACAATCCGCAACCTGCTCGTTACCTGCGCTGCATCGGGTGCGATGCTGCTGGGTGCCTGTGCCACCACCCCGGAAGCGCCGCCGCCTGCGCCCATGGCGAAACCCATGACGCAAAAAGCTGCGCCGGCTAGAGCAATGGCACCGAAGAAAAAGGCCGCCGCGCCGAAGAAAAAGAAACCGTCGATGCTCAACGTTACACAAAAAGTTGAGTTGCAAGGCATGGGGTTCGACAAATCCGACATGACCGCCGACAACAAGAAGGACTTCGACAAGTTCCTGGCCGGCCTGGGCAAGAAAAACAGGGCGCGTGGCCCGGTCAAAATCGGTGCTGTCATTGTCACCGGTCATACTGATCGCATCGGCAACTTGCAATACAACATGAAGCTGTCAGAGCGGCGTGCGATCACGGTGAAGGACTACATCATCGCCGCAGGCGTCGACAAGAAGCTGATTTTCTGGGAAGGCAAAGGCCCGAAACAGGCGATCCCGGTCACCAAGTTCTGCGACAACAAGATGAAACGCAAGCAGCTCATCGAG
>JAQBGW010000041.1:0-18544 GCA_032128415.1 Betaproteobacteria bacterium | reverse complement strand
TCCACCAGTACGTGATCGGCTATGTCGCCCCCAGGGTTGTAAAACTTGTGCAGTTCTGGATTGAGCAGCTCTTTCGGCCACTTGTTGTTCTTGGTCGGCGCAAACCAACGCTCCTGCGGATAGTGCACAAACGGGCGATTGGCGCGCGTTGCGCCCAGATAAAAGTGAGTCCAGAAATAGTGGGTATTCAGGCGCTCAAAAAACTCACCCAGTGCGCTGGCCAGCGCCGCCAGCTTCGTT
The DNA here is from genome assembly GCA_032128415.1 of Betaproteobacteria bacterium. Classification (GTDB taxonomy): domain Bacteria; phylum Pseudomonadota; class Gammaproteobacteria; order Burkholderiales; family SG8-41. The sequence continues at coordinate 18,304 of JAQBGW010000041.1, read as the reverse complement.
GCGCCCTTGCCATTGGCAAACAGCATGGGACATTCGTGGTCGCGCACATGCACTGACCAGATCGACTCCACCGGATTGAGCCACGACGACTCATTCAGATGAAACCCGCGAGCCGCAAGCTTCCGCTGCATGGTGTCGATGGTTGACTCCAGAGAGGCGTCCTTGCCGGGGATGAAGCTTCCGTTTTTCATGGCTATATGTGCCTGGTAAATTTGAAGAGTGCGGCAGAATGGGGAAGTTCAATCGCACAAAAAACCAATGCGCTGGACGTAGTGGCGGGGTTTCCGGGTGGCTTGGTGACGCCTTTGAAGACGTCGCGGGCTGTCCGCCGTGAGCCGTCATTATGCGGCTCAACTGCGGGGTGTTCGAAGTGCGCTCAGGTTTTCCCGCCGCAGAGCTCCGTGGCGCGCTTTATCGCGTATTGGGCGTGGTTGAAGCCGGGCACATTGAAGGTTTGGTTGTCGCTGCGGAAGATGAACGGATGTTCACCGTGCTCCTGGTACCGTGAAAACAGCGATTTGCTGTCCATGCCGGGTTTGAACTCCTGAACCAGGAATGCCTCGACGGTTTTTTGTGCCACCGCGATGGCCTCCGCCGTCATCGCATATTCGCCGATGCGCCGAACCTGTGCATCCGGGTCCCGGTTCTTATTGATTCCTTCCACAAAAAACGTCACGCTTTTTCCTTGGATTTCGTCGATCAATTATTTCGACTGCGCAACTGTGCGCCGTATTGATGCTGCCGTCAATTCTTGACGGAGCGTGAAATGCGCCCGCGTGCTACCCCGCCATGAATTATTGCGCTTTGATGCCAGCCTCGCGGATGACCTTGCCCCAGCGCGCATGTTCGGCGCGCAGGAATTCCGCAGTCTGTTGGGGATTTCGGGTATGGATTTCACCTCCGAGTTTGGCAAAGCGGCTGCGCATTTCCTTCTCGGACATGGCCTTTACTGATTCTTCATTCAGCCGATCGACAATCGGCTGCGGCGTGCCCTTCGGCACGAGAATCGCATACCAGTTAACTGCAATGATGCCCGGCAGACCAGCTTCTGCAGAAGTCGGTACCTCGGGGATCGACGGGTTGCGTTTGGTGTCGAGTATTGCCAGCGCGCGCATCTTGCCTGCGTTCACATAGGATATTGCGCTGGAAATGACCACGATCACCATGTCCACCTCGCCGCTCAGCGCGCCGGCAATGCCGAACGTTGCGCTCTTGTACGGCACATGGGTGAACTTGATTTTAGCTGCAGACTGGATCAATTCCGCAGCCAGATGGTTGGCGGAGCCGAAACCACCGGAGCCGTAGGCGATCTTGCCGGGGCTGGATTTTGATATAAGGATCAGCTCGCGCACGCTCTTGGCGGGTACCGAGGGGTGAACGGTAATGACGTTGGGGATGGTCGCGAGCAGCGCCACTGGCGTGAAATCGCGGATACCGTCGTAACCGACTTTCGGATTGAGCAGCGGATTGGTCAGCACCGGTACCGCGCCTATCAGCAACGTGTAGCCATCAGCCGGAGCTTTAGACGCGGCCAAGAAGCCGATGTTGCCGGAAGCGCCGACGCGCGGATCAGGCACCACCTGCTGGCCAAGTGCGGTTGAAAGTCTTCCGGCTACCAGTCGACCGACGGTGTCGGAGCCGCCGGCGAACGGCAGGATGAGGCGTATGGTTTTGGTCGGGTAGGTCTGGGCTTGAGAGGTGGAGAGCGCGAGCAGGACTGCGCCGAATGCAGCAACCAGTTTGATGATGATTTTCACGATGTGCTCCTTTATATTATTTATGTTTGCCGAGTTCTTCACTGTCGCTCTCAACCAGCGCCCATACCCGTTTAAACGGACCGCGGCTTTTCAGCAGTTCGCCACCGGCATCCGCTGCGAGTTTGTCATCGATCCAGATGGGTTTGCCCATGCTGGCGGCGGTGTGCGCACGGCGGGCATTTTCCTCGAACAGGAAAGTGCCTCCCACGCATTCCTCCACTGTCGCGCCGGTGATCGCCGCGCCGTGGGCACGCAACAGCACCGCGCGGTGCGGGCCCAGTGCTTTGGCCAGTGCCGTGCCGCGGTCAGCATTGCTCACCAGCCGTGGATCGTCATAAATCGGGATGCCGTCATGGAACAGCGTGCCCATCAAATGAATGGGTTTCAGTTTATGTTCGCTGGTGGTGAAGGCCGTCGAATGCAGGCCGTGATAATGGATTACGCTGCCGATGTCCGGCCGCGCCTTGAGAATTTCGTGGTGGATCGGATATTCGCCGGGCAGAGTACCATCGCCAGAGACTTTTCGGCCTTGCATGTCCACCACCAGAAAATCCTCAGCATTCGCCCTCGGTCCCAGTGAATGGCGCGCCAGCAGGAACAGATCTGAATCGGGAATGCGCGCGCTGATGTGGCCAAAGCCCTCGATGAAGCCGCGTTTGTAGAGGAAATGCCAGGCCTTCAGCAGGTTGGTGATTAGCGCGTCTGGTGCGTACATGTTCATAAGTCGCTCAGAGAATTTTCTCGCCGAACTTCTGCAGCGCTTTTTCGGACAAGGTCAGCCCCAGCCCCGGCTGCTCTTTGAGCGTCAGCATGCCGTTGGCAATTTTCGGCGGATCTTCGAACAGTTCCGCCTGCAGTGGATCGCGCTCGGGATCGGTGAAGGATTCGACGATGCAGCCGGCGGGGCTGCCGGCGACGATGTGGGCGTGGATGAAACAGTCGTGGTGGGGGGCGACCTGCACATGGTTCATTTCGCACAGGGCGGCGAGTTTGCGGCCCATGGTGAAGCCGCCCATCATGGTGCAGTCAAACTGCAGGATCTGGATGGCGCCGTCCTCGATCAGATCGCGGCAGCCGAAGCCGGTGAGTTCGCTCTCGCCGGCCGACAGCGGAATGTTGGTCTGTTTTGCCAGTTTTATCAGTTCGCGATGATCGTCGGCCCAGCGCACCGGCTCTTCCAGCCAGCGCGGGTTCAGAGGAATGAGCAGGCGCGCGGCTTCGATGGCGGTCGGCAGATCCCAGGCGCGGTTGACGTCGATCATCAGATCCTTGTCGGGGCCGATGATGTCGCGGATCAGTTCCAGCCGCTGCATGTCTTCTTTCAGAGAGACGCCGCCGACCTTGGCCTTGAAACCCTGGTGGCCCTGTGCCTTCAACATCTGCATTTCATCCTTTAACTCAGCCATGTCCTTGCCGTCGCGGTAATAAGCGCAGGTGACGTAGCAGGGGATTTCGCTGCGAAAGCCGCCGAACAAACGATACAGCGGCAGCTTGGCTGTTTTGCCGATGATGTCCCAGGCGGCAATGTCGATGGCAGCGGCGATGCGCACAATGGCTTCGCGCGTCCAGCCTTTTTCGGAAGCGACACGCTGCGCGGTCAGCCAGAACAGTTTGTGATGCAGTTTCTCCGGCGCCAGCGGATCTTCGCCGATGACGTAATCGGCGATGCCGGACTTGAAGGCTTTAATCGCCGCTTCGATCGGGGTGTAACTGGTGGCGATGCCGATGCCCTCGATACCTTCATCGGTATGCATGCGCACCAGAATTTCATTGGCCTTGGGCACGATGAAATGGCTGACCCAGTGCGGACGGCTGTCTTCGGGTGCGCGCAGGATGTAGATGTCGAGTTTGGTGATTTTCATGATGTTCCGCGTATTGTTTGTATGGGCGAGTTTAACGTTTTCCGCCGGCCATCTGCAGCGCTTCCGGCATGCGTCGCAGCCGCCAGGTGGCGATGGGACTCAGCAGGGCGATGACACCCAGCGAACACCATGCCAGTCCCCAGGTGACGATCGGCGAGGCCTGCGCCGCGCCGGCGGCGTCGAGCACCAGGCCGAACACCCACGGCGCCACGGCACCGGCGCCGAAACCCAGCACCGAGCGCACTGAATAGGCGGCGCCGATATGGCGCGGCGGCACCAGTTCGGTCACTGCCGTCGAGAACACCGAAGAGTCGCCGACGGAGGCAAAACTGTAAATGAAGCAAACGACGACCAGTAGCCACAGCGGCAGGCCGATCAGCCAGCCCAGAGCCAGCGAACAGCCGGCGCTGGTCGATGCGAGTACCAGTATGGTCCAGGTGCGCCCCATGCGGTCCGACAACCAGCCGCCGGTAACGCCGCCTGCGACGCTGCCCACATAGGCGATGGCGGCCAGTCCTGCACCCAGGCTCGCGGCCGTGGTGGCGCTGCTGCCGGTGGTGTAGGCCGCAGCTGCAGCAAGGAACGCCGGCATCCAAGCTTTAAGCCCCAGCATTTCCCACGCATGAAAGGTATAGGCCCAGGTCACCAGCATCGCCGGCTTGTTGGCGAGGATAACGGCCACCGGGCGCTCGGTGGTGTTGTCGGGATTGCGCGGATGTATGGTGTTCGGTGTGGCGCGCAGCGCATACAGCGCGAGCAGGGTGCCCAGCACCGGGCCTGTGGCGTTGACTATGAAGGCGCCGCGCCAGCCGATCAACGGCGTCATTGCCGCGGTGATGACCAGCGCCAGCGCGTAGCCTGCTGATGCCGCAGCAATGTAGAAGCCCATCGCCCGGCCGCGGCTGCCGGACTTGAAACGTTCGGCGATCAGCGTCAGTCCTGGCGTATAGGAACCGCCGGAAAACAATCCGGCCAATCCGTAGAGTATGAAACCGCTGAGAAATCCGTCGGCAAATATGGCGAATAACATTGAGCTCGCACTTGCGGCCACGCTGGAGATGATGAATATGCGTTTGGCGCCGTAGCGATCGGCGAGGAAGCCGACGGCGACCAGGGAGCACAGAAAACCAATATGCCAGGCGGACTGTATCAACCCGGTCTGGCTGGCACTCATGTCCCAGTCCGGTTTCAGCAGCGGTATGGCCGCGGCATAGGCGGTGAACATCAGCGCGAAGCTGGTACGGCTCATGCAAAGCCAAGCGAGCCAGGCGCCGTCGCTGCTGCGCGGAGTGGAGATCAAGGTTTGTTTTCCGGGAAACTATTTGCCCAGAAACTTCGGCGGACGTTTTTCCTTGAACGCCGCCACGCCCTCCTGATGATCATGCGTCAGGCGCACAATGCCGGAGGCCAGCGTTTCCATTTCGCATAATTGTTCGAGGGTTGGCACGGCCATGGCCTGAAACATTTTCTTGGCGAGCGCCAGGGCGTAGCTCGCTGATTCGGCGAATTCAGTCGCCAGTGCAGTGGCTGCGGATTCGAGTTCGGCGTCGGGCACTACGCGTGACACCAGACCCAGGCTCTGGGCTTCATGAGCATCGAATACGCGTGCGGTATAGACCAGTTCCTTGGCCTGGGCGATTCCCAGACGCTGCACCATGAAGAAAATTGCGCCGCCATCAGGCACCACGCCGACTTTCTTGAACGCCATCGAGAATTTTGTGGTGTCTGAGGCGACGATCAGGTCGCAGGCCAGCGCCAGCGCGTTGCCGATGCCGTACACCGCGCCGCGGGTTGCTGCGATCACCGGCTTGTCGAGGTTGTAGAGGGCGATAATGGTGCGGTGGCGTTTTTGTGAGCGCGCACGACCAGAGACGATATCCGCCTTCGCCATGCCGGCGACATCACCGCCGGAACAGAAGGCACGGCCTTCACCCTTGAGTATCACCGCGCGAATGTCGTCGTCTGCGGCGATGGTGTGGATGTGCCCATACAGCGCATCCCACATCGGATCGGCCATGGCGTTCAGGCGATCCGGCCGATCCAGCGTCAGCGTGGCGATGCCGTTGTTTTTTTCATAACGTACGTTCATGAGGGACCTATTGAGTCAAAACCTTTTTAGCCACAGAGGACGCAGAGTTCACAGAGGAGAACCCGTAGTTGTCGAGATGGTCGGAATGAGCCGTGTGATTTGTTGTGCCAGAAATTGTGCAGAAAATCTCCTTGCTCTTTGTCTTTGACCTTCTCTGTGCTCTCTGTGACTGCTTTTGATCTTAAATCGAATCCCACGGGAACACATCGGCCGTGCGTTCGGTCGGCGCATAAAATTCGCTTTTTAGCGCCGGCAACATGTGTTCGGCGCAACGCTGCGGCGTCCAGCCGTCGGCGCGATGGATGCCGCGCAGTGGTCGCGACTGGCTCATCAGGAAAATTTCATTCTTGCGTGTCGAAAATATCTGGGCGTTGACGTCTTTGGCTGCATCGCTCAGCAGGAATACGGCGAGCGGGGCGTTGTGCTCGGCGGTGACCTGCTTGCGCTGCTCAACGCGTTTCGCAGTTGCCGGATCCTTGGGCGGAATGGACGCGGTCATGCGCGTCCACGCTACCGGTGCGATGCAGTTCGAGCGGACATTGAAACGCGACATATCGACCGCGATGGATTTCGACAACGCCACCATGCCGAGCTTGGCCGCACTGTAATTGGCCTGGCCCATGGCGCCGATCAGGCCGGAGGTCGAGGTCATGTGCACGAAGGCGCCGGATTCCTGTTTGCGGAAATGATCAGCCGCATGGCGCGAACAGTTGAAAGCGCCTTTCAACATCACGTTGATCACCGAATCCCAGTCGTCTTCGGACATTTTGTGGAAAATCACGTCGCGCAGGATGCCGGCGTTATTGACCACACCATCGATGCGTCCGTAAGTGTCCATCGCGCATTGAATGATTTTGGCGGCACTGCTGAACTGCGCGACGCTGTCGGTGTTGGCGACGGCCTCACCACCGGCCTTTTTGATTGCGTTGACCACGTCCTCAGCCGGGGTCTGGTCGCCGCCGGCGCCGTCGAGCGCTACGCCGATGTCATTGACCACGACTTTTGCACCGTGCTCCGCCGCCATTTTTGCAATCGCTGCGCCGATACCGCGACCGGCGCCGGTGACCACTACGACCTTGCCGGCCATCATTTTTGAGTCAGTCATGAGATGCTCATTATTATTTAACTTATTTATTATAAACAGGTATTTATGTTATCTCGGCGCGACCATTATTAAGCACCGTCACACCGCGCGCCGGTACGGTGGCGCGGAAAGTAGCGATGTTCCCATTCATCCACATTTCCGTGCGGATGGTTTCGCCGGGATATACCGGTGACGAGAAACGGCCTGCCATGCTTTTCAACCGCGCGGGATCATAGCCGCACAACGTTTTCAGCAGCGCATGGCCCACCACGCTGAAGGTGGCGCGGCCATGGAGAATCGGCATTTTGAATCCGGCTTTTTGCGCGTAAGCAGGATCGGCGTGCAACGGGTTGTAGTCGCCGGACAGGCGATAGATCAGCGCAGCCTGCGGCAGCGTTGGCAATTCACAAATGTGCTGCGCCGGCGTTTCCGGAATCGGGTGGGGTGGTTGCACCGGGCCCGACGGCCCGCCGAAACCGCCGTCGGCGCGGCAGAATGTGGTGGAGGTCAGGGTGCAGATTAATTCGTTGCTCGCTTTATCGCGCACGTCGCAGGCAGTGACCAGCAACGCGCCTTTGTCGCGGCCCTTGTCGAGCACTGCGGTGACGCGCGTCTTGCCAATGATGACGCCTTCAACCGGCAATGTGCGATGAATGACAAAGCCCTGTTCGCCATGCACCACGTGACTGCGCGTGACGCCGGTGCCGGGTGCGGCATGCCACGGCCCCGGAGAACCGAGGATGATGGCCATCGTCGGCAGCGCTTGCAGGTGTTCTTCATAGACGAACTGCAGTTGCTGCGTGTCCGTCGGGTCGGCACCGAGGCCGACGCCCAGCGCGTAGAGCATGGTGTCACGCCGGGTCAGCGTCTGTTCAACTTGTGGAATGTCCCAGTTGAGGAGTTGTTCGTAGTTGATGGCCATCGATGGATTCCGGCGATGCGGGCTGGCGGCGGTAGATGAAATCCGCCATGACTTTGGTGTCGCCAGCAATTGTTCATGGCTATACTATCACGACAAATTTTGTTCACGAATGGCGACCACTATGTGTCGGGGTCGCATGCAAACTTGAGGGCTGGTGGAGGCCCTGTCATGCCGAAAAAACTGAATGTCCAGCAGATCAAGGATTTCCGTGCCAATGGATGCCTGCATCCGCTGGATGGATTAAGCGCAGCCGAAGTCGCGCTTTATCAGGAGGAATTGCGCAAGACCGAGGAGCATCTCGGCGGTTCGCTGATGGCGATCGACAAAAAATACCGCGGCAATCTGCATTTCATGTGCCGCTGGGTCGATGAGCTGGCGCGCACGCCGGCGATAGTCGATGCCGTTGAAGATCTGCTCGGCCCCGACATCCTGCTCTATACCAGCCGCTTTTTCATCAAGGAGCCGAGGAGTGAGGGCATCGCTGCCTGGCATCAGGATTCGACTTACTTCGGACTGCGGCCGTATGACCATGTCACCGCATGGGTTGCGCTATGCAACGTTACGCCCGAATCCGGCCCGGTGGAATTCGCGGTTGGCAGCCACATCCGCGGCCAGTTGCAGCAGAAAAGCGGTCTCATCAAGAACAGCGTCAACACCGCTGGGCAGATTATCGTCGAGTGGTTCGACCAGTCGCAAATCGACCGCGCGATCCTCAAGCCGGGGCAGTTTTCGTTTCACCACACCTGCGTGGTGCATCAGTCGCAGCCCAACCGCTCGGATGAACGACGGGTGGGGCTGGCGCTGAGCTATATCCCGACGCGTACCCGCTACGTCGGCAAACGACGCATGCCGGCGTGCCTGGTGCGCGGCAAAGATGCGCACGGGCACTTTGATCTGCAGCCGCCGCCGCAGATGGATTTCGGCGAAATCGAAATGCAGCGCCACGACACCACGTTCAAGGCTTACATCGAATCGTTCTATGAGCAGCTCGACGTAGCCGAGCGCGACCTGCCGCGGGAAGCGGCTGCGGGGATGGTGTATTGATCCGTATCTGCGTCATTGCTGTCCAACAAATGAAACAGGAGGAATCCATGTTCAAACTTCCGCCCATCGCTGCAGTGCTGGCGGCTTCTGGCGTGAAAGCCGATTGACAGGGTGAGCATGATGTCGCAAGAAACAACCGCTGGCGCTACCCGTAATCTGGCCCGCTACATTCTGCAGTCAAAGCTCGAAGATATTCCCGCGCCGGTACGCCACGAAGCGGCGCGCGCGCTGCTCAATTGGTGTGGCTGTGCCATCGGCGCATCGCGCCATGAAACGGTTAACAACGCGCTCGCTGCCGTGCTGCCGTTTGCCGGTGCGCCGCAGGCCGGCATTCTCGGCCGCAGCGAGCGCATGGACATTTTGCATGCGGCGTTGATCAACGGCATCAGCTCGCATGTGTTTGATTTTGACGATACGCACGTCCAGACCATCCATCTCAGCGCGCCGGTCATGCCGGCGCTGCTCGCGCTTGCGGAATGGAAAAGTTTCAGTGGCGCGGATCTGATTCACGCCTTTATCGTCGGTGTCGAGACGGAATGCCGCGTCGGGCTGTCGGTTTTTCCCGAGCATTACATGGTTGGCTGGCACATCACGGGAACGGCCGGTGTGTTCGGTGCGGCCGCGGCGGCGGGCAAGCTGCTCGGTCTCAACGAGCAGCAGATGGTGTGGGCGCTGGGGATCGCAGCGACACAGTCGTCCGGTCTGCGCGAGATGTTCGGGTCGATGTGCAAAAGCCTGCATCCGGGGCGCGCGGCTCAGAATGGGTTGACGGCGGCGCTGCTGGCCTCCAAAAACTTCACCAGTTCGGATCAGGGCATCGAGGCGCCGCGCGGATTTGCGCATGTGCTGTCCACCAAATTCGACGCATCCGTAATCACCGCGGAGTGGGGCAAGCGTTACGAGCTGTCATCCAATATGTACAAGCCCTTTGCCTGCGGACTGGTGGTGCACGGCACGATCGACGGCTGCATCCAGTTGCGCAACGAGCATGGGCTCACGCCGGAGATGATCGAGCGCGTGGACATTAAAGTCTCACCGATAGTGCTGGAGCTGACTGCGAAGGAGAATCCGCAGACCGGGCTCGAAGGCAAGTTCAGCGTGTTTCATGCCGCCGCAGTTGCCTTGCGTTTCGGTATGGCGGGTGAGGCGCAGTTCAGCGATGCCTGCGTGCGCGATCCCGAGGTGGTGGCGTTGCGGCGGAAGATACACATCGAGTCAGACGCGAGTATCGGTCGCGTCCAATCGCACGTGTCCATCCGGCTGACGGATGGGCGCACCGTCGAGCGCCGCGTCGAACATGCGCTGGGCACGCTGGAACGTCCGATGAGCGACGCGGACCTGGAAGCGAAGTTCCGCGGGTTGGCCGAGGGCATCCTGACCGCACAGCAGAGCAGTGAAGTGATTCGCCTGTGCTGGTCAGTGGAGTCGTTGCCGGATGCCGGGGTTATTGCGCGGGCTGCGGCTATCGTCTAGCGGACAGCAGCCCGGTCACATCAGTGTGCGGGCTCTGACTCACCCTGCCAGAGCATTTCATACCCCAGCTCTTTGCTTTCGGTGCACATTTCTGCCAGCTCTGAAAACTTGGCATTGAATGCTTCGTCGGCGTGGGATTTCTCGTGCTCTTCAAACGACCGCCAGTAAGTCACGATGGCAATATGGTCATCGGCGGTTTTTAATGCATTCATCGAGCCTTCATCGGACAGAAAACCGGTGAATTTAAAAACCTGACCGGCGATGAAGCCGCCCTTGTCGCCGCCATAAGTGTTTTTGACGACGTTGCACATTTCTCCCAGCGCCAGTTCGACCTCTTCGAGGTTGATACCCGGCTTGAGTTTCACAGTGTTGAACAGCATTTTCGCGCCGAAGGGGATGGATACGGGATCAAACATGCAGTGCTCCTTCAGATTGCCGGGAAAGCAGGGGTTGTTTTCCCTGGCACTGCTGAATATTATCCCTTCACGCCGGTTTTTGCAGCATGACGATGCGATTGCTGTTGGTGCCGCGCTCGTTGTTGCCGATGCCCCAGATGTTCGACGTCTTGGTGAATTTCTGGGTGTTAATCAGGATGGCTTCACAGGTGAAGCCGGCTGCTATGCCCAGCGGTGCCACAGCTTCTTCCAGCTTGACTACGCCGCGTTGCACTTCACCGACTTCAAAGGCCACCCAGCCCTTGGGGCGCGTCACCCGATAAAGCTCACGCAATACGTCGAGCATTTCCGCGGACCAGTCCCCGACCGTAGTTGCCATGGTGATGCCGGCGCCGATGGCTTCGGCATCGAGCCCGTTGAACCAGCAGCGGAGCCAGTTATCTTTTGCGTACTGCACGACGTTCAGAAATGGTGGTGAGGTTACGGTCAATTGCACGCTGTCGTCCGCAATGCCGGCAGTTTGTGCGGCCGGTTCGCGGTGGAACCGCGCTTGCGCAGCTGCCTGTTGCAATCGCCAGCGCGCGGCGGCGTTGATGTCGCCTTGCAGTTGCATGGATTTGCGCAGGATCAGCGCACGCACGTCGCGGTATTCCGGCTTCTTGCCGGTTTTTTCGTTGATCTTGATCTGGCTCTCGGCAGAAACCGCCTGGTTAGGCGGCAACGTGTAAGCGGAGAAAAATCCCGGTGAGTGTCCGGTCAACCGGTTGGTAGCGACCATGCGGATCCAGCGGTCGACATCATCTTCTGCGCCGCTGTCATGCCGTTCAATGAGCCAGGCGCGCAGATTCAGCAATTCGCGCTCGGTGTCCGGGTGATAGAACATCGACAGGTTGATGTCGTTGCTGCGTTTTGCAGTCAGCTTGATGGCACGCAGCCGGACGTCGATGTTGGCAATCAGCGGCACTTCCAGCCGTGGTTGCGTCAGCATGGCCGACAGCGGATTGATGTCGTTGGCGATCACGTTGCGTCCCATCAGCGCTGCTTCGATTGCAGTGGTGCCGCGCCCGCTGAACGGGTCATAAATGAAATCGCCGGGTTTGCTCAGCCGGTCGATGAAGTAGGCGGGCAGTTGCGGCTTGAAGCAGCCGCGATAGGAGACTTCGTGCAGCGGATTGGCCTGGCGTTGCTTGCTGGTCCAGAATTCCTGTTCATAGACCGGCACATTGCCGATGCGGCGCGGTGGCTGTTTGTCGCCGGGGCGTTTGGCGGGCGCGGTGACGGCCAGCTCGTAGGCAGTGACAGTGGCGACAGCGACCATGCGATGCTCCTCAGCAGATGAATTGCAGCGGAGGGTACGCCGGTGCGTACAAAAGTACAAGCCCTGTGCATACCCCATTCGCGGCCGAAGGTACGCCCTTTGCGGGAAAAGTACAAGACCTAGCGGGGCATATTCAGTGCGGGCAAAGCACGGTCAGGACGTTACCGGGGTGCCGATAACAGGTCGTCCACTGCCTCAATCCAGTGCCGCACCTGCAGTTTTGTCGCCGATTGCAGATGGGTCTGGCAGCCGATGTTGGCAGTGAGAATCTGCGCAGGCGCATGCGCAGTCAACGTTGCGATCTTGTTGGCCTTCAATCGCGCCGAAATTTCCGGTTGCAGAATGGAGTAGGTGCCGGCCGAACCGCAGCACAGATGGGCGTCGGCTACCGGTGTCAGGTCGAAGCCGAGTTCAGCAAGCAGCGCCTCGACCCGGCCTTGCAGCTTTAGACCATGTTGCAGTGAGCAGGGGGCATGGAAGGCGAATTTTCCGTTCGGTGGATTCTGCGTAACTAATTGTTTTAATTGATCTTTATTTTCTGCTATGACCGTGCTCAGATCGCAGGCCAGCGTCGAGATGCGTTTGGCGCGCTCGGCGTAAGCAGGATCATGTGCGAGCAGGTGGCCGTAGTCGGTAATCATCGCGCCGCAACCGCTGGCAGTGAAGATCAGCGCTTCCGCACCCTGTTCGATATGCGGCCACCAGACATCGATGTTGTGGCGCATCGCAGCCAGTGCCTGTTCGAGTTTATCGAGATGGAAAGTCACAGCACCACAGCAGCCGGCGTTCGGTGCCTGCGCGAGCGTGATGCCAAGCTTGTCGAGTACGCGAGCGGCAGCGGCATTGGTTGCCGGCGACAGCGCCGGTTGCACGCAGCCTCCCAGCACCAGCATGCGCCGGGTGTGACCGCTGATCGGCAACGCGCGCGGGCGTGCGGGTTCGTCGGGCACTACATCGTCCAGTACTTTCGGCAGCATATTGCGCGCCATGCGCCCCATGGTCAGCAGCGGGTTGAACAGTGCGGGTCGCGGCAGCACCGCGGCCAACAGCGAGCGTTTAAAGTTTGTGAAGCCACTGCGCGGCACCTGTTTTGCGACTTCGGCGCGGCCGATATCCAGCAGCCGGCCATACTGCACGCCCGACGGGCAGGTCGTCTCGCAGGAGCGGCAGGTCAGACAACGGTCGAGGTGCAACTGCGTTTTTACGGTGGCCGGCTTACCTTCGAATACCTGCAACATCAGGTAGATGCGTCCACGCGGTCCGTCGAGTTCGTCACCCAGCAACTGATAGGTCGGACAGGTCGCCGTGCAGAAGCCGCAATGTACGCATTTGCGCAGGATCGACTCGGCTTCGCGGCCCTGCGGGGTGTTCTTGATGAAGTCGGCGAGGTTGGTCTGCATACGGTGTTACAGATCGGGATAGAGTCGGCCGGGATTGAGTATGCCCGCAGGATCCATTGCCTGTTTGACGCGCTTGTGCAACTGCATCAGCGCCTCGGGCAGTGGATGAAAGGCGGCGATACGTGCATTGCCGCGACGGATCAGCGTTGCATGGCCGTCGCCGCCGCGTGCTGCTTTGCGGATGGCGTTCTCGTCGGCGTCGGATTTGATCCAGCGCAGCGCGCCGCCCCATTCGACCAGTTGCGGTCCGGGCAGATCGAGTTCCGGTGTGGTCGAACTGAGCGACAGCCGCCACAGCGGTCTGACACCAGCGAAGAACAAGTCCCGGTGGTCACGCACGTCGCGCCAGAACTCCGCAGCATTGGTGACGACTTCACCGCCGATTTTGTGTGAGGCCGCTTTGACTGCAGTAGTGGCGCCGGCGAGCCGCACATACAGGCGCTTCTCGACGTGACAGGTGCCGGTAATCGGCAGCGGATTGCCCGCCCATTCGTTCATCAGGCGGATCGAGTTGGTGCGGGACTCCTCGCGCATCATCGTGATTTCGGCAGGCGGCAGCGGCAGTGTCTTCAGCGACACCTCAAGAATGACTCCCAGCGTGCCCAGCGATCCGGTCACCAGTCGTGATACATCGTAGCCGGCGACGTTTTTCATCACCTGGCCGCCAAACGCGAGGTCGGTGCCACGGCCGTCGAGCAGGCGCACACCGAGCACAAAATCGCGTACCGATCCGGCATAGGGTCGGCGGGGTCCCGACAATCCTGCTGCAACGCAACCGCCGATCGTCGCGTTGCCGCCGAAGTGCGGCGGCTCGAAGCCGAGCATCTGGCCCTGGTCGCGCATTGCCGTTTCGATATCGGCCAGTGGCGTGCCCGCGCGCGCGGTGATCACCAGTTCCGTGGGTTCGTATTCGACGATGCCGTGATAACCCGATACGTCGAGCAGATCACCCGTCGGCGCATTACCGTAGAAATCCTTGCTGCCGCCGCCGCGAATCTGCAGCGGGCGTTTTGCGGCGGCTGCGGCGCGGATCGTATCCGCATACTGGGAGATTAGATCTGACATTTCAGAATCTGGGCAGATCTGGAAACTTTTCCTGGCCCGCATGCACATGCATGCGCCCGAACTCCGCGCAGCGATGCAGTGTAGGTACCGCCTTGCCCGGATTCAATAGCCCGTGTTCGTCGAAGGCATGTTTCAGTGCGTGGAAAGTTTCGAGTTGCGCTGAGCCGAACTGCACGCACATCGAATCAATTTTTTCGATGCCGACGCCGTGTTCGCCGGTAATGGTGCCGCCGACGTCTATGCACAGCTTGAGGATCTCCGCCCCGAACTCTTCGGTGCGTCGTAACTGGTCGGCGTCATTGGCGTCATAGAGAATCAGGGGATGCAGATTGCCGTCTCCGGCATGAAATACGTTGGCGCAACGCAGGTTGTATTTCTTTTCCATGTCCGCGATGGCGCGCAGTACCTCAGCGATGCGTTTGCGAGGGATCGTGCCGTCCATGCAGTAGTAATCAGGGGAGATTCGGCCCATTGCAGGAAACGCCGCCTTGCGGCCCGCCCACAGTCTCAGGCGCTCGGCTTCGTTCTGCGAAGTGCGGACGATGTGAGCACCGCTGGCAGTCATGATGTCTTCAATGCGGCGGATTTCGTCGCGGACTTCTTCATGTGTGCCGTCGGACTCGGTGAGCAGGATGCCGGCGGCGTCGGTGGGGTAACCGGCTTTGACAAAGGGCTCAACGGCGAGGATCGCCGCCTGGTCCATCAGTTCCATACCGGCGGGGATGATCCCGGCAGCGATGACATTGGCAACAGCCTGGCCTGCAGAGGACACCTGATCAAACGCCGCGAGCACCACCTGCGCGGACTCCGGACGCGGCAGCAATTTAACGGTGATTTCAGTGACTACGCCGAGCAATCCTTCGGAGCCGGTCATCAGCGCCAGCAAATCGTAACCCGCGGCTTCGAGTCCGCCGCCGCCGAGTTCAATAATCTCACCCTCGACAGTGGCGACGCGCAGTTTGAGGATGTTGTGTACTGTTAATCCGTATTTGAGGCAATGCACGCCGCCGGAATTCTCGGCTACATTGCCGCCGATCGAGCAGGCGATCTGGCTCGATGGGTCCGGTGCGTAATAAAGACCGTGCGGCGCTGCGGCTTCGGAAATGGCGAGGTTGCGCACGCCCGGCTGCACGAGCGCGGTGCGCGCCAGTGGATCGAGATGTACTATTTTCATCAGCTTGGCGAGCGACAACAGAACACCATTGCCGAGCGGCAGTGCACCGCCCGATAGCCCGGTGCCCGCGCCGCGCGCCACTACCGGTACGCGCAGTACATAACAGGCTTCGAGAATTTCGCAGACCTGCTGCTCGTTTTCCGGGAGCGCCACCACCATCGGCACCTGACGATAGGCGGAGAGCCCGTCGCATTCATAGGGGGTGACGTCCTCGGGCGCGAACAGCACGCTGGCCTCCGGCATGAAGCTGCGTAGCGCGGCGCAGACTGTGCGCTGGCGTTCAAGATCAACAGGAATGGCTAGTGCCGGGGCGTTCATGTTTTGATTCTAACTCACGCTGCGGATTCGTTAAGGATTCCGCCCCTGCTTTATGCGAAAATCGACAGCACGGTCAGGGCAGTGCGCCGTATCGAGGTCATCGCTGCTGGCTCCGGATCAACCGCCTGTATTTGAAGAGAGAAATCATGAGCAATGACGCCACTGCCCAACGCCGCGGCCCGCTGGCCCGTTATCGTGTGATTGACCTGACGCGGGTGCGCTCCGGTCCGACGGCAGTGCGCCAGTTCGCCGACTGGGGCGCGGATGTGATCAAGATCGAGACTCCGCCGGGGCTGAACATGTCCGACGGCTGGGGCGGCAGGCGTACCGGCGCCGACTTCCAGAATCTGCATCGCAACAAGCGTGGCTTCACGTTGAATCTGAAGGACCCGGATGGATTGAAAATTTTCAAGCAACTCGTCGAGCGCTCGGATGTGGTCGCCGAGAATTACCGGCCCGATGTTAAAAACCGCCTCGGTATTGATTATGAGTCGCTGAAGAAGGTCAATAAAAAAATAATACTGGCCAGCATTTCCGGTTTCGGCCAGACCGGCCCTTACGCCAAGCGTCCCGGCTTCGATCAGGTGACGCAGGGTATGGGTGGGCTGATGGCAATCACCGGTGAGCCGGGTCGCGGCCCGATGCGTGCCGGCAGCGCAATTTCTGATTCGGCAGCGGGCCTGTATTGTGCGCTGGGCATACTCACCGCGTTACTCGAGCGCGAGCAGTCGGGTGAGGGCCAGTGGGTCGAAGTGTCGCTGCTTAACGCGATGATTGCGATGCTCGACTTTCAGGCTGCGCGCTGGACCGTGGAACATGAAGTGCCGGAGCAGACGGGCAACAATCACCCGACCTCAACGCCGACGGGGGTATACCAGACGGCAGACGGCCACATGAACATCGCCGCCGGCGACAACGAGATGTTCGCGCGGCTGTGCAAGGCGCTCAATGCCGAGACGCTGCTGGAGAAGGCCGAGTACAAGGATCGCACTATCCGCTCGAAAAACCGCGATGCGCTGAACAAGGAATTACAGGATCTGACCATGAAGCGCGATAGCGCTTACTGGACTGCGCGCTTCGAGGAGTGTGGCGTTGCCGGCGGGCCGATCTACAAAATGGATCAGGTGTTCGCCGATCCGCAGGTGCAGCACAACAAAATGGCGGTGCCCATCCATATTCCGGGTGTCGGTAATGTCGCGGTGGTGAACCAGCCGTTCCGGCTGTCGCGCACGCCGCATGAGATTCGCACGGCGACGCCGGATTGTGGGCAGCACACCGACGAAGTCCTGCGTGAACTGGGGTACAAAGACGGCGAGATTGAGGATTTGCACAAGCGCAATGTCGTGTAGTGCCGCATGATTCGCGTCGTTCATGATGATGCGCCGACCGGCGCGCCGGTATTCACCACGGTGATTCCAGTGCGCTGGGGTGACATGGACGCCGAAAGACATGTCAACAACACCGGCTGCTTCCGCTTCATGGAAGAAACTCGTATGCGCTGGATTTCCGGCATGGGCATCCCCACGGTGCCGCCGCATCCAGTGATCGTGCTGCTCAACGCTGCCTGCCATTACATCCAGCCCCTGGATTATCCGGCCACCGTCAGTGTGGCCCTGTCGATTGGGCGCGTCGGGCGCACCAGTGTGCAAACCCATTACACGCTGACCCATGTTGAAGCCGGCGCGGTGTGTGCCGAGGGTTATGCCACTTTGGTGTGGTACGACGTGCAGCAGAAATGCGCGGTGCCGCTGCCCGGGCAGATCAGGAAGGCCTGCACTGTCGCGTGATGCGTAGCCTCTGCGCAGTTGCGTTGCTGGTGTTTAGCGTTTCCGCTGCGCCGCATGCCTATGCGGCTGAATCCCGCGACATGGCGCTGGTCGGGTTTCACGACCTGCAGGGCCGTGGCGCCTACCAGCCGGTGATTCATCCGCAGAACGGACGCTGGATCGCCTACATCGGCCATCACGCCGGCAGCGCGCGCAATCCAGTGACTGGCAAACACGAAGCCAATGGCACATCATTAATCGACGTCACTGATCCGGCGAAACCCGTGCTGCTGCACCACATCCCCGGCGGGCCGGGCGGCGCGCAGATGGTGCGCGTGTGCAGTGGCCGTGACCTGCCGCGCGCCGCGCGCGACCGCATCTATCTGCTGCGCACCCGCGGCCATGACGCGCACGAAGTATGGGACGTTACATTGCCGGGGCCGCCGTCGCGGGTATCTGTCGTTGCCGACGACTTGCATGGCACGCACAAAAGCTGGTGGGAGTGCGCTACCGGCATTGCGTACCTGGTGTCGGGTGTCCCGGGCTGGCGCACGTCGCGGATGACGCAGATTTTTGATTTGAGCGATCCGGCAAAGCCAGCACACATCCGCGATTTCGGATTGTCCGGACAAGAGCC
>JAQBGW010000040.1:0-3193 GCA_032128415.1 Betaproteobacteria bacterium | reverse complement strand
ATGCAATCGACACCGCGCGCACGATGAACGGCAAATAGGTCAGCGAATAACCTTCGCGGCGTTTCCACTCCGCACCATGCAACTTGCGCGCCTGCTCGACGCGGTGAAAATCCACCTCCACCACCTGCAGCACATGCGGCGCAGTGTGCCAGGACTTCGCCATGTTCTCGGCGACGCGTTTGCGCACGCTGTTAAACGGGACGATCTGCCCTGCCGCGACTGGCGCAGGCATCGGCGTGGCAGGTGCTGCGGAACGCGTGCCACGACTGGCAATAAATTCTGTGACGTCTTCGCGGGTAATGCGCCCATCGCGCCCGGTGCCAGCAATATCCGCTGGATTCAGGCTGTGCTCGGCGACCAGCTTCCGCACCACCGGTGACAGCCGGTCAGCCGCGTTGACGCGCGGTGGCGCCGCACGGGGCGCAGTCGATGCGCCTGCCGACACCGCCGGCGTTGACGCTGTGACGGCAGTGGTGGTCGCCGGTTTCGCCGATCCGCTTTCGTGAATGACCGCGAGCCGCGCACCCACTTTTGCCGTAACGCCTTCAGCGACTACAATTTCGGCAACCACTCCGGCCACCGGCGACGGAATCTCCGTGCTGACCTTGTCGGTCTCTACATCAAACAAGGTCTCGTCCGCCTTGATTGTATCGCCGGCCTTCTTGTACCACTTGGTGACTACGCCCTCGGTCACGGTTTCACCGAGCTGCGGCATGATGATATCCATCGCGGCTCCTGCGCTAATCTATTTTTTCGCTGATCTCGCGCACGATGCGCTCAACCGACGGGATGGTGTTGTCTTCGAGCTGGTCGGCGGAAGGCAATGGAATATGCGGCGTGGTAATGCGAATGATCGGACCATCGAGCTCCCAGAAGCATTCATCGGCAATGATCGACGCAATTTCCGCACCCCAGCCGCACAGCCGCGGATTCTCCTCAACAGTCACCAGCCGTCCGGTGCGCGCAACTTCGGCGAGTATCGTTACCGTATCCAGCGGCACCAGCGAACGCACATCCACCACAGTGCAGGAAATGCCATGTTCTTTTTCGAGGATTTCCGCAGCCGCCAGCGCCCGATGCACCATCAGCGCCAGCGCGACGATCGTGCAGTCCTTGCCTTGACGCAGCACGCGCGCCTTGCCCAGTTCATCGACATATTCACCGTCCGGCACTTCGCCTTTCAGGGAATACAGTGATTTCTGTTCGAAAAACAGTACTGGGTCATCATCACGCACCGCGGCCGCGAGCAGCCCTTTGACATCGGCAGGAAACGCCGGGGCAACGACCTTGATGCCGGGAATCATCATCGCCCAGTTCTCGACTGACTGCGAGTGCTGCGCACCGAAGCGCGAACCACCACCATTGGCCGTACGAATCACCAGCGGTACCGACACCTGACCATTGGTCATGTAACGCGATTTGGCGATTTCATTGGCCACAATGTCCCAGCACACCGCAAGGAAATCCGAAAACATGATCTCGGCTATCGGCCGCAGGCCTGTCATTGCCGCGCCCATCGCAGCACCGAGGATGGCCTGTTCAGATATCGGCGTATCACGTACACGCTTGGGGCCAAATTTTTCGTACAGACCCACGGTCGCTTTGAACACACCTCCGGCTGCCGCTATATCCTCGCCCAGAAACACCACGCGCTCGTCACGCGCCATTTCCTGAGCGATGCCCGCAGCCACCGCATCGCGATAAGTCAGTTCCGCCATGCTGCACCTCCATCGGCCCATACGTGCTGATGGATGCCATCCAGCGACGGCGCTGCCGAGGCCTTGGCAGTCTCGGTTGCATCATTGACTTGTTGCGTCACTTCTTCCTCAATGTCTGTCAGCGTGGCTTCGACTACACCCAGGTCGATCAGGCGTTCGCGGTAGATCTTGATCGGATCGCGTTCCAGCCATTTTTCCAATTCCCCTTCCGGACGATATTTCGCCGGATCGGCGCGCGAGTGACCGGAATGACGATAAGTCATGGCCTCGATCAGCGCCGGTCCGCCGCCCTTGCGCGCACGGTCGATGTATTTTGTCGCCGTACGATACACCGCGTCGGCATCGTTGCCGTCGACCACGATTTTTTCGAGACCATAAGCGCTGGCGCGATCCGCAGCCGGATGCTCCACCGCCGTCACCGTGCTGATCGGCGTGTACTCCATGTACAGGTTGTTTTCGCAAACAAAAATTACCGGGAGCTTCCAGATCACGGAAAAATTCAGCGCCTCGTGGAAGGCACCGATGTTGGTCGTGCCGTCACCAAAGAAACACACCGCCACCTGCTCCGTGCCACGGTACTGCGCACTCCATGCCGCCCCTGCGGCAATCGGCAGATGCGCACCGATGATCGCGTATGAACCCATCACGCCCTTGGCCACGTCAGTCAGGTGCATCGAACCGCCCTTGCCACCGAGCAAACCACATTCACGGCCCATCAATTCGCCCAGCACACCAGT
This sequence comes from Betaproteobacteria bacterium, assembly GCA_032128415.1. Lineage (GTDB taxonomy): Bacteria > Pseudomonadota > Gammaproteobacteria > Burkholderiales > SG8-41. Next base: position 738 of record JAQBGW010000040.1, on the reverse strand, counting down.
CATCGATGCGCCGCGCGCGAGGGTATGGGCATGACCACGATAGGTACAGAATGTCCAGTCATCGGGGCGCATGGCCACACCGAAGGCGGCGGCAATGGCTTCCTGCCCCAGCGACAAATGACTGGTGCCCTTGATCAGGTTCTGCAGGAACAGGTCATAGGCGCGCTTTTCGCACAGCCGCAGTTCCATTTGCAACCGGAACAACTCCAACCGGATGTCGCGGCCTATGTCGTCGTCCGTTGCGGCAGATTTCTTGCTTTTGGCTTTGGTAGTCAATCGTAACCCCGGTGTCTAGTATTTGTTGGCAATCGGCAATTCCTGCGCCGGGAATAACGTGATGACTTTCGCACCATTCGGCGTCAGCACCACCTCTTCCTCAATGCGCGCCGCCGATACACCGTCTTTCGCCGGGCAGAAGGTCTCGACCGCGAATACCATGCCGGCCTTCAGTTCATACGGATCCTTGAACGAGTTCAACCGCGAGATCAGCGGCCGCTCATGCAGGCCGAGCCCCAGACCGTGGCAGAAATTCAGACCGAAGGCCGACATCTCGGTTTCAAAACCGATCTCCGTGGATTTCGGAAACATTTTGGCTACGGCTTCGGTGGATACCCCAGGCTTCAGCATGCCGATTGCGTCGTCCATCCACTTGCGCGCGCGCTTATAGGCATCGTGCTGCGCCGGTGTCGCGCTGCCCACCGTGAATGTGCGGTAGTAGCAGGTCTTGTAACCCATGTA